>JALONI010000152.1 GCA_025455015.1 Cyclobacteriaceae bacterium | reverse complement strand
AACCGAAAGCAACTGAGCCAACTGGTGGTGGCATTGCGCGACAAGGTGTCGGAGTCGTTCAAGCGCAACAAGGAATTTTTTCAGGCGTATGCCGATGACATCTACATAATTTCCAACGGCTTTCACGCCTTCATCGACCCCATTGTAACGGAGTTTGGCATAAAGCCGGAAAACATTTTTGCCAATCGTTTCACGTTTGACGAGGCCGGCAATGTCACAGGCTTTGACCGGGAGAATCCCCTGTCCGTTAACAACGGTAAAGTGGAACAGCTTAAGCGGTTAAATTTACCAGGCGATGTGTACGTGATTGGCGATGGGTACACGGACTACGAAATCAAGCATTCGGGGCTGGCCAACAAGTTTTATGCGTTTACTGAGAATGTGGAACGTGAGAACGTGCTCAAGAATGCGGATCACGTGGCCCCTAGCCTGGATGAGTTCCTGTATTTGAATAAACTGAACACCGCCATCTCCTATCCGAAAAACCGCATCCACGTGCTGCTGTTGGAAAACGTCCACCCCGTGGCCGTGGAGCTGATGCGGGCAGAAGGGTTCAACGTGGAGACTTACCCGGCCGGCCTGGACGAGGATGAGCTCTGCGAGAAAATCAAAAACGTGTCAGTGCTGGGGATACGCTCGAAAACACAGGTAACGGCCAAAGTACTGAACCATGCCAACCGCCTGATGGTGATCGGGGCATTTTGCATTGGCACTAACCAAATCGACCTGCGGGCCGCCACGGAAAAAGGCGTGGCGGTGTTTAACGCGCCATTCAGCAATACGCGCTCGGTAGTGGAACTGGCGTTGGCAGAAATCATCATGCTCATGCGCAACATCCCCGACAAATCCACCCGCATGCACCAGGGCGTTTGGGATAAATCAGCCAAGGGGAGCTTTGAAATACGGGGCAAGAAATTAGGCTTGATCGGCTATGGCAACATTGGCACTCAGCTGTCGGTGCTGGCCGAGAATTTGGGGATGAAGGTTCTCTACTATGACAACGAAGAGAAACTGGCCCTTGGCAACGCGGTGAAATGCAAGAGCTTAAACGAGTTGCTTTCGCAGGCCGATGTGGTGTCCCTGCACGTAGACGGTCGTGAGTCCAACACCCTATTGATTGGCCCCAAAGAGTTTGAGGCCATGAAAGACGGTGTCATTTTTCTCAACTTGAGCCGCGGGCATGTGGTTGATATACAGGCGCTAAAGCATAACATCGTGTCGGGTAAAGTGGCCGGGTGCGCGGTGGATGTGTTCCCTTATGAGCCCATCAGCAATGCCGAGGAATTTATTTCAGAACTGCGCGGGTTACCAAACACCCTCCTCACCCCACATATCGGGGGCAGTACATTGGAGGCACAAGAAAACATTGGCATGTTTGTTCCGGGCAAAATGATGGATTACATCAACACAGGAAGCACCTCGGTGAGTGTCAATTTCCCCAACTTGGCGCTGCCCACGCTGGAGAACGCCCATCGCCTCATCCACATCCACAAAAACGTACCGGGCATCTTGGCTCAAATCAATCAGGTTTTGGCGGAAAACGGCATCAACATCGTAGGGCAGTACCTGAAAACCAATGAGTTAATCGGGTACGTGATTACCGACATCAACAAACAATACAATAAAGACGTGATCAAGAAGCTCCGCGCCATCGAGCAAACGATCAAATTCAGGGTGCTGTACTGAGGTTTGATCGAAAAAAACCCTAAAAATTGACGATTTTGACTACTTTTACGATTTACGAATAAACCTGAACCGATGAATACGCTTAGGGCATCCTCACTTTTTGCCTTTTTCTTTATTTTTTGTCTTCACGCATGGGCCCAAACCGGGCCGGGAGGTATCGGAAACACGCTTGGTACGGGGCAACCGCGCAATGTATTGTGGCTGGAAGCCAATAGCCTGGCGCTGCCCAATGGAGCCGACATCCTCACGTGGACCGATCGCTCGGGCAACAACAACAATTTGACGGCTGTGGCGGCCACCAGCCCCGTATTTAACAATACCACCACACCGCCCAACGGACTTGGTTACGCTCGGTTCAGCAAGGCCGACAACCGCATTGTGATCAACTCCTTTACCGACATGCCACAGTCGGGCATCACCACTATTCTGGTGTACCGCACGTCAGATACGGGCGATGGACTCGTGTCGTACGCGGCCAGCGATGCCGCCTCGAATGAGTACCTGCTCCGAAACAGCGATGCGCTGCGCACTTTTTTAATTGATGGCATCTTCGATCAGTCCACCATAGCTACCAGCAACAATGCCTGGCGCATTTTGCTGAATAGTTGGGAAAATATTGATGGCCGCTTAAACTATCATGTGGACGGAGCCGAAAGTGGCGGGCAATTCCGGTTGGTCAATGGGTTTAAGGTAAATCAGACGATCGATGCGGGTGGTACGCTTGCCTTGGGTAACGACCAGGACCTGCTGAATGGCGGCTTCGAGCCGGCCGATGCACTGCAGGGCGACATTGCCGAGGTAATCATGTACGATCGGAAGTTGAATGACGCGCAGGTGCGCATTATCAACAATTACCTCAGTGCAAAATATGGAACCACGTTAGTTGGAGGCACCGACACCTATGCAGGCGATACACCGGCCAATGGCAACTTTGATTTTCAAGTGGCCGGTGTTGGCCAGTTGAATGGCACTGTCCATGGCGAAGCAAATTCGGCCGGGTTGATCGTGACGGGGGTTTCGTATACGGCTACTTCATTTATCCTCTATGGTCACAATAACGTA
>JALONI010000098.1 GCA_025455015.1 Cyclobacteriaceae bacterium | reverse complement strand
CAAATGACGGTATCTCCGGTTGTTGGAAGCAAGACGTACAAGCCACCAGCACCATCAGGCAGGAAACGATTCGCATAGGAATTATTTTTTAGCGGGTTTCAAATCCACCATTTCCATGTCAAACATCAAAATTTCATGCTCGCCAATCTCGGCACTTCTGGGCTGCGGTCCATAAGCCAATCCGGAAGGAATGTACACGGTCATCTTGCTGCCCTTGTTCATCAGTTTCAGCGCCTCTTGCCAGCCTTCAATCAGCGGGCTGGAGCCCACCACCACTTTGTACGGATTGTACGCCCGGGCCGAATCGTACCGGCCTTGCTCTTTGGCCACGGCTTCAATGCTGGTATCGAAGCACTCGCCTCGCAAGTTAAAGCCCGCGTAGTGAATGCTTGCCTCATCACCGTCTGTGGCGGTGGGCCCTTTGCCGGCCTGGGTAATCACGTAGCGCAGCCCTGAGGGCGTGGTTATGGTTTGTATGTTTTTTCCCGCCAGATAATCATCCAATAGCTTGTTGTCTTTGGCGCGCTGCTCTTCTTTTTCTTTTTCCATTTTGGCCATTTGCTTGGCCTGGTATTCATCGCGGAAAGCGGGGAAGTCCTGCTCTGACAATATCTTCGTCAGCGACACATGAAACGTGAAGAGCGAGGTGGTGTCTACGTTGGGCGGCACGGCCTGGCCCCAGGTTTTTTCAAACAGGTTTTTGGCGGATACGGAAAACACCGCGCTGTCGCCTTTGGTCAGCGACTGCAGCACCTGCATCACCCCATCGGCCGTGAGCAATTGGGCCGAGTCGAACACTTGCATCACTACCGGCAAATCGTTTTTCTTGGTGTCGTTCCACACGGAGTCTTTTCCGTCTTTGAAAAGCATCTCCATCACCAGGTACTCACCCGGCTTGCCTTTGACGCCATCGCCCTTGCGCACCAGTTTATACGTCTGCCCCGCGGGCGTTTCTTTTTCGTTGTTGCAGGCCACTAAGGCAAACAAGGCGGCCATCATCAATACAGCTACGTTTCTCATGTGTGGGTTTATCAAAAGTTAAAATTAGTTACTTGTTTAACGCCTCTTGGTAACGGGGCAAAAGGTGCAAAAATTTTTCCACCGTTTTTTCCAGGCTTTCCTTGGATGTGCCGCCCGCGGCATTGTGATGGCCCCCGCCTTCAAAGTGGACGCGCGCCAACTCAGCCACGGAAAAACCACCCAGGGAGCGAAACGACAATTTGATTTCCTCTTGCCGATCGTACAAGAGCACGGCCATCTTGATGCCCCTGATGGACAGCCCATAGTTCACCAGCCCCTCCAGGTCGCCCGTTTGGGCATTGAACTTCTTGAGTTCTTTGGCCGACAGGGCTATGTAGGCGGTGCGGTAGGGGGCCAGTACCACCAGCTTTTCGTACAGTGCGTAGCCGGTGATGCGCAAGCGCTCCAGCGTATTGGTTTCGTACACGTTTTTGGCGATGTCATGCGGGCTGGCGCCCCGGGCCACCAGTTCGGAAGCAATCAAGAACTCTTTGTGCCGCGTGTTATTGTGCCGGAAGCCTCCCGTGTCGGTCATCAGCCCCGCGTACAAGCAGGTGGCAATGGGGATGTCGATCAAGGCTTTTTCGCCCAGCAGATCAATCAGTTCAAAGATGAGCCCGGCTGTGGAGGCCGACTGCACATCCCAAAACCGAAACGCGGCAAAGTCTTCGGGTTCTTGATGGTGATCGACCATGATTTTTACCGCCTTTGACTCCTGTACTTTTTGCCCCAGTTCGTGGATGCGGTTGAGGCTGGAAAAGTCAAGGCAGAAGAGGATGTCAACGGTTGCCAAAAGAGCCGCGGCTTTGCGGCCCGGTTCGGGGTTGGTTTTGGTCAGCGCAATAACGCCTTCATGGCCCGGCATCCAGGCCAGAAAATCGGGGTAATCGCTGGGGGTGATGACGGTAACTTCGTGTCCCTTTTTGCGGAGATACCCCGCCAGGCCCAACGAGGAGCCGAGGGCATCGGCATCGGGCTTAAAGTGCGTCACAATGGCCACCCGTTTGGGGCTTGCGAGCAATTCTTTGACAGCGGCCAGGTTTTCCATGCGATGCGAAGGGGCAAAAATCGGTAGAAAAGGGGAGATTACAAGTGAGTCGCTTCGAGGTTGGAGGCGATAAAAAAATCATGCTACCTTTGAAGATAGGGACTAACTACACGAACGCAGCAAATGAAATTGCTAATTGAAGTGCCGGACGGGAAAGCTGGCTTCGTTTTGCAGCTATTACACGCATTGCCGGGTATCAAAGTGCGCGAGCTTACCTCGCATCAGGCGGGCGTACTGGCAGGATTGGCCGAGGCCGTAGGTGAAATGAAGAAAGTAAAGACGGGCAAGCTGAAGGCTCGGAATGCCGAGGAACTCATCGATGAGCTTTGATGTTCGAATGTTGCCCCGATTTGAAAAGGACGTCAAGCGGCTGGCAAAAAAGTATCCATCGTTAAAGGCAGAATACATCCATCTGGTATAAGACTTGAAAAAGCGGCCCGACTAAGGGGTGCCGCTGGGCAACAGTTGTTACAAAATACGCCTCTCGATAGCTTCGAAAGGAAAAGGCAAAAGCGGTGGGGCCAGAGTTATCACCTACGTTACTGTTCGGGGCCGAACCGTTTTTTTGCTGACGATGTATGACAAATCCGAATCGGAGACGATCAGTGCGCGCCTTCTTTCTGCCTTGCTCGCCCAAATACCCTAGTGCGGATTTTACTTCTCCATCCCACCGTTGGCGAGTTTAAAGTCGGGCCATTTTAATACCTTTGCGCGCAAATTTTTAAACCTCAACAAATGGCAGGAAACAGAACGTTTACCATGATCAAGCCTGATGCCGTCAGTGCAGGACATACCGGAGCGATTACCAAAATGATTGAAGAGGCGGGCTTCCGCATCGTGGCGATGAAAAAAGTGAAATTGACCAGCGAGTTGGCCGGGCAATTCTACGCCATCCACAAAGAAAGGCCCTTTTATGGCGAATTGTGCGCCTACATGTCATCGGGTGCCATTGTGCCCATGATCCTGGAAAAGGACAACGCGGTGGAAGACTTTCGCAAATTGATTGGCGCCACCGACCCCAAAAAGGCCGCGCCCGGCACCATCCGCGCGCTGTTTGCCAAGTCCATCGATGCCAACGCTATCCACGGAAGTGACTCGGACGAGAACGCAGCCCTGGAAGGCAACTTCTTTTTTTCGCAGTTTGAACGCTTCTAGCGTACCGGCTCCGGTTACCGGGTGGCGGGTTGTTTAACCCGCCACCCGAAACTTGCCCCGCACGATCTTGTTTTATCCTTGTTTTGCTGAAACATCACCCTCCATGTCACTAGATCCCCACTACTCCGAAAAATTTGAAAATCGCCACAACGCGCCCCGCGCACACCAGATCAGCGAAATGCTGAACGTGGTAAAGGCTTCTTCGGTTGACGAGCTGATCGACCAAACCGTGCCGGCCAATATCCGATTGAAAAAACCGCTGAACCTGCCTGCCGCCAAATCGGAGCATGTGTTCCTGCAGGACTTCAAACAGATGATGGGGAAAAACAAAATCGCCAAATCTTTTATCGGGGCGGGCTATTACCAAACCATCACCCCGGGGGTCATCTTGCGCAACATCTTGGAAAACCCCGGTTGGTACACGGCCTACACGCCCTACCAGGCGGAGATTGCCCAGGGGCGCCTGGAAGCGTTGATCAACTACCAAACCATGGTCATCGACCTGACCGGTATGGAGATTGCCAACGCCTCCTTGCTGGACGAGGCCACGGCTGCGGCCGAGGCAGTACACTTGCTGTATGCATCGCGCAAAGCAACCAAGAAAAATGCGCCTGTCTTTTTTGTGGATGAGCATACGTTTCCCCAAACCATTGATGTGCTCAAGACCCGCTGCGCCCCCATTGGCGTGGAACTAAAGGTGGGAAACCTGGCTACGGTGGACATTACCGATGCCGACCTTTTTGGGGTGTATGTACAGTACCCGAACGACCACGGAGCCATCAAAGACCACACCGCGTTTATTGCGGCTGCGCACGAGCGCGAGGTGGCCGTAGTCATGGGCACGGACCTGATGGCACTTTTGCTGTTGAAATCGCCCGGTGAGATGGGGGCGGATGTGGTGGTGGGTTCCTCCCAACGCTTTGGCGTACCCATGGGCTTTGGCGGACCGCACGCTGCCTTTTTCGCCACCAAAGACGAATACAAACGCCAGATGCCGGGCCGCATCATTGGCGCCTCGGTAGATGCGCACGGCAACCCGGGCTATCGCATGGCCCTGCAAACGCGCGAGCAGCACATTCGCAGGGAAAAGGCAACCTCTAACATCTGCACAGCCCAGGTTTTGTTGTCGGTGATGGCGGGCATGTATGCCGTTTACCACGGGCCCCAAGGACTGAAGAAAATAGCGGGCCGTATCCACGCGCTGACGCAACGGTTGGACAACGCGCTGCAAACCGCCAACATCGCACAAGTAAATGACCATTACTTCGACACTCTTTGCATCAAAGCCGGCCAACCCGCGGCCATCCGAAAAAAGGCCGAAGAGCAAGGCATCAACTTCCGCTACTTCGCGGATGGGCGCATCGGTATCTCGGTGGATGAGACCACCACCGTGGAGGACATCCGGGGCATGGCAGCCATTTTTGGTGCCACCGTACCGGCACCGGCCCCAACGGTAGAGGTAAAGGCACCCCGCGGGTTGATCCGCCAGACGGCCTACCTGACACACCCCGTTTTCAACTCGCACCACAGCGAGCACGAAATGCTGCGCTACATCAAAAAACTGGAGAACAAAGACCTTTCCATGGTGCATTCCATGATTTCGCTGGGCTCATGCACGATGAAACTGAATGCGACCACGGAGATGATCCCGGTGACCTGGCCGGAACTGGGTCACATTCACCCATTTGCCCCGGCCGACCAGACCCTGGGTTATCAGCAAATGATTGGCGAGTTGGCGGAGTGGCTCAAAGAAGTGACCGGTTTCACCGGGGTGTCGCTGCAACCCAACAGCGGGGCGCAAGGAGAATATGCCGGGTTGATGGTGATACGCGCCTATCACCAACACCGGGGCGACCACCATCGCAACATTGCCCTGATACCGTCTTCGGCCCATGGCACCAACCCCGCCAGCGCGGTGATGGCCGGCATGGAAGTAGTAGTGACCAAATCAGACGAAGAAGGAAAAGTAGACGTGGCCGACCTGAAGGCAAAGGCAGCGCAATACAAAGATCGGTTGGCATGTTTGATGGTTACCTACCCCTCCACACACGGTGTGTTTGAAGAGGCGATCACAGAAATATGTGAAACCATCCACCAAAACGGAGGCCTGGTGTATATGGATGGTGCCAACATGAATGCCCAAGTGGGCCTTACTTCTCCGGCCAACATCGGGGCAGATGTATGCCATTTAAATTTGCACAAAACCTTTTGCATTCCGCACGGGGGCGGTGGCCCGGGCATGGGTCCGATCTGTGTCAACGACAAACTGAAGCCGTTTTTACCGGGCCATGCGCTGGTGAAAACCGGGGGCGAAAAATCCATTACCGCGGTCTCGGCTGCTCCGTTCGGCAGCGCCAGCATCCTGGCGATTTCCTATGCGTACATTGCCATGATGGGTGGCGAGGGACTGACCAACGCCACCAAGCTGGCCATCCTCAACGCCAACTACATCAAAGAACGCCTGCATGGGCACTATAAGATCTTGTACACCGGTACGCACGGCCGCGCGGCCCACGAGATGATCGTGGACTGTCGCGATTTCAAAAAGACGGGCATCGAAGTGGAAGACATTGCCAAGCGGTTGATGGACTATGGATTTCACGCGCCTACCGTGTCATTTCCGGTGGCCGGCACCATTATGATTGAGCCCACCGAGAGTGAACCCAAGGCGGAACTGGATCGCTTTGTGGAGGCCTTGATCGAGATACGCAACGAAATACGCGAAGTGGAGGAGGGAAAATATGGTAAAGAAGACAACGTGCTGAAAAATGCGCCTCACACCGCGGCCGTCATCACGGCAGATGTTTGGCAACATGCGTACACCCGCCAAAAGGCGGCCTACCCGCTTCCGTTTGTCAAGGAGTCGAAGTTTTGGCCCGCGGTAAGCCGGGTAGACAACGCCTATGGCGACCGCAACCTGGTGTGCAGTTGCTTGCCCATGGAAGAATATGCGACCAAAGAGGTAGCCTCGGTTTAGGAATCACCTCTCTTTTTGCGCACGCACCATGCCCCGTTCAAAGACGGGGCATTTTTATTTTTTACTGTGCCTACGCACGCTTACTTTGGCCGCATGGTGGAGGCATCCAGGCAACGACTTCCGTGGTGGACGTGGGCGGTTCCGCCCCTGCTTTTTGCGTTGGGCAGCTACGTATCCATTCATTACCGATACGATGCAGGCGTGGGAAGTATTTACCTGCCCACCGTTTTTTCGATTGTGTTGCTGAGTTGGTGGGGGCCGTGGCGTGTGCTGCCCGCCTTGTACGTCAATTCGTTTTTGTTCACCCGCTTTTGGGGCGTTACGGTTTGGTGGCAGTGGTTTGTGTACCCCCTGGCCGAACTTACTTTTGCCTTCTTTTTTTGGCTGTTGTTTTTGCGGCTGGCGCGAGGAAAGTACTGGGTGCCGGACACCAAGAACCTGCTCTTGTTAGGTTGGCTGGGACTGTTTGGCCCCACGGCCCTCAACTTATTGGTACTGCAGAACTTTTTTACCGCGTTTGGCAGTCAGCCGTATGAACTGTTTTGGATCCAGTTTTTGCGGAATTGGCTGGGCGCCACCACAGCCAACGTGGGCGTGGCGTTGATCGCATTTTATTGGCTCACCCCCTGGCTGCACCGGCACGGGCTCACCACCATTCCCACGCAGGTGTCATTGCCCTGGCCGCGAAGGCTGGGCCCATGGGAGCGGCTGGAAACGCTCCTCCTGTACACGGGCATCATTGCGCTTTCCATCTACCTGCCTTTTCAGCAATATTGGTTTGTGTTCGGGCTGGTGAGCTTGTACATCTCCATCCGGTTTGGTTTTGGCGAGGTGTTGATCTGTAACCTGCTGATTTTTTTGGTGACCTATATCTTTCCGTTTGCCTTTACGCAGCGTCAAATGGCGCTCTTCCATCATGACAGCCCCATCATCAATATTTTTCTCGGCAATTTGCTGCTGGCGGTTTTCAGCGCGCTCATCGGCCGGGTGGTATCCGACCTGCGCGAAGTGGAGGTAAAACTGAGCAACCAAAACAAAGAGCTGGAACAAGCCAATCAAGAGCTGGACCGTTTTGTGTACAGCGTTTCGCACGACCTGAGTGCTCCGTTGCGCTCCATCCAGGGGCTGGTGAACATCAGCAAACTGGATAAGGACATCAACAATCGCGAAGAATACCTGAGCAAGGTGGAGCAAAGCGTCAACAAACTCGACTTGTTTATCCGCGAGATCTTGGACTACTCACGCAATAACCGGATGGCGGTTTCCGTGGAGCCGATCGCCCTAAAGGCCCTTTGCCTCGAAGTCATCGAAAACCTGCGCTACATCGATAACTTTCAACGCATCGCCTTTGCGTGTGATACCCTGGAGGAGCACGTGATCACCGCTGACAAACTGCGCTTGAAAATCATCCTCAATAACATCCTTTCCAATGCCATTAAATTTCAACGCCCGCACGAGCCCCACCCCTGGGTGCGGGTAACGTGCCGGCAAAAAGACGGACGTATTCAGGTGTTGATCACCGACAATGGCGAGGGCATGCACGAAGAGGTGTTGCAGAAGCTCTTTACCATGTTTTACCGCGGCTCCACCCGCACGACCGGATCGGGGCTGGGGCTCTACATCGCCAAGGAGGCGGCCGAGAAGATGGGGGGCACGATTGCGGTAGTGAGCGAGTATGGAAAAGGCTCTACCTTTGCGGTAGAACTACCCCTGGCGTGAAAAACTTTTGGATCATGGTGTGCATGGCGTTGGCAACCGGTGTTGCCGCCCAAAAAAAATCGTATTCGGGTTTACCCTCTGATGTATGGCCCAAGCTCTACCAGGTCGACTATGACAAGGCCGACAAGGCGTGGTTGGATTTTGGCAAGCCGATTTTTAGCAAGGAGGCGCAAGCGCTCAACGGCAAAACCGTCACCGTTCCGGGTTTTTTGGTGCCATTTGAAGGCGGGTTAAAGAGCTCCCACTTTATGTTTACTTCCCTGCCACTCAACGCCTGTTTTTTTTGTGGCGTGGGTGGGCCCGAAACGGTCATCGAGGTTTTTTCGTCCAGTCCGGTGCGCTATACCGACAAGCCGGTGGAGCTCAAAGGGCGGCTGATGCTCAACAACCGAAACCCCAATCAGATGGTTTACATTTTGGAGAGCGCAGAGCTGCTGGGCGAAATTGACTTTTAACGCGACACTATTTTTACGTCCGTCAGGATGTACATGTGGCGGTCTTCATCGGTGGCGTTGAGCACCAGCGTGCCGGCAATCGTCATGGGCTTGCTGCTGAACAGGATTTTTTCACGGGTATCCAATTCCACCACCGTTTCGGGGCCGGCTGCCCCGCAAAAGTAGCATAGATTGAAAGGTTGGGAGGAGAACATATAGCGGGTGCTGCCCACCTCGCCCGCAGGCAGGATATACCCCTTCAGCGTGATGCGCTGGCCGTTCCAGCTTTTTACGTGGGTGCTGAATACGGGCACGTCCACCGCCCAGCCATTGGCACTTTTCTTTTTCTCAAATCCTACCTGCGCCAGCACATGCCAAAAATTGTCGGGCTGGGGGGCCGCCCAAGCCAGCCAACACACGATCAAACCAAAGCGCATGGCCAAAAGTAATAGCCACTTGCCCACGAACCAACCCGCGGAAGGTGCATCTTAATTGACGCGCTTAACCTCACCCCATCCAGGCAGCGTAGTTTTTCGGTGCGTATCGTTCCCGTCTCCAATGGAGAGGGGGGCAGAGACTGTTGCTTTGCAGGCATTGGGCCAGGGTGAGGTAACGGACGCGCATCAATTTGAAACACACCCCCGCTGACACAAACGTTTGAAATAGTGTAAATTGCTTCCCGTTAACGCACCCCCATGCCGTTTTTATTCGAGTCGTTTGAAAGTTGGAAAACCGAAAGCCAGGCCACATCAAAGTCGCTGGTGCAATTGGTGGTGGAGTATGAAATGAACATACGGCCCCGCACCGAGCCGCAGATACGCGAGGGGCTTCGCCACGCATGGGAGGTGATGAAAGATGCGGTGAACACGGGCTTGGAGAAAGACATGACCTCGCGCTCGGGCATGATCAACAATGGAGCAAAGAAAGTGTACCGCTATCCGAAGGCCGTCTTGTCGGTAGAGTTTCAGAAATTGATTGCGCGGGCGCTGGCGGCCAAGGAAGTGAACTCCTGCATGGGCCGCGTAGTGGCTGCGCCCACAGCCGGTGCCAGCGGCATCATGCCGGGCGTGCTGTACACCTTGCAAGAGATACACGGCATCGCGGATGAACAAATCATTGACGCCATGTTGTTGGCCGCGGGCATTGCGCTGATCATGGAGCAAAAGGCGAGCATTGCCGGGGCGGTTGGAGGCTGCCAGGCCGAGACGGGAACGGCTGCAGCGATGGGCGCAGGGGCCATTGTGTTTTGCCTGGGTGGAGATACCGATCAGATTTTTAATGCCGTAGCCATTACCGTGCAGTGTATGTTGGGTCTTGTTTGTGACCCCGTGGCGGGATTGGTGGAAGTGCCGTGCGTGGTGCGCAATGCCAGCGCTGCGGCCATCGCCAATAGTTCGGCTCAAATAGCGTTGGCCAATGTGAGCAGCGTCATTCCCGTAGACGAAGTGATTGAAGCCATGGGTGAAATTGGAGCGAGCATGGAAACGCGATATAAAGAGACCGCCTTGGGCGGATTGGCCGCCACCAAAACCGGGCAGGCCATCGCCAAAAAAGTACTCATCCGCGATATTGAGGTGCTGCCGGATGAAACGGCTCTCTAAGTTTGAAAGATTGATCGAAGCTCTCTTGCCAGCAAGCGGGACACTACCGTAGACTTTCGATTACCTGAAACGCCCCATTTTTCTGATACCGCAGTTCGCGGTCCGGCAGAAGCACTGTGACCGATGGGGCGGCTTGATAGTTTGCGTAATCAAGTTGTAAGTGGTGAAAGATTTCAGGCCCTACATCCTTCGAAAACCAATAGCGCTTTCGGTATAGCACACCGTTGGCGAAGTACAGTCGCACCATCAGCGGCTTAATGCCGAACAAGAGAAAATCGGGTTGCCCTGCGGTATAGAACGACAGCCATTTCCCGTCCAAAAAATCACCATAGTGTGTGTACTGCATTAAAGCTAAATCGGATTCCAAAGCACCCAGGTGCAGGTTTTCCACCGCTGCAAAATGCCCGCGGGCGGAAACACTATCTCCTTTTCGCGCACTCGTGTTTTCTTTGGTTTCTCGCGTACCCTCTTGATGGCAGGAAACAAGGCAAAGGAAAGCGAGCACACAGAAGATCAGCCGGCCTTGCGATCGGTTGCGCACTGGAGCATAATGTT
>JALONI010000097.1 GCA_025455015.1 Cyclobacteriaceae bacterium | reverse complement strand
TCACCGTGCTGCGCTAACTGCGGCCCAAGCGTACTGGGTTTCGTAGTGTCACAAAAAAACCTCCCCCACTCGCGTGGAAGAGGTCTCGTGGGTTAGGTTCAGGTACTTGCCGTGGGGAGGCAAGCGGTCAATCCCACTTCAGTTCGCTGTTCATGGCCGATACCTTCGGCTCGCCTTCTTCGGTTTCATGGTCTTCGCGCTGGTCAAACTGGCTGAAGTCCACGTTGGGCATCAACTCGTTCTTCACATGGTTCACCGTGTGGGTGAGCGCCTCCATAAATTTGTTGAAGTCCTCTTTGTACAAAAAGATCTTGTGCTTTTCATACGTGAAGCCCTCTTCGTCTTTGTGATACCGCTTTTTGCTTTCGGTGATGGTCAGGTAGTAGTCGTTTGAGCGGGTGGACTTGACGTCAAAAAAATAGGTGCGCTTGCCGGCTTTTACTTTCTCTGAGAAAATCTCGTCACGGCCGTTTGTTTTGCTCTCTTCCACGGACTAGGTAGTGTTTGGTTAGGTTTAGTTCTCGGCTTTGGTAGACCCAAGGTAAAAGGTTCCTTTTTTTAGTGCAAATTTTCAAAACACTTTTGGCGGTGGGGCGTTTGCTTATGCCGTTATTTGCCCAATTATCGCCAAAAAAAGCCTATTTTCAAGTCCATGGCCGCAAACTTTGCCGAAAACACCCCCGCCCTGAGCCTGGAAATACGGGCCCGCCAACTGGTGGAAGGCTTCATCACCGGCCTGCACAAAAGCCCCTACCACGGCTTTTCGGTGGAGTTTGCCGAACACCGGCTCTACAACGAGGGGCAAAGCACACGCCACATCGACTGGAAGGTGTTTGCCCGCACCGACCGGCTCTACACCAAGCAATATGAGGAAGAAACCAACCTGCGCTGCCTCATCGCCCTCGACAGTTCCTCTTCCATGTTTTACCCACGGCCCACGCTGGCCAAGTTCCGCTTCAGCGTGTATGCCGCCTCCGCCCTCGCCTACCTGCTGCAGCAGCAGCGCGATGCCGTAGGCCTATGCCTGTTTTCGGATAAGATCGAAGAATACACCCCCATTAAGTCATCGTCCAGCCACTTGCAAAAGCTGTTCAACCTGCTGGAGCTGCGCCTGGGCCAAACGGAAGGCGGCAAGCAAACCCGGGTGGCCCAGGTGCTGCACGAGGTGGCCGAAAAAACGCACAAACGGTCGCTGGTGATTTTGTTCAGCGATATGTTTGACGGAGGCGAAGACACGGCCGAGCTGTTCAAGGCCTTGCAACATCTCAAACACAACAAACACGAGGTGCTGCTCTTTCACGTGAGCGACCACCCCACCGAGCTTTCGTTTGACTTTGACGAGCGCCCCTACGAGTTCATTGATCTGGAAACCCACGAGCGGCTGCGGCTGCAACCGGGCGAAATACGCGAGCGGTATGAGCAACAGTTGGCGGCCTTCCACCGCGAGCTGGAAATGAAATGCCACCAACTAAAAGTCGATTTTATCTCGGCCAACGCGCAGACGCCCTATCAGCAAGTGCTGCAAGCCTACCTGATCAAGCGGTCAAAAATGCGCTGACCGGTCGGCCTGTGACAATTTGATACAACTTTTGTTGGCCGGGGGCATGCAAAAAGCCGTATGATTGTATCTGTATCGCCATGAACCCCACCCAGCGGATAGCCCTGATCCTGACAGCCGTCTTTTTGATACCGGCTCTTTTCTTTTCGGTGTATGAGATTTCATCGCTGACCCAAGACGAGAAAATGATTGGCGATATCTATGAAAAGCAACTGGAGAGTATTTTGTTTTCGGTGAACCAGTATTCGGATGACATCATCAACGACTGGATGTCCAAAACGCAGGTGAGCTTAGACAGCGACCCGGCCGCAGAAGAAAACACCGGCCTGCAAAATTTGGCGGCCCTCAACGAGTCGCTGCGCCTGATTTTCTATACCGACACCCTCGGCCAAAGCCCGCGGCTGGCCATCCACTCGCTGGATAGCGGCCTGGCCGCGCGTCTCCGGCCGGCCATCGCCCACACGCTGGCCCTCCACCAGCCGCAGTTGAACCAACTGGTGCGGTACAAGAAAAGTGGCTTTCAAAAAAATGAAGTGCTGGCCTCCCCCGATACGGCCCTCCGCCACTACCACGTGGTCTGCTTCATCAGCGAAAACGCCAATGCCACGCTCCGCACAGCCGGCTTTGTGGTGGAGCCATCCGCCTTTGTGGAAGACCTGGTAGGCCCCAAGCTGCAAAAGATTGCCAAAGACCAGTTTGTGCTGGCGGTTTATGAAAAAGACAATGCGGCCCCGGTGTACTCCACCCTCTCGGGCGATACGGTGACTTCCGCTATGCTCACCAAGGACTTCTGGGTATTCCCCGGCTACACGCTGGGCATCCGCACGCAGGGGGCCTCGCTGCAGCACCTGGTGCGGCAGCGTACACAAAACAACCTCATGCTGCTGATCGGCCTGGACGTGATCTTGGTGGTGGCGGTGGTGCTGGCGTTTCGCAGCGTGAAAAAAGAAGTGCAACTGGCCCAAAACAAAGCCGATTTTGTGGCCAACGTATCGCACGAGATACGCACGCCCCTGGCGCTCATTAGCATGTTTGCCGAAACGCTGGAGATGGGGCGCGCCAAATCGGAGGAGAAGAAACAAGAATACTATGCCATCATCCGCCAGGAAACCCACCGCCTGACCGGCATCGTCAACAAGATTCTGAACTTCAGCCAAACGGAGGCGGGCAAAAAGACCCTGCACCTGCAACCGGTAGACCTGGCCCACGAAATCAAAGACGTACTGCGCGTCTATGATTTTCATTTGAAGAGCAAGGGCTTTGTGTATGACGCGCAGGACATACCGCCCACGCGCGTGCTGGCCGACAAAGACGCAGTGGTGGAAATCATCGTAAACCTGCTCGACAACGCCATCAAGTACAGCCCCGAAGAGAAGACGATCGAACTGCGCACCGGGCAAAGTGCCACCGAGGGATGGCTGGCCGTGCGTGACCATGGCGTGGGCATAGCCAGGACCGATCAGAAACACATCTTCGACAAGTTTTACCGCGTACCCACGGGCAACCTGGCCAAAAGCCGCGGCACGGGACTGGGGCTATCACTGGTGAGGCAACTGCTGACGCAACAGAAGGGGCGGATAGCGGTGGAAAGCGACCTGGGAGCAGGCTCTACGTTCACCATTTTTTTACCCTTGGCTCCTAACAACACTGTATGAAACGCATCTTACTGATTGAAGACGAACCCGCCATGCAAATGGGCCTGAAAGACAACCTGGAATTGGAGGGCTACCAGGTGGACGTGGCAGGCGATGGCGAACGCGGGCTGGCCAAAATAAAAGCCAACCCCGTAGACCTGATCTTGCTGGATGTGATGCTGCCGAAGCTGTCGGGCTTTGATGTTTGTAAAAGCGCGCGCGCGGCC
This sequence comes from Cyclobacteriaceae bacterium, assembly GCA_025455015.1. Taxonomy (GTDB): domain Bacteria; phylum Bacteroidota; class Bacteroidia; order Cytophagales; family Cyclobacteriaceae; genus ELB16-189. Next base: position 7,244 of record JALONI010000097.1, on the reverse strand, counting down.
GGCATTGCCACGCCCATTGTGTTGCTCACCGCCCGGGGTGAAGAGATCGACAAGGTGCTGGGGCTGGAACTGGGGGCGGACGACTACATCACCAAACCGTTTGGCGTGCGCGAGCTGCTGGCGCGCATCAAGGCCATCCTGCGCAGGAGTGCAGGCATCCCCACCAAAGAGCTGCAACTGACTTCCATCGGCCGGTTGCAATTGGATTTTGCCGCCTTTGTAGCCCGCGAAAACGAGACGGAGGTACGACTCTCGCATAAGGAATTTGAAATACTGGCCTTTCTGTATCAAAACAAAAACCAGGTGGTGAGCCGCTATGACCTGCTGGAGAAAGTATGGGGCTATGACGAGCAACCCACCACGCGCACGGTAGACAACTTTATGGTGCGCCTGCGGCAAAAGATTGAAACAAACCCTAACCAGCCAAAAGTAATTCTGACCGTGCACGGCACGGGATACAAGCTGGTGACTGCGTAACGGTTGGGCTTCTGAGGGCGCTGCCACCCATCCCGATGACTGCATAGCCGTCTTTGTTTCCCTTACCACCTTTGCGGATCGAATCAATCATCGCGGCTTTTTTATTCAAGCAAGGCCGCCTGGCGCAGGTTGATCGTTGACTGCCCCGTGACATCTTGTTACAACCCTTTACCGCGCGGTGACATCTTCCCCGCAAACCCGGCCGTTATTTGTACTGTGAACGGAATCAAAAATCAACCATCCCAATCAACACATACCATGAAAACAAAAATGATGATCGCAGGCGTTTTGGTAGCCATTGTCGCCTCGCTGTCCGTGAAAGAAGCATCGGCCCAAACAACAGCCCCTGCCGTAAAAGTGATCCCCACCAGCGACAAGGACGTGATCAAGCTCATCTACGGCTATGATGCCGAGCAGGTGGACATCAAATTCTCCGATGCCACTGGAGTCATCGCCAGCGACCGCGTAAAAGGCAAAAGCTTTGAAGGCGGCTTCAACAAAAAGTACCGCGTGCAGCGCCAGGCCAACAAAGACTTCTGGATTGAAGTGTCGAGTGCCGACTTGGCTGTGACCTACCGCATGACGGCCGGTGCCAACGGCAAATGGACGGCCCAATTGGAAAAAACCACGTACAACTACCCGGTTGTAGCATCAAAATAGAGTTTGTTTGGGGAGGGCGCTGTTGCCACTGGTCAGGTAGCGCGCCCTCACTCAAACATTTTTGTATTTTTAAAACGACTCGTGCCGCCCGATGACCTGGATAAAACCGACCGATTGCTTGAAAAACTGTTTTTTTCTTTTTCTACTGCTCCTCCAGACCCCCGCCTTCACCCAGTCGATTGGCCTCAACGGCACCTGGAAATTTCACATTGGCGACCGCGCGGCCTGGGCCAACCCGCAATTTGACGACAGCGAATGGGAAATCATCATGGCCCCCTCACCTTGGGAAGACGAGGGCTTCAACGGCTACGATGGCTTTGCCTGGTACCGAAAAAAGTTTGACGGCAAGCGCCTGGACAAAAACGAGTCGTACTACCTGCACCTGGGCTACATTGACGACTGCGATGAGGTGTACCTGAACGGAAACCTGGTGGGCTTTTCGGGAAGCATGCCCCCCAAGTTCAAGACCGCGTATAACAACGAACGCAAGTACAATTTATCCAATGATGTAATCAACTTTGACGGGCAGAATGTGATTGCCATCCGCGTGTTTGATGTCACGCTGGGCGGGGGTATCATTGAAGGTAAACTCGGCATCTTTCCGGCACCCAAAAGCCGCCTGTTGGTAGACTTGCAGGGGCTGTGGCAATTTTATCGCACGTGGGAAGACGAAAAACCGGGCGATGAGTCCGACTGGAAAAACATCTTGGTGCCCTCGCCCTGGGAGCATCAGGGGTACTCCAAATACGATGGCAATGCCTGGTACAAACGGGTTTTCTCCGTGTCGGACGCGCTCTTGGCCAAAGAACAAGACCTGGTTTTGCTGCTGGGCAAGATCGATGACTTTGACCGCGCGTTTTTGAATGGCCGCGAGATCGGTAAAACCAACGATGGGAAGCGGTATGGCTCCAGCCAGTCGTTTGCTACGTTTCGGGTGTACACCGTGCCCGCGGGGCTGTTGAAAAAAGGAAGCAACACTCTGGAGGTGCTGGTGGAGGACATGGGCAATGTCGGGGGTATTTACGAAGGCCCGGTCGGCATCACCACGCGCGACAGCTATGAACGCTACTTCAAGAAAAAGGAGCCGTTTTTCTGGTGGGATGAATAACGAGCCGACCGCCATCGGACACCCACGCTCATACTGGAACAACCCAAAGCCCGGAAACGGGCTTTTTTTTGCCTTTCGATGGTTTTTGCCATGGCACCGATCTTCGCAGCGGCAGACAGACGCGCACGCCAAGGCCCGGAAGCAAGTTGATCAAGTTTGGGTGCCTTTGCCGTGCGGGCACACACACCATGAACAGGACCACACTCCGCGTCCTTTTTCGCCACCTGATGCGTGGCTGGTTATTACTTTTTGGTGGGCCCCAAAGCCAATAGAAAAATGCACGGTTTTCCTGTACTTTGAAGCCATGATCAAAAACTATCTGATTACGTCCTTTCGAAATTTCTATCGAAACCTCGGGTATTCATCCATCAATGTGGGGGGCCTGGCCATCGGGCTGACGGCCAGCATCCTCATTCTTTTGTGGGTGCGCCATCAGCACAGCGTCAATCGCTCTTACCCGCATGCGGATAGGCTCTACCAACTGGCGACCAACTACCGGTACAGCTCGGGCGCGGTGGAAACAACCCTTTCAACCCCCGGCATTTTGGGCGTTGACATGCCCGCGGACTTTCCGGAAGTAGAGGCCACGGCCCGAATCGACTGGGGTGACGAAATGCTGCTTCGTTATGAGGAAAAGGGTTTCCTCGTCAGTGGCTGCTGGGGTGATCCGGCAGTGTTCGATCTTTTTGGATTCCCTCTGGTGAAGGGCAACGGGCAGGCACCCATGCCGAATGGCAACGCCATCGCCATCAGCGAGCGAACAGCTGCACGCTTTTTTGGAACGGAAGAGCCGCTGGGTAAGGTATTCCGCGTAAGCGAGCGTTATGATTTTACGGTGACAGCCGTTTACCGGAACATCCCCACCACCTCCACCCTCCAATTTGATTTTCTAATCCCCTATGAACGGAAGGCCAAAGAAAACACCTGGCTGCTCGAATGGAGCAACACCAATGATTTGACATTTGTGCGCCTTCGGGAAGGCGTATCATTTGATGCGTTTGATGCGCGCTTGCGTCCCTACATCAAAACAAAATGCAGCGGCTGCATTACCGAGATGGCGGCACAACGGGTTGCCGATACCTACCTGTACAATACGTGGGAGAACGGAAAGCCGACCGGGGGCCGCATCGCGTACGTGCGCGTATTCACCCTGGTGGCGTTTTTCATTTTACTCATTGCCTGCATCAACTTTATGAATCTGGCCACCGCCCGCTCGGCCACGCGCAGCCGCGAAGTGGGGGTGCGAAAAGTAGTGGGTGCCGAACGCATAAGCCTGATCGCCCGGTTCGTGGGGGAATCCGTTTTGCTGTCGCTGCTGAGCCTGGCCATTGCCGTAGTATTGGTTCAGCTACTGCTGCCTGTTTTCAATTCCGTGGTCAACGAGCAGATCGTTTTCCGGCTGGCCGATCCGAAAGTGTTTTTGAGCCTGCTGGCCATCGCCTTGGCCACGGGGGTAGTGGCAGGAAGTTATCCGGCTTTTTTCTTGTCTTCGTTTATGCCTGCCAACGTGCTGAAGGGCAGTGTTTCAACCCAGGCCGGTGGGGCCCGCTTGCGAAAAGGGCTGGTGGTTTTTCAATTTACACTCACGGTAATTTTAATCGTGGGCAGCTTGGTGGCCTATCGGCAGATTGACTACCTCTATCACAAAAACCTGGGGTTGGATCGCGCCAACGTGGTTTACTTCAACATCACCACGGGGTTGAACAAGACGCGGGAGGCGTTTCGCACGGAATTGAAAAAATCTGCGGCCATCAGCCATGTCACCTATGGCGGCCACATTCCCTTCAACCACGGCTCCATGACGTTGGATGTGGACTGGGCCGGAAAGCCCGAAGATGATATGACTCCGTTCAGCAGCTTGAACAGCGACCACGAGTTTCTCCCTACGCTGGGGATTCCGTTGGCCGCGGGACGCAATTTTGAGGGCTTGGCCGACAGCACCCGCTTTTTGGTGAACGAATCCTTTGTGCGCCAAATGAATCTGACACCCGAAGAAGCCATCAACCACCCCGTACGCATTTGGGGTACGGATGGTACGATCTTGGGCGTGTTCAAAGACTACCACCTCAACTCCATCAAACAGAAAATCGGGGCGATGTTCATTGTTTACCAACCCGAAAACACGTGGCGGGTGTTTGTCAAAATCAAAGAAGGGCAAACCACCGCGGCATTGGAGCACATGACCGAGACACTGAAACGATTTGATCCGGCCTATCCGTTTGACTACCACTTCTTGGACGAGGCGTTTGACGAACTGCACCGCAGCGATGTAGTGATTCAAAAACTAGCCATCGGGTTCACGGCCATTGCCATATTCATTTCATGTTTGGGATTGTTTGGCCTGGCCTCGTTCACAGCCGAACAACGCAAAAAGGAAATCGGCATCCGAAAAGCGATGGGGGCCACCGTGCCTCACCTGGTGGTATTGCTTTGCCGCGATTTTACGAGGCTGGTATTTTTTGCATTGCTGATCGGCCTGCCAATGGCGTGGTATTCGATGCATCGGTTTTTGCAGAGCTACGCATACCATACCAGCCTGGACTGGCCGGTGTTTGCCCTCACCGGAGCGTTGATTTTTGTAATCGCGCTAACCACGGTGGTATACCAGTCTGCCAAAGCCGCGCTATCCAACCCGGTGGACAGCTTGCGCAATGAATAAAACGACAAGCCAACGGCTCTGACGCAACTATTTTGGGGTTGGTCGCGTCTAACCCTCAAATCCCCATCCCATGCTAAAAAACTATCTCACAATCGTGTGGCGCCATTCGGTACGCAACACTTCGTTTAGCATCATCAACGTGGCGGGTTTGGCCATTGGGCTCACCGCTTTTTTGGCCATTGGGCTGTACGTGGCCGATGAATGGTCGTATGATCGATTTCACGCCAATAAAGACCGCATTTATCGCGCCATCATCGCTGCTGACTTTGACGGTCAGATAAACAAATGGGGCGGGGCGCCCAACCTACTGGCCACAACGGCCACCCGCGAAATTCCCGAGGTAGAAAAAGCCGCGCGCTATTTTCATCACAACTTTGGCGACATCAGCTTCCTTTCCACCACTACTGAAAAATTTGCCGAAACCAACCTCTTCTATGCCGACCCGGAACTGCTGGACATCTTTGATGTGGCCCTGCTCCGCGGCAGCAAAGACCGGGTGCTGAGTCGGCCCAATACGGTGATGATCAGCGAAAGCACGGCAGCTAAATACTTTAAGGAAAAGGATCCCATCGGGCAATCCATCGGAGTGGACAACGAGCTTCAACTGGAAGTGACGGGCGTGTACCGCGATTTTCCGTCCCACTCGTTTTTACAGGCGAAGTTGATCGCCTCGTTTGCATCCAATTGGTTTGGGCAAGACAAAAACCAGAGTTGGGGCAACGCCAGTTTCGATACGTTTTTCCTGCTGCGCGAGGGGGTGCCGCAAGCGACCGCCAATGCCAAAATCGAAGACATGCTGGCGCGAAACATCTCGGCCGACAGGCGGTGGTACACCATTTCGCTGCAGCCCCTCTTGGACATACGCCTGCATTCGGGCGAGCTCAACAGTACATTCGACCGAAGAAATTATGGCGATGCTGCCCAGGTAAAAATCCTGATGGCGTTGGCCATCATCGTGTTGTTGATAGCGGCCGTCAACTACATGAACCTCTCCACCGCGCAGTCGCAAAAAAGAAACAAGGAAGTGGGCGTGGCCAAAACGCTGGGCGCCACGCTGCTGCAGTTGAGCGGCCGCTTCTATGCCGAGGCCGCGTGGTATGTGGGGGTAGCGATGAGCCTGACCCTGGTGTTGTTTGTGCTATTACTTCCTGTATTCAACAGCTTAAGTGGAAAAAACATCGATTTGAATTTCTTCGTGCAGCCAGCCTTTTGGGGAGTTTTTCTTTTGGTTTGGCTCTCGCTCACGGCCATGGCAGGGGCCTATCCGGCCTGGTATCTGTCTTCGTTTTCGCCCAAGTCCATTTTGCAAAAAACGGCTGCCTCCAAAGGACAAACAACCGTGCGCAAGGGGTTGGTGATTTTTCAATTTTCAATCTCCATGGTGTTGATCATCTGCACCGTGGTCTTTTTCCAGCAAATGAGTTTCATCCGAAACAAAAAATTGGGCTACCAGCCTGAGCAGGTAATTGCCGTGATGACCACAGCCGCCAAGGCAGACCAGGCCCTGGCCGTAAAAACAGCGTATGAAGGGCTACCGGAAGTCAAGTCGGTGGCGCGCACCCAATCATACCCCGGCATAGGCACCAGCATGCGCTCCATCTTGCGAGAGGGCGATACCGGAGATGGCCAAGCCTTGCTGACCACGCGCGCTACACACGAAGTGCTGGCCACCCTCAACATTGCGCTGCTGGCAGGCAGCACACTGCCCCTCACCAAAGAACCTTCGGACACCACGATTCAGGTGATCATCAACGAGTCCACCGCCAACTACCTTGGCGTATCGCCCGAGGATGCCATTGGCAAGCGGGTGAACATTCAAGGCTTTGACACCCCCACCGAAGTGGTGGGGGTTGCCGAAGACTTTCATTATTCATCCTTACATCAACAGATCGGAGCCTTTTGCTTTCACAACGGCAACCGCACCGAGCCGTTCAATTACCTGTTGGTAAAGGTCGAAACCGATCGGCTCACGGATGCCATGGCCAAGCTACAGGCCGCGTACCAGGCGGTAATTCCGTCCGCGTTTGAATACACATTCCTTGACCAGCATTTGAAAAACCTGTACCGCGCAGAAGAGAACCTGTCACAGGTTGTACTGCTGTTTGCCGGACTGGCCATTTTCGTGGCCTGCTTAGGATTGTATGCATTGGCGGCATTCATGGCTGAACAGCGCACGAAGGAAATAGGCATACGCAAGGTGATGGGTGCCTCGGAGCTGCGGTTGGTGGGCATGCTATCACAAGAGTTTTTGTGGCTGGTCGCGATTGCATTTGTGATCGGTATACCTTTAGGCTATTACGTGATGGACCGGTGGCTGACGTCCTTTGCCTACCGTACCGA
>JALONI010000151.1 GCA_025455015.1 Cyclobacteriaceae bacterium | reverse complement strand
GCTGAAACAAACAGAAACAACCAACTCAAGATAAAGTCCCGGAACCACCGGGACTTTTTTATTTATGAAACGGACCTCCCCTGCGGCCTCGCCCTCCCTACCGAACGGCAACGTGACGGTCGCCATCCAAGGTATTGCCACCAGCTTCCATGAAGTGGCGGCCCATACCTACTTCAAAAAGAAACCGCACACACGTGAGTGCCTGTCTTTTCATGAATTGTGCGAGACACTCCAAAACGGCCAGGCCCACTACGCCATCATGGCCATCGAGAACTCGATTGCGGGCAGCATCTTGCCCAACTATTTCCTGTTGCAGCAATATCATTTTGCCATTGTGGGCGAACTGTACTTGCCCATTCACATGCACTTGCTGGCGCTGCCCGGCACTTCGCTCCGGCAGATCAAGACCATTGAATCGCACCCGATGGCCATCCGCCAGTGCAGCGATTTTATCCAACGCCTGCCGGGCATCGAAATCCGCGAAAGCGATGACACGGCCTTGTCGGCCAAACGCGTGAAAGAGTTGAAACTGACCCACACGGCCGCCATTGCCAATGAGTATGCGGCCAAAAAATACGGGCTGAAAATACTGGAGAAACGCATCGAGACGCACAAAAAGAATTTCACCCGCTTTTTGGTGTTGACCAAAGTACACGAAACCATACACGAGGCCAACAAAGCTTCGCTGTGTTTTGAAGTAGCCAACGAAGTGGGCAGCCTGGCCGATGCGTTGCAGACCTTCAAAGTGAACCGGATCAACCTATCCAAAATCCAATCCATCCCCGTCATCGGCAAACCCAGCGAGTACTCCATCCATGTAGACGTGGAGTGGAAGTCGCGCAAGCACTATGATCAGGCATTGCGCATCCTGCTTCGCCAAGTGCGCAACCTGACCATATTGGGAGAATATAAAAAAGCAACCCTGAAGTTTTGATCATGATACAAACGGCACATCGCATACAAAACGTAGAAGAATACTACTTTAGCAAGAAGCTGGCCGAGGTACGGTCGCTCGACCGCCCCGACTCCAAGATCATCAACCTGGGTATTGGCAGCCCAGACCTAGCACCTGCGCCAGCCACCATTGAAGCCCTGTGCGAAACCGCGGCCCAACCTACCAGCCACGGGTATCAAAGTTACAAAGGCGTGCCCGCCTTACGGCAAGCCATTGTTTCGTTTTATCAGCGCGTGTACGGTGTTTCGCTCAATGCCGAAGCCGATGTGCTCCCCTTGATGGGTTCGAAAGAAGGCATCATGCATATTTCCTTGGCGTTTTTAAACGAAGGTGAAGAGGTGCTGGTGCCCAACCCGGGCTACCCCACATACTCTTCGGTGACTCAATTATGCGGAGGCAAAATCCGCTACTATGCTTTATCGGAAAAAAACAAGTGGCAGTTAAATCTGGATGATCTTCGCAGTCAAGACTTGTCGCGGGTAAAAATCATGTGGGTCAACTATCCGCACATGCCCACCGGAACGGTGGCCTCACGTGAACAACTAACAGCGTTGGTGGCGTTGGCCCGCGAGCGAAATTTCTTACTCGTCAACGACAATCCTTACAGCCTGATCTTGAACGAAACTCCCATCAGCTTGCTTTCGATACCGGGTGCGCACGAGGTGGCCTTGGAACTGAACTCCCTCAGCAAGTCGCACAACATGGCGGGCTGGCGTGTGGGTTGGGTGGCCGGCCAACGCGAGCTGATCGATGCAGTGCTGCGGGTAAAAAGCAATATGGACTCCGGCATGTTTTTGGGCTTGCAGCAAGCCGCGGCCGAGGCGTTGAAAAGCGATGACGCGTGGTTTGCGCGTCAAAACTCGATCTACCGCCAGCGCAAGAAAAAGGCTGTGGCCATTTTGAAGACGCTGGGCTGCGAAGTAGGCGAGGGCCAATCGGGTTTGTTTGTATGGGCGCGCGCCCCCCGCTCCATTGCCAACGTGGAGAAGTGGATTGACGAAATCCTGTACGGAGCACGCGTGTTCTTAACGCCCGGTTTTATCTTTGGTGACGAAGGGAAAAACTACGTGCGCATCTCGCTCTGTGCAGACGAGCGTGTGTTTGAAGAGGCACACCAACGCATTGCGCGTTGGATGGAGACGGTGATACCTAACCCCGTAACAGCATGAACGCAGTGATCATCGGCACCGGATTGATTGGTGGAAGCATGGCGCTGGACTTGCGTCAGGCGGGCGTGTTCACGCGTGTGATCGGCATGGATCGCAATGAAGAACATTTGCAACAAGCCCTGGCGTTGGGCATCATTGACGCCATAGGCACCGAACAAGAGTTGACTCAGGCCGAGGTGGTGATTTTGGCGATCCCTGTCAATGCCATGGCCGCGCTGTTGCCGCACGTGCTGGACAGCGTGTCTCCAAAAACCACGGTCATGGATGCAGGCTCTACGAAGGCGAGCATCTGCCGCGCAGTGGCAGGCCACGCCAATCGCGCGTCTTTTGTGGCCGCCCATCCGATTGCGGGCACTGAAAACTCAGGCCCTGCGGCTGCGCTGCGGGGCCTGTTCCGCAACAAAACCACGATCATCTGCGAACGCGAGAGGTCCTCGGCACAAGCCTTGGCCACGGCCCGGCAGGTGTTTGATGGGTTGGGCATGACCACTGTGTACATGGAGCCCGAGGAGCACGACAAACACGTGGCCTATGTGTCGCACCTCTCGCACGTGAGTTCGTTTTTGCTGGGCCAAACGGTTTTGGACATCGAGCGTGATGAGAAGAACATCTTCAATTTGGCCGGTAGTGGGTTTTCATCAACCGTGCGGTTGGCCAAAAGCTCGCCCGACATGTGGGCGCCCATTTTTGAACAGAATGCCGAACACTTAAGCCAGGCACTGCTGGAATA
>JALONI010000023.1 GCA_025455015.1 Cyclobacteriaceae bacterium | reverse complement strand
GTTGTAGAGGAGTCGTCCTGCTTGATAAAAACTGTTCCGGTGTTCTATTTCTTACCTGTCGGCAAACTTATAAATTCAAACGTCACTGTCCACGGAGGCACGCCATTGCTGGCAACTCAAAGATATACGAAACCCCTCTTTCATAAAAGAAAATGCAGGTGCCTGGCGGTCTGCCCGTTGTGATTCCCGCCCCCCGTGCAGGCTTGCGTCTATCCACGGTCTGGTATCCCTTTGCCCACCCGGCTTTTGAACCCCCTGCTCGGCCGGCCCACGCACCAAAACCACATGCCCCGGTCGTGTAAAAGGCCTGCGCGGTATTATCCTGGCACTCGTATATTTACGGCACATCGCCATACTCCCAACCGCGGCCGCCATCCGGTGCGGCACTAAACCACACCCAACCATTTTATTCACCCATGAAATCATTGAAACCGCTCAGCCTCACCCTGCTGGTGGCCCTCGGCACCACCCTCGCACAAGACGTAAAAACCTATGCCGAGGGCATCACGCCCGCAGACCTGAAAGAAAACCTCTCCATCCTCGCCTCCGATGCCATGGAGGGGCGGGCCACGGGCTCGCGCGGCCAAAAGATGGCCGCTGCCTTCATCCGCCATCACTTCGAAAGCCTCGGCCTCAAAGGCCCCGTTAACGGCAGCTACTACCAGCCCGTAGAACTGTACGCCACCACCCCGGCCGAGATTTATGTGACCGCGGGCGGTGTGCGCGTCAACAACTTTACAGACGTGCTCTACCTCGGCTCGGCCGACAGCCGCGGGGAACAAAAAAGCGCAGTTGTTTTTGTGGGCAAAGCTTCGGAAGCAGAGCTGGCGCAGGTAGACCTGACCGGCAAAGCGGCCTTGGTAATGATGGAGTCGCTGATGTCCATGCGCACGTGGCGCACCACGGCCGACCTGCTGCGCAACAAGGGCGCCAGCATGGTGTTTCTCACCTCCAACCAGCCTACGGACGACTTCCGCAAACTAGTGGACCAACTGCAGGGGTTTTTGAGCCAGGGCAACCTGGGCTTGAAACGTCCCGATCCGAATAATCCCAACAAGGGCATGTTTATTCTCGACCGGACGGTGGCCGAAAAGATCATGGGCCAGTCGATGGAAAAACTAACCAAAGCCATGAATGGCGAGGCGGCCAAACTGCCGCTGAAAAAACTAAAGCCCGGCAGCGTAGCCTACAGCACAAAAGTGAATACGCGGGTGGTCGCTTCCGAAAACGTACTGGGCTATTTGGAGGGCACCGACAAAAAAGACGAAGTAGTCGTCATCACCTCGCATTATGACCACGTTGGCAAAAACCCCGGCACCACGGGCGATGTGATCAATAATGGCGCTGACGATGATGGCTCGGGCACGGTAGCCGTGATGGAGATGGCCAGCGAATTTGCCCGCGCCAAAAAAGACGGCAAAGGGCCGCGCAGAAGCATCTTGTTTATGACCGTAACGGCCGAAGAAATAGGGCTGCTGGGCTCGGAATACTATGCGGCCAACCCAATCTTCCCGATTGAAAAAACGGTGGTGGATATCAACATTGACATGATTGGCCGCAACGACCCCGAGCATGCCGGCAAATCCGACTACGTGTATGTGATCGGTGCCGACAAACTTTCGAGCGAGCTGCACGAAATCAACGAGCGCAACAATGCCACCTACACCCAACTGGCCTTTGATTACACCTACAATGACGAAAACCACCCCACAAACTTATACAAGCGCTCCGACCACTGGAACTTCGCCAAGCTGGGCATTCCCATCGTGTTCTATTTTGACGGCATCCATGAGGACTACCACAAGGTGACGGATGAAGTGTCCAAAATTGATTTTGAGATTCTGGCCAAGCGCGCACGGGCGGCCTTCTACACAGCCTGGGAGGTAGCCAACCGCGAGGAGCGGTTGAAGGTAGATAAGAAATAGTCAACCGTGGCAGACGCCTTATCTCGTTGCTTGTTTGTGTTCGTGACGTAATCGCTGTTCCGCAGCGTTTCACAAAGACCCACGAATGGGCACCAAGAGTCCAACATGAATAAGAAGTAACTGCCGCCAGAACGTGCCCCGGCTCAACGACACCACGCTTTTTTGACCGTTACTAAAGCACATGGCGGTTCCTTTTTCTTCAGCCGTGCCAAAAGGTTAAAGAACGGTCGTTTGGGCGTTTCTGGCGATTATTACATTTTTTCGTATATAAAAGTGTATAAATTTACACTTTTGTGGACGAAAAAAAGTAGATATGGAGCGCTTTCTCATGGATTCACTGTTGGCCTGGAAGGCAACGCCCGGGCGAAAGCCTTTGATCTTGCAGGGCGCCAGGCAAGTGGGCAAAACCTGGTTGATGAAGGAATTTGGCAAGCGAAGCTATACCCATACCGCCTATGTCAACTTCGAAAGTGCCTCACCCCTCAAAAGTCTGTTCAAGGCCGATTTCAATGTCAATCGTATCCTTGCGGCACTTGAAATAGAAACCAATCAAAAGATCCTGCCTTCCAATACCCTCCTGATCCTTGACGAGATCCAGGAAGCCGATGGGGGACTCACAGCCTTAAAGTATTTTTTTGAACAAGCCCCCGAATACCATGTCATCGCAGCGGGCTCGCTGTTGGGTATTGCGCTACAAAACGGAAGCTCTTTTCCGGTGGGCAAAGTGGATTTGCTGGAGATGAAGCCCCTCTCCTTCCTCGAATTTCTTTCCAGTGTGGGAGAAGAAAGGCTGGTCGCGGAACTGCGCCAGCGGAATTGGCCCGTGATCTCTCTTTTTCACGAGCGATTGACCGAGCTTTTACGCACCTATTACTTTGTTGGCGGCATGCCGGAAGTGGTGGCTACGTATCTGCACCAAAAAGACCTGGCCCTCTGCCGCCAACGGCAAGCGCAAATTATGAGAGGCTATGAAAACGACTTTGGCAAACATGTGCCAGGTAATCTACTACCCAAAATCAGGTTGGTATGGAATCACTTGCTGGGTCAGTTGGCCAAGGAAAATCGGAAATTCATTTATGGACAACTAAAAAAGGGGGCACGTGCCAAGGAATTTGAAGCGGCCATCCAGTGGCTGGTGGATGCCGGGCTGGTGGTAAAGGTCAATCGCGTTGAAAAACCCACGCTGCCCATGACGGCCTATGCCGATCTTGATGCCTTTAAATTGTTTTTCGTGGACATCGGACTATTGAATGCCATGGGAAATGTTGACGCGCGAATCCTTCTGGAAAAAAACAAACTATTGCTGGAGTTTAAAGGCGCGCTGACTGAGCAGTTTGTATGCCAACAGCTTTGCCACAAAACTAAGCTATACTACTGGTCGAGTAACCACACAGCCGAAGTAGATTTCGTATTCCAATCAAATGATCAGATCGTTCCGTTGGAGGTAAAAGCAGAAGAGAACTTAAAGTCAAAAAGTTTAAAGGTCTTTCACGAACGGTTTCATGTCAGTTGCGCACTGCGCACATCGATGAGTCCGTACCGCGAGCAGGACTGGCTGACCAACATACCCCTCTACGCCATCGAAACGATCATATAGGGTTCATGGCCTCACCAACACGGGTTGGTTGGCCATCAGTACAATGAGATCATCATCTTCCACATTCCCTTTCTCGTCCGCCAACAGCAGAAAATTCTCGTACACCGTATTCAGCTCTTCACCCGATACCTGAAAGCCGAGCAACGACAGGCGGTGGCGCAAAGCCGCCCGTCCGCTGCGGGCCGTGAGCACAATGGACGAAGCGGAAACCCCCACATCGGCCGGGTTGATGATTTCGTAGTTTTCGGCATGCTTCAAGAATCCGTCTTGATGAATTCCGGACGAGTGTGCAAACGCATTTTTGCCCACGATGGCCTTGTTGGGTTGCACGGGCATGTGCATCAGATCGCGCACCAGCAAACTCACTTCGTACAGACGCTCGGACTTGATATCGGTATACAGCCCCAGGTCTTGGTGGGTTTTCAAAATCATGGCCACTTCTTCCAATGAGGTATTGCCGGCCCGTTCGCCAATGCCGTTGATGGTCACCTCGGCTTGCCGCGCCCCGTGGATCAACCCTGCAACCGTGTTGGCCGTGGCCAGGCCCAAGTCGTTGTGGCAGTGCACCGACAAAATAGCCCGATCGATGTTTTTGACATTTTCCATCAGGTATTGGATGCGCTTGCCATACAAGTGCGGCAGGCAGTAACCGGTAGTATCCGGAATGTTGACCACATCGGCCCCGGCCGCAATGACGGCTTCGGTCAGTTGCGCCAGAAAGGTCAGGTCTGCGCGGCCTGCATCTTCGGCATAAAACTCCACCTCATAGCCTTTGGCTTTGGCATACTTCACCGCCCATACGCCCTGCTCCAGTACTTGTTCGCGCGAGCTTCTGAATTTGTGTTTGATGTGAACATCCGAAGCGCCTATGCCCGTGTGTATGCGCCCGCGTTTGGCGTGGTGCAAGGCCTCGGCCGCTACGTCAATGTCTTCTTTTTTGGCGCGTGTCAATCCGCAAACCACCGGTTCCTTCACTGCCTTGGATATTTCTACGACCGACAAAAAATCACCGGGGCTTGAGATGGGGAACCCCGCCTCGATTACATCTACGCCCAATGCCTCCAGCTCGCGTGCAATAATCACTTTGTCTTCCGTCTTCAACTGGCAGCCCGGCACTTGTTCGCCATCGCGCAGGGTGGTGTCAAATATCTGAACCTTGTTGCTCATACGTTGCGGGTTTTAGCTTGCTTCCGTTGTTTTTATGCCCATTGGGTTTTGGCGATGCGTTCCATTTCGTCCCGCACCACTCGCCCCATCTCGCTCGTGCTCAAAATTTTCTTTTCGTCCGTGGCCGCATCTCGGATGTCGCGCGTGCGATATCCCTTTTTCAATGCCTGTTCCACGGCACGGATGATCATCTCACTTTCTTCCTTCCATCCAAACGAAATATCAAGCAAGAGGGCAGCCGACAGAATGGAGGCCAACGGATTGGCAATGCCCTGGCCGGTGATGTCATGGGCACTTCCGTGGATGGGCTCGTACAACCCCACCGTATCGCCCACCGAGGCCGAGGCCAGCATGCCCATGGACCCTGCGATCTGCGAGGCCTCGTCTGTGAGGATGTCACCAAAAAGATTGCCGGTGAGCACCACATCGAAGCTGCGCGGGTTTTGAATGAGTTTCATGGCGGCTGCATCCACAAACTGATGCTCCAGTTGCACATCCGGGTAGTGTTGTCCCACTTCGGTAACCACCTGGCGCCACAGGCGCGAGCTCTCCAGCACGTTGGCTTTATCTACACTCACCACTTTCTTCTTTCGTGTGCGGGCGGCCGCAAACGCCTTGTGGGCGATGCGCTCAATCTCAAACCGCTGGTAGATCATCAGATCATAGGCCGTGTTGCCATCGTCTTTCTTTCCTTTCTCCCCAAAGTACACATCCCCGGTAAGCTCCCGAAAAAACAAGATGTCCGATCCCTTCAAAATCTCCGGTTTGATGCTGGAGGCTCCCAGCAGTTCATCAAACAGTTTGATGGGGCGCAGATTGGCGTACAGCCCGAGTTCTTTGCGCATTTTCAGCAGGCCTTGTTCGGGCCGTACCTTCAAGGTCGGGTCGTTATCGTATTTTGGATGGCCCACGGCACCAAATAAAATGGCATCGCAGTCTTTCAACTTCATGAGCGACTCATCCGGTAGCGGGTTGCCGGTAGCCTCAATGGCTTCGTGCCCGATTTGGGCTTCCTCAAACACAAAAGAGTGATCAAAGACGTCAGCTACTTTTTGCAGCACACGCTTTCCCTCGGCCGTTACTTCCTTGCCGATGCCGTCTCCGGGCAGAATGACAATTTTTTTATTCATGATTCAATACCTCCTATCCGTGTTGGCTACTCCCGGTTTCTGCCTGCACCAAGTCAAAGGCCCGTATCGCTGTATGCAGGCTTAGCAAATAGTCAATATCATCATAGCCATTTAACAGGCACTCTTTCTTGTACGCGTTGATCTCAAATGACTCCGATCGGCTACCGGCAGAAATCGCCTGGCGGGGCAAATCGATTGTGAGTGACGTGGCGGGCGATTTTTCGACCACCGCAATCAGGTGTCGCAAAAAATCATCTGACACGACTACCGGTAGCAGGCCGTTATTCAAGGCGTTGTTTTTGAAAATGTCGGCAAAGAAGCTGGACACCACCGCGCGAAAACCATAGTCGTAAATGGCCCAGGCCGCATGCTCGCGGCTGCTACCACAGCCAAAGTTTTTACCGGCCACCAGAATCTGGCCTCCGTACGTGCCCCCGTTCAACACAAAGCCGGGGATGGGCGTGTTGTTCGCATCGTATCGCCAATCGCGAAACAAGTTGTCGCCAAACCCTTCACGCGTGGTGGCCTTCAAGAACCGCGCAGGGATGATCTGATCCGTATCGATGTTTTCGATGGGCAGCGGAACAGCCGTAGATGTCAACACATTAAATTTCTCTTTCATGCTGTGCATTCGTTTTCCTGATGGGTACCCGTATCGCTCCCACGTCAATTATCCATCCATTGCCGCACATCCGTCACCTTGCCGGTGATGGCGGCTGCGGCCGCGCTCAGCGGACTGGCCAAAAACGTGCGGCTCTTAGGCCCTTGTCGTCCTTCAAAATTTCGGTTGCTGGTGCTGATGCAGTACTTGCCGGGGGGCACCTTGTCCTCGTTCATGCCCAGGCAAGCCGAGCACCCCGGGCTGCGCAACTCAAAGCCGGCCGCTTCAAAAATTTTATCGAGCCCCTCCTGCCGCGCTTGTGCTTCCACTTGTTTGCTTCCGGGTATCACCCATACTTCCACCCCTTCCGCCTTCTTTTTTCCTTTCACCAGCGAAGCCACTTGGCGCAGGTCTTCAATCCGCGCGTTGGTACAACTGCCGATAAACACATAGTCGACCGGCTTGCCCAATAACCGCGAGCCCGCCTCCAGCCCCATGTACTCGAGTGATTTTTTGAACGATACCCGCTCGTTGAGTTCGTTGAGCTCTTCGGCTGTTGGTATGCGGTCCGTGACGCGCATGCCCATGCCGGGGTTGGTGCCGTAGGTAATCATGGGGGCGATGGCTGATGCATCAAACGTGAGCACCGCATCGTACGCGGCTCCGTCATCCGAGGGCAGCTTTCGCCACTGGGCGATGGCGCGCTCCAGCGCGGCACCGGAGGGGGCAAATTTCCGGCCGCGGAGGTACGCAAAAGTAGTTTCATCCGGAGCAATCAACCCCCCGCGTGCACCCATTTCAATGCTCATGTTGCAAATGGTCATGCGTGCCTCCATCGACAATGAACGGATGGCATCGCCCGCATACTCCACAAAATACCCGGTGGCTCCGCTGGCGGATAGTTGGGAGATGATGTACAAAATAATGTCTTTGCTGACCACTCCTTTGCCCAGTGCGCCATTGATTTCAATCTTCATGGTTTTGGGCTTGTACTGTAAAATACATTGCGTAGCCAGCACTTGCTCTACTTCGCTGGTGCCTATGCCAAAGGCTACTGTGCCAAAGGCTCCGTGGGTGGAGGTATGACTATCGCCACACACAATGGTCATGCCGGGCAACGTGAGGCCCAGCTCGGGCCCGATGATATGCACAATGCCCTGATAGGGATGACCCAGATCAAATAACTCGATCCCAAATTCCTGACAGTTCTTGCGTAAGGTTTCGACCTGATGGCGGCTTAGCGCCTCTTTGATGGGGAGATGTTGGTCTTTGGTGGGCACGTTGTGATCGGCCGTGGCGGTGGTGCGCTTGGTGTTAAACACAGGTATGCCGCGTTTGCGCAATCCGTCAAATGCCTGGGGGCTGGTTACTTCATGAATGAAATGACGGTCAATAAATACCGCATCGGGATAGCCATCGCGTTGTGTTACTACATGCGCGTCCCAGATTTTTTCGAAGATCGTTTTTGGTTTTTGTCGACTCACAACAATCGTTAGTTTGTTACGGCCCTGATAAAACAAAATCGCCCCGTTCACGGGAGGAACGAGGCGATTTCTACAGGTTTAGGTTTAGAAGTTGTTCGTCATCTAGGTAAACGATGAACAACAGCACGAATATCTGCCTTCGGCCTGTACCGTCCAAACAAACTTATCATTTTTTTACTTTCCACTTACAAGTGTTTGGTAGCGTTAACTCAACAATGTTGCATCTGAGCCAATGGATACGCTTAATGCTTTGCTGATGATGCAATTTTTTTCTGCGCCTTTAGCAATCTCTTGAAACTGCTCGGCCGAAAGGCCCGGCACGCGGCCCTTCACGCTCAGGTGAATGTGCGTGATGGCCAATCCTTCCAGTTGCAGGGTGGCCACGGTGTCCAGCGCAGTGGCCTTAAAGCCCGCCTGCGACAAGGTCGCACTGATGGCCATCGTAAAACAGCCTGCGTGCGAAGCGGCCAGCAATTCTTCAGGGTTGGTGCCGATGCCTTCTTCAAAGCGCGTGTTAAATGAATACGGATGCTGGTTAAGCACCGTGCTTTGCGTGGAGAGGGTTCCCTTTCCTGTTTTCAGATCGCCCTCCCAGTGGGCGGATGCCGTGCGTTTCATACGTGTGTTTTTTGGTTATCTAGTAAATTCTAAATCGAGCCGTACACTACCACCACGGCAGCGGGAATTCAATTTCCCCGGCTGACTCCACCACCACGTCAGGCTTGAAGGCATAGCGCGTCAAATGCTCGCGTTTGGTAATGCCGCTCAGGACGAGAATGGTTTTGTAACCCATCTGCACGCCTCCGCGGATGTCCGTGTCCATGGTGTCTCCGATGATGGTGGTCTCAGCGGTTTCCAGCCCCAGCGCCTTGCGGGCGGAGCGCATCATCACCGGGCTTGGCTTGCCCACCACAAATCCTTTGATGCCCGTGGCTTCTTCAATCATGGCACTGGTGGCGGCAATACCCAGGTTGTCCCACCCTTTTTTCTTGGGCGAGGGATCGCGGTTGGTGATTACAAACTTGGCCCCGGCCAGAATCATATCCACGGCACGCTGCACCATCTCCAGCGTAAAGTTGCGACCCTCGCCCAGCACCACAAAGTCCGGATCGGTGTTGACCAGCGTAATTCCATTTTCATGAAGGCTGGAGAGCAAACCGCCCTCGCCCAGCACATAGGCGGTGCCTTGCGGTATCTGGCCGGCTAAGAATTTGCCGGTGGCCATGGCACTGGTGTACACGTGGTTTTCGGTTACGTTTATGCCCAATCGCGCCAGCTTGCGCACGGCTTCCAGGCGCGTGCGTTGGCTGTTGTTGGTCATAAACATGAACGGAATGTCATTTTTGAGCAGGTGCGTAATGAATTTGTCGGCTCCGGGGATCATCGTGTCGCCCCCGTATACCACTCCGTCCATATCAATCAGTAGTCCTTGTGCCATGGTCAAAGGTGTTGATTTTTTTTCATTGCCGGATCAGGGTTTTGTTATATTCCTGTGTTCTTAACGCAACAACCGATTGAAGCACATGAAACGATGGATCCTTGTTCTTTTGTTGGCAACGGCCTGCGGGGAAGACGACCCGGTGCCTGCGCGCCCCTACCGCATGGGTTTTCAAAACTCGGGGCCGCGCATTACGCTGGAAGACTTTCAACGAAGCCTGGAACTGTGGACAACCCGGGCCGATGCCGCCATCATCACCACCGAAGTGCCCTGGAAAGAACTGCTCGATGGCCAACCCGCGGTGGACTACGTCAAGAACAACTACGGAGCGCTGGCCGAGCGCTATCGCAGCCTGGGATTTGAACTGTGGGTGTACATCGACCCGCAAAACGGGCTCGACCGCACAAGCGATGCCACCGAGCTCGTCAACCGCGGGCGCAGTATGACGGAGCCTGAAATACAGTCGATCTATCGCAGGTTCACGCTCGTGATGGACAGTCTCTTGCAACCGGAGCATCTGGGCCTGGCGCTGGAAACCAATCTGATGCGAACCGCGGCACCCCCGGCCCTGTATCAAAGTGTGAAGCGAGCGGCCAATCAGTTGGCTTCGGAGCTAAAAGCACGCCCACGCAGCGCCCTTCTCAGCGTCAGCATCCAGGCAGAAGACGCCTGGGGAAAACTGGGAGACGGCATCTACAAAGGAATAGACCAGGACTTTATCGACTTTCCGTTCATCGAAGAACTCGGCATTTCTTCCTATCCTTATTTTGCCTTCAACAGCCCCGCTGACATTCCTGCCAACTACTACGCCCGCCTGGTGGAGGGACGAACGTTGCCGCGGTTTGTGAGCGAGGGGGGCTGGGCATCGGCTACAGCCGGACCCGTGGTGAGTTCGGAAGAGGAGCAAGCCGCCTACCTGCTGCGGCACGATGTGTTATTGCGCGAAGGAAACTGTTCGGCTGTATTCCAGTTGTTGTTTACCGATATCGACATTGACCGGTGGCCACCGCCCATACCGGAAAATCTTCCGTTGTTTACCAGCATCGGCCTGGTAGATGTGAACTTTCGCGCCAAGCCTGCCTTAGCCCGTTGGGATGAGCTGTTTGCCCTGCCGCGAAAGACTCCCTGATTGTGGTTCGAAGAAGATGATCAATTGAGGCGCGATGGTGAGTTGGCTTGCGCTTATCCCAAGCGCTTTGCCACTTCATCCCAGTTTACCACGTTCCACCAGGCAGTAATGTAATCGGCTCGCTTGTTTTGGTACTTCAAATAATAGGCATGCTCCCACACATCCAATGCCAGCAAGGGCGTGCCCTTAACCAGACCGATGCCTTCCATCAGGGGATTATCTTGATTGGGTGTACCGGCAATGCTCAGCTTGGCACCGTCTTTCACCAACCAGGCCCACCCCGAGCCAAACTGCCCCGTGGCCACCTTGCCGAATTGCTCTTTGAAGGCATCCACCGAACCAAAGGCCCCGCTCAACGCCTCTGCTACTTTGCCCGTGGGCGCGGCACTGCCGGGCGTCATGCTTTGCCAAAAAAAGTTGTGGTTCCAGGCACCCCCGCCATTGTTGCGCGCTTTCGCGGATAGTTTCGAGATCATCGCAAAAAAAGCATGCTCGGTGGGCGCGGTAATTTTGGCGGCCGCTATTTCGTCATTCACGTTTTTGACGTACGCAACATGGTGTTTATGGTAGTGGATGTCCATCGTTTGCGCATCAATGTAGGGCTCTAAGGCATTGAGCGCATACGGCAACGGCACCTGCGAAAACACTAAACCGGTGGTTTGACCTTTGGCCACCGTAGCCAGCAACGTATTGCCTATCGTAGCGGCCACTGCTACCTTGGATGTATCGGCCAAAAATTTCCTGCGGGTGATGCTCATACGGGTTGAATTTAGCTGCGGTTTTACCGTCAACAACCGCAGATACCCTGTGGTTTTGACAGCCTGTAAATTTAGTCAAAATTAGTAGCTTGCACCGACCAATCCATGCCCTATGAGCGAGATGTTGCATGATACGATCCCTTCGCTGGATCTTGCCGACTTTACCGGCCATGATCCTGCCCAAAAGAAAAAGTTTGTGGCCGACTTAGGCGCGGCCTACAACACCATTGGCTTTGTGGCCATCCGCAATCACTACCTCACGGACGATCTCTCGGCCCAGCTGTATGCCACCATCAAACGGTTTTATGGCTTGCCGGATGCGGTGAAACAGAAATATGAAATACCGGGCTTGGCAGGCCAGCGCGGCTACATCGGCAAGGGGAAAGAACACGCCAAGGGACGCAACACAGGCGACCTAAAAGAATTCTACCACATTGGCCAGGAGGTGCTGGACAACGATCCGATCAAACGCGAATACCCCGATAACGTGTGGCCCACCGAAGTGCCGGAACTGAAAGAAGTAGGCCTGGAGGTGTACCGGAGGTTGGAAGCCACCGGGGTGCAAATGCTGCGGGCCCTTGCGCTATACTTGGAGCTGCCCGAAAACTACTTTGACGGCAAAGTCAAACATGGCAACAGCATCCTTCGCCCCATTCATTACTTTCCCATCGAAGACCCTGACTCGGTGCCGGCCGATGCCGTGCGCGCAGCCGAACATGGAGACATCAACCTCATCACCTTACTCATGGGCGCCAGTGCCGATGGTTTGCAAGTGCTGCGAAGGGATGGCAAATGGATACCCATCACCGCCTTACCCGAGCAACTGGTGGTAAACGTGGGCGACATGCTGGAGCGCCTGACCAACAAAAAATTAAAGTCCACCATTCACCGTGTGGTAAATCCCCCGCGTGCGTTGATGAACACGCCCCGCTACTCCATTCCGTTCTTCATGCACCCGCGCTCAGAGATGAGCCTGGCCGCCTTGCCCGGTTGCGTGGACGCCCAGCATCCCAAACTGTGGGACGACATTACCGCGGGTGAGTTTTTGAATCAACGCTTGCGCGAGATCGGACTCAAAAAATAGCCCCGTGGTACAGCGGGTCCGCTATATCATCTTCCTCCGCGATGTTTTCTACTTGTCCGTGTCAAGCTTTGGCGGGCCGCAAGCACACATTGCACACTTTCAGCAGTTGCTGGTAGGGCAGCGAAACTACCTGACGGAAAACGAATTGCTGGAGTTGCATGCCTTGTGCCAAGTGCTGCCCGGCCCCTCGTCCACCCAAACACTGACCGCCATTGGCTACAAGTTGGGCGGGCCCAACCTGGCCTACCTCACGCTGCTGATCTGGCTGTTGCCTTCGGTTGTCATCATGACGGCCGCGGGCATGCTCATCGCCTCCTTTGGCGACAAGTCCATCTCGCTTTCGTTCACCCGTTTTATCCAGCCGATGGCCGTAGCCATCATCGCCTACTCGGCCTATGGCATGGCCCAGAAAACGCTGGTGGCCCCGCGCAGTTTTTTCATTATGGTGGGCGCGGCCGGTATCTGCTTTTTCTTCCCCACGCCTTTTGTGTTTCCGGCCGTGCTCATAGCCGCGGGTTGCATCACCGCCTTCAACTACAAAGTGTTTCCCAAAGAGGAGAAAAAGAAGTTTGACATCCAATGGTCCAATTTCTTCTTGTGGGCGGGTGTGCTGATAGCCGCGGCTTTGCTGGGCGCCTACACGAAAGCCTTACCGATACGTTTGTTTGAAAACTTTTACCGCAACGGCAGCCTGATTTTTGGTGGCGGGCAGGTGCTGACACCGCTCTTGTATACCGAGTTTGTGCAATACGCGCCCAAGCAGTACCTGACGCACGAAGAGTTTCTGTCGGGGATAGGTTTTGTGCAGGCACTGCCCGGGCCGGTCTTCTCATACAGCGCTTACATCGGGGCTCTTTCTATGCGCGAGTTTGGGCCGGGTGGCGAAATACTGGGCGCGCTCATGTCTGTGGCCGGAATTTTCCTGCCCGGTACGTTTCTTATCTTTTTCATGTTTCACATCTGGCAAAGCCTGAAGAAATTCCGGCCGATACGCGCATCGCTGGATGGCATCCATGCCGCCAGTACGGGCCTGGTGGTGGCCGCAGCCATTTTACTTTTTACTCCACTGGTCAGGGGGCAGGCGGCCCCATCCGTGGCGCTCAACACGGGCACGGTGTTGGTCACCCTGGCGCTGCTCTCGTTCACCCGCGTGCCTGCCTGGGCCCTGATCTTGGGAGGGCTGGCGGCAGGATTTATTTTTTTCTGAGTGGGTGTAACCTTTGGTACGCGCGCCTGTACCCTATACAAACGCGAACAAAAACAGACGGATGACTGACGAACAACTCATGGAGGCCGTAAGAAACGGTGACCTTCGGCAGGCGTCCCTCCTTTTTGATCGGTACCACGGGCGCATTTTTCATTTTCTGGCGCGGATGACGACTGGCACCGCGGCAGCCGAAGACCTGACACAAAACGTGTTCTGGCGGTTGCTCAAGTATCGTCATACCTACAACCCCGAAATGAAATTTCAGTCGTGGATTTACCAACTGGCGCGCAACGCGTTTGCCGACCACTATCAACACGAAAAACGAAACCGAAAAGAGGCCTTGGCACACCCGATGGAAAATATACCCGAATTGGAGGAAGCCTGGCTGGCCGAGGAGAGCGAAAAGCAACTGATACGCGCGCTGGCCCGCGTACCGGACGACTACCGCGAGCTTTTGGTGCTTACGCGATTTCAACACTTGAAATACGAAGAGGTGGCCGACTTGCTGAATATGACCGTTGCCAACGTCAAAGTGAAAGTACACCGCGCCATCGGGCACCTGCGCGAAAACTATTTCCAACTTGAAAAACAGAACGCATGACACGTGACGAATGGGAAAGCCTCCTGATTGACTACCTGGATGGCACACTGCCCGATGCCAGACAGGCAGAAGTGCGCGCACTCATCGCTGCCAACGCGGAGGTCCGCCAAATGGAAGCCGCCTTGCGCGAGGTGCTGGAGGCCATCCGCCAATCAAAAGACAGCACGGTACCCGCTTCGCTCAAACACTCGTTCGATAGCATGCTCGCAATTGAAATGAAACAGCCACCGAAAAACGGCAGGCAGGTTTTCCTCTCAGGGTGGATGCTGCGCGTGGCCGCAGCCCTGGCCTTGACGCTGGGCGCAGGGGCCATGGGATATTGGGCCAAGCGAAGCCATGAGCAGCACCAAGAAATGGCTGCCTTGCGCGAAGAGATGGCCAAAACGAAACAGCTTATGTTGGCGATGTTGGCAGCCGACCAGCCGGCCAGCAAGCGAATGACCGCCACCAACGCGGCCTATTCACTTGAAAAAGTAGACGATGACATCGTGGAGGCGCTGGTCAAAACCATGAACAACGACACCAACGGCAATGTGCGGCTGGCCGCCCTGGAGGCACTATGCCGATTTCACGAACAAGATCACGTGCGCCAAGCGCTGGTAGAATCCCTCGCGATACAGAACGACCCGGCCGTACAGATTGCCTTGATTCGCATCCTGGTGCAAATCAAGGAAACCGAGGCCCTGCAAGGACTCCAAAAGATAACCACGGATGAAGCGGCCCTCCCGGCTGTGAAAACCGAAGCCCATGTGGGCATTTTACGACTGTCATGACGATAGCAAAAAAAGCGGAGGGGCCGCATTCCGGAGGGGCCCTATCGCACAAACTCAAAAACAAAAAAACAACCATGAAAGCATCTCTCGTAACCGTGTGTCTTTTTGCCTTGACGTACTGGGCAACCGGACAGGAATTCAAAGTGACCAAAAACAGCGGCAAGCTGGAAGTAAACGGCTTGAACAACGTGACCATCGAAGGCTATGGCGGCTCAGAGTTGGTCTTTAGCTCGCGCGATAGCGACAAAAAATCGGACGACCGCGCCAAAGGCCTGCAGGCCATCAACAGCATGGGCCTGGTAGACAACACCGGCCTGGGCATTTCGGTGCAAGAAAAACAAGGCGTAGTGGAAGTCTATCAACTCAAAAAAATGGGTGGCCCGGAAATACGCATCCAGGTGCCCAAAGGATTTACGATTCATGTCTCCCATCAGTCCAACTATGGTTCTGAAATCAACTTAAAAAACATCGAAAATGAAATTGAAGCCAACGTCACGTATGCTTCCATCAACCTGGAAAACGTGAGTGGCCCGCTCACCGCCAAAAGCGTGTACGGCCACGTGGAGGCTGATTTTTCTACCAACCTGAAAGGCCCTATTTCGATCGTGTCGGTTTATGGCTATGCCGATGTGACGCTGCCCTTGTCAGTGAAGGCCAATTTAAAGATGAG
The DNA here is from genome assembly GCA_025455015.1 of Cyclobacteriaceae bacterium. Lineage (GTDB taxonomy): Bacteria > Bacteroidota > Bacteroidia > Cytophagales > Cyclobacteriaceae > ELB16-189. The sequence goes on along the minus strand of JALONI010000023.1, from coordinate 23,738 downwards.
CACTTCGTATGGCGAGCTCTATGCCGCCCCCGAGTTCAAAATCGAAAACGAACGCCAGGGAGAAATGGTGCGCTATGACGACCGCGTAACGGGGAAGATCAACGGAGGAGGCACCGATATTTCGCTGAACTCCAGCTACGGCAAAATCTACCTGCGAAAAAAATAGCAGGCCATTGAAAAAGCTGTCGTGCGGATGAGACCGCCTCACCCTACGGCAGCTTTAAAAAACAACTTCTCGTTCACTCCCCGGAATATGAAACTACCCATTCTTCTCCTCGTTAGTTTAGTTGTGTGCGAAGGGCGCGCGCAAACAGCGGTTCAGCGCTCGGTGCCCGTAAAACCCGGCCAGGCCATTCAAATGCACTTCGATTATCCCCAACAAATTCGCATTACCACGTGGGACAAAAGCGACCTTGAAATCACCGGCCGCGTGACCATCAACGGAGGCGAAAACGATGACGCTTTTGAGTTGGAGACCACCCGCGAAGACACCCGCGTACTCGTTTCCTCACGCATCAAAAATTTTACGCAACTGCCGCAACGGATGACCCTTAGCCAGGGAGGACAAAAGGTGCAGTTCAAAAGCCGGGAGGCTCTTCGCGAATATGTGCGTGAGCACGGCAACGAATACGACTTCCAGTCGTGGGGTGTGGATATGGACATTGCGTTGGAGATCAAGGTGCCGAGAGGCGTACGCACCCAAATCACTTCGGTCTACGGCATGGTGGAGGTAGTTGACTTCGCTGCGCCCTTGGCAGTAGACGCAACCTACGGGGGTGTGGACGCCTCGATCCGGGAAGCCGCCACCGGTGAACTCACAGCCGAAACCGACTACGGGCAGATTTTTTCCAACCTCTCCACCCAATTTGAGAGCGGCAACATACGCGAGGAAAACCCTCACACCGAGGTAACGGCCCGGCCCGGAAAAGGTGTGACCTATCGGTTCGAATCGAAATATGGAAACGTTTACCTGCGAAAAATCGGGTAGCCCCTTCCGCTACGCGGGGTCGATGTGAAGTTTGTACTCTTCGAATCGACTCAGCACTTCCTTCACATACTCCACCGGCCCTGTGCATCGGCAATAACCGGCCGCGGCCACGGGATCGCGATAGTATTTGGGATCAGACTTCTTCAACAGAAAAGATTCAACATCGGCCCACAACGTAGGGTCTTGGCCATACTTTCGGGTCAGGTTGCGGGCGTCCAGCACGTGCGTGAGACCTACGTTGTACGAGGCGAGCACAAACTTGATGCGCTCCTCGGGGTTGTTGATGGATTTAGACCATTGGTTGTCCAAAAACTTCAGAAACCTGACGCCTACGCGGATGTTCATTTCGGGGTTCCACAAATTCTCAACACCAAAATACTTTCCCGTCTCGGGCATAACCTGCATCAGGCCAATGGCTCCGGCCCACGACTTGACGTTCGGATCAAAGTTTGATTCCTGGTACACCACGGAAGCCAATAGCCTCCAATCCCAGCCCAGCGCTTCGGCACCGGCCTTGATCTGGTTGTCGTAGGGCGACAGGCTTTTGCCCGCCAGGGAGGAATAGTCGCTGTGGATGCGTGTCAGCGAGAAGCGAGGACTGTCAAAATACTTGTTGAAGATTACTTGATACACCCCTGATTTTTTGATGCCCTGCATCCACCGGTCAATGGCGCCCAGCAGAGCGGGTGAGTTTTTGCGCACGGCCCATCCGATTTGCTGAGGCAAGCTCACCACGGTGTTGATGTCCAGGTTGGGAAAATACAGCGCGTTGACCATGGCCAGCGTTTGGTCAGTAACCGTGTATTTGATTTCGCCCATGGCCACCTTGCGGATCAGGGATTCTGTCTCGGCCGAAGCCGAATCGGGAATAATGTCAATGGGCCCGCCTACCTCCTGCGAGAGGTTGCGCATGCGTTGCTCAAAGGAAGACCCCTTCATAACGTGCACGGGCTGCCCAATCAACCCAACCGGGTTGCGAATCAGTTTTTTCTCGACCACTGCGGGTGGCTGCATGCGCCAGTTGGCGGGCTTTTTTTGCACCAATACCTGATGCGTGGTGAAATGGGCTTCGCTAAAGGCCACGTATTGCTGGCGGTCGGTGGTGATGGTGAGCGGGAAGGCCAACACATCACCTTCGCCTTTGTTGAGCTGGTCTATGGCCTGTTCGATACCGGTGATGATTTTGATTTTCAGTTCCACCCGGAGGTGATCGGCCAGGCGTTTGAGCAGTTCATACTCATAGCCCATGGGGCTGCCCTTCAAAATGAAGTAGCTGACGGAGTTGTTGTCCACCAAGGCCTGCAGGTAGCCACGTTTTTGGATGGCCTCCAGGTCGATTTCCACCTGCGGTTCGGTGGCAAACGAAGGGCTGCCCGAGCCCGCGGGGTTGCAGTGAGCCAGAAAAAGGAAGCTCCCGAGCAGGAAAAACCGAAAACGATGACCAGCCACGAATTGAAAGTAGACAGAAAGGCCGGAATTAAAAAACCCCGCACGGGGCGGGGTTTTTTTACTAAGATAAGACTACACACTTTTAACGGTCCTGATCATCTTTGAGCCGGTTGAAGTTCGAGGGCTACAGGTAGGCTATCCTCATACGATATCATCAACGAAAATCAGCAAATGACCCCGAGATCGATAAAACGAAAAAGGCCGCCTTTGATGGCGGCCTTTCCCGCAGTGCTTATCGCGTCAACGTAAAGTCAACAAAAGTTAAGCCGAATCATTCGAAAGGCGGCTAGTTATGCAAAATGATACTTGCGCCAAGCTCTTGTCCGGCCGCTCCACCCACAAGTCCGCGAGCATACACTGTATAAAACTTCCCTGAGGCGAAATTAACACCATTCAACGTGAGCACCGGTGTATTATTGGACGCTAAACGAACTTCTAAATTAAAGGTGCCAGCGTCAATTTCTGTGAAGTTGGCAAAGTTGGCCGACCCTCTGCTCAACTCATTATACCGTCTGGCAGGAAACAACGTGGTAGGTGCCCCCGTGACGTTTACCACTTGAACTTCCGGTGCATTTGGCGAAAAGTGCAAAAAGCGAACGCGCGCTTTGCCCGTAGGAGGGGCAGGAGTAAGCGTTTCCGTTACGCGAACCACTCGCTGACCACCCACCCGCGTGGTTGAATCGATTAGAAAAACAGTAGAATTCGAGTTTTGCGCAATCGAAAAACTGGCCGACCCCAACGAAGCACCTCCTTCTTTGTTAACAAATCGAATCTGTGTTTGGGGCGTAGCCACCACACCCCGATACGTAGGTGCACTCAAATACGCAAAGTCGAGCGCCACCGGAGGGGTTGCCGTGTTGGTAACCAGCACGTTGTTAACTTGCAGGTTGGCCACCGGGGCAGCCGCTGCCGACAGTTTCGCACCGGGAGATGCATTAACAATCATTACATTTGAATTGACTGCGTAAGGCGAAACGGATGGCCTGGGATCGCCCGTCAAGTAGTCTTCCTCCTGCTCACAAGCCGAAAAGGCCACGAACAAACCCGCCAGTAGGAAAAGCCGCGAAGTTTTCATCGTATTAAAAATATTTTTCATATTCGATTTAATTAAAGATGTAACGAATACCCAACTGAGCTTCCCACTTGGAAACAAATGGATCGATGTTATCACGGAAGGTTGAGTTCAGATTATCAAAACTTAACACAGGACGACCGGTAGCGGTACCGTCAGCAGATCCACGGAAGTTCAGCAATTGTGAACGGTTTATTACTTGTACAATACCCCAATCCGAATTAAGCATGTTTCCAAAATTGAAGACATCAAACGACAACTGGAGTGTATTTACCTTTCCATTAACCTCGATGTAGAAGTCCTGGCGGATGCTCAAATCCAGGCGAGACGACCAGGGGGTAACGGCTCCGTTACGTTCAGCAAATTGTCCTTTGCGACCGGAAAGGTACTCGTCATTATTGATATAATTATTCAATTCCGTCCAAATCTGGGCGGGTGTGCGCGTATCGGACGCATTTGACGGCACCAGAATCACTTCGTTTTGGGTGCGAGGGATGTAGATCAAGTCGTTGCCATTGATACCATCGTTGTTGAAATCTCCGGCATAGGTATAAGAGAAATAATTGCCAGAGCGAACCGTGTAAAACAACGATATGGATGTACCGAAAAACTTCGCATACTTTTTGAAGTACGAGGCACTTCCAATGATGCGGTGTTGTAATTGGTTGTCCGAAATACCCAATACGAATTGATTCGGATTACCGACTACCGAGTTGGCAGTGAAACTCGACCGGGCGATGGAGCTGCTGGCACTGGTCACATCTCGGGCCGTTCCGTAGTTGTAGGCCGCCATCAAATCCAAACCCATCGGGAAGGATTTCATGATCTGTCCCGTCAAGCTGTATTGATACGCTCTGCTGGTATTATCCAACAAGGAAACATCAGTAAAACGAGTATCCACTAAACGTCCACCTGCAGCCTGGCTGGTTGAGAACACCTCGCGCCCATCTCCATCTCTGCGCCCAATGGGTGTGTTGAGATTCAGATCGCGATAAATGATTGCGTTGATGTCTTTTGAATAAATGGCCTCAAGCGAAACTACTACATCTCCTGCCAATTTCTTATCCACTGCCAAATTGGCTCTAAACAATTGCGGAAACTTAAAGTCAGGACTTACCACCGCAATGTTGGCGGTTGATGCCACGCCTGGGACAGGAACGCCATTTGTATCAACCAATTGGCCCTCGGTATTCAACGCAAATTGCGGCTGATTGGGGTTGAACCGTATGGCCGAAGCGGCCGCATCCCTCAGCAAAAGCGATCCTGTACTAATACCGTTATTACCAACTTGGTTTGACAACCAAACGAACGGAGGACGACCTGTAAATACGCCTACACCGCCTCGTACTTGTGTTTTGGCATCACCGGTAACATCCCAATTGAAACCTACGCGCGGAGAAAACAACACCTTAGCGTCCGGCATTTCGTTTGTCCGCAACCCGAAGCTCTCCAAAAAAGCTTGATTCAAAGGTGCGTTGTTTTTGTATACACGAGGAATATCAATACGGATGCCCGATGTTAACTTGAACTTGCTATTGATCTGCCATTCATCTTGCGCATAGAAACCTAACTGAAATGCGCTAAATTCAGCAAAGGGAATTGCTTGGTTGGGGAGCTTAGAGAACGTAAGTTGATATTCCCGCGGTGCATTATCATTGATAAAGTCGCTCAGCGAGTTGTATATGTAGTTTCCGTAGAAACGAGGAGTAAATCCATTCACAAACTTATAAAACTCGTTGTGCGTCCCAATCGTATACACGTGCTTACCAGAATAAATAGAGAAGTTATTGGTCAACTGATACAAGTCCTGATCCAGCCTGTTATTGGGACTAAACAATTCAAACCCGGCAGACATGTAAGTTGTACCCCCCGATTCTATATCGATAAAAGGGAACGGCCTTGTTCCTGTTTGTGCATCTCTGAAATCTCGCACCGTGGTGCGCGTTAAAATCAAGTTATTTGAATACTTGTTCCCAAATGTGCTGTTAAGCTCAATAACGGTTGAGTTTGTTTGGTTATTCTGTGAATAGTTGGCACTTTGAAAAGGAAGGGATGTATTCGAGTTCTGCCGACCCCCTTGTGCACCCGACTGACTCGGAGGTATATCACGAAAAGCCTTTACCCAATTGTGACGAACCGTCAATCGATGATTGTCATTAATGTTGTAGTCCAGGCGCGCAAATACTTTGTCATTTTGCTGGTCAAAAGCATACCCTTGATGCGGCCCAGGATCGAAGCTGTACTCATTGATCAAATGATCTCGAAATGTATTTATATCGGCCTCAGTCACACGCGAAACCACACCTTGCACAGGTTCGGTACCCACACGGGCACGGAATGCTACCGGAGGTGCTGTGCGCACTTCCCTTTCGGCATTCACAAAGTAGAACAGCTTGTCTTTAATGATAGAACCACCGGCTCTGAAGCCATAGGTATTTTGAGAAAAATCACTGTTGGGAACCTTAACCCCCCGAACCTCTTCGCCAGCCAGGCTTTCATTCCGGGTGAAGAAATATGCCGAGGCGGAGAACTCGTTTGTCCCACTGCGCGTGATGGCATTGATACCGGCACCCGTGAAGCTTCCCTGACGAACATCATAGGGCGCCAAATTCACTTGAATTTCCTGAACGGCATCCAAGCTGATTGGCTGGGTGTTGGTTTGTCCACCCGGAGTTCCGGTGAGACCAAACACGTCATTGTTCACCGCGCCATCAATTGTTAGGTTATTGAAGCGATTGTCGCGACCTCCAAAACTGCTTCCGTTGCTTTGGGGGGTCAGTCGCGTAAAGTCATTCAAACTACGGTTAAGAGTGGGGAGTCGTTGAATTTGACTCAGCCCGATGTTGGTAGCTGCACCTGTTTTCTCCGCGTTAAACACTTGGTCTTTGGCTGCGGTTACCACTACCTCGCCTATCTGGGTTGCCTCATCTTCAAGTTGAAACTTCAAACTCAGATTTTGCCCCAAACCCAATTGAATACCTGATACCTTTTGCTCTGTGTAGCCTACGAAAGTAACCGTCACTTCGTAAGGGCCGCCCGAACGCATGTTGGCAATGTTAAAGTTACCGTCACCGCGTGTGGAACTGCCGTACTTGGTACCGGTAGGTAAATGCACCGCTACCACATTTGCTCCGGGCAGACTTTCGCCATTTTTGTCTGTGACAAACCCGCTCATACTCGAGGTCGTTACCCCCTGCGCCCACAATCCGCTGATCGTGAGGCCGAAGGCAGCCGCGATAAGTAAAATTTTCCTCATAATGTAAATGTTTAGTTTGGAAATTGACCCACAAAAATATCCCTTTTTTTCCCGTGCTTATCCCCCCGTTCTTTTAATTCTTTCGCACATTTTGTTAACAATAAGATAACCCCCTTGCCGCTGATCATTTCCTTTTTGTCCCTTGTTCTAAAAATCAATTACTTACCCACGTTCATAAAAATGTTACTTTAAAATACATCCATGAAAAACCTAACAACTGTTCTGGTGCTCAGCCTCATGAGCCTTTTGGCCGGAGCGCAAGGACAACCCCTCTCCTATTACCTCCCGACAGGCACCTCGTACGACCCTGCCATCCCCACCCCGGCCGCAGTGATCGGGCATGAAGTAGGCGAATGGCACGTGACACACGACCGCCTCGTCAACTACATGTATGCGCTTGATCGCGCCAGCGACCGCATCACCATCACCGAAACCGGTAAAACACACGAGGGGCGGCCCCTGCTGCTGCTCACCGTCACCGCACCGGCCAACCATCAAAATATTGAAAAGCTACGGGCCGAGCACCTCAAACTCACCGATCCGGCCCAATCGGCCAGCGTGGACATCGCCAACATGCCCGCGGTATTTTATGTGGGTTTTAGCATTCACGGCAATGAAGCCAGCGGTGTCAATGCAGGCCTGCTCACCGCGTATCACCTGGCTGCGGCCCAAGGAAAAGAAATGGATGAAGCGCTGGCAAACACGATTATCCTGCTGGACCCCTGTTACAATCCCGATGGCGTTCAGCGCTTCTCCGGCTGGGTTAATTCGCGCAAAAGCAGAGTAGTATCGGCCGACCCCAACGACAATGAACACCATGAACCCTGGCCGGGCGGCCGCTTCAACCACTACTGGTTTGACCTGAACCGCGACTGGCTCGTGGCGCAACACCCGGAGTCACAAGCACGCGCCACCAGCTTCCACCAATGGAAACCGAACGTGCTCACCGACCACCACGAAATGGGCACCAACGCCACCTTCTTTTTTCAACCCGGTGTGCCCTCGCGCATGCATCCGCTCACGCCTGAAAAAAACTTAGAACTGACCCGAAAAATCGGAACCTACCATGCCAAAGCGCTGGATCAGATCGGCTCGCTGTACTACACACAAGAAGGATTTGATGATTTCTACTATGGCAAAGGCTCCACCTTTCCGGATGTGCAGGGTGCCATCGGTATCTTATTTGAACAGGGAAGCTCGCGCGGCCATCTACAAGAGAGCATCAACGGCCCCGTGACGTTTGCCTTTACCATCCGCAACCAATTCGTCACCTCGCTCAGTTCGCTCCGGGCCGTGGTAGACATGCGGGCCGAGTTGCTGGCCTACCAGCGCGACTTCTACAAAAACAGCGTGACAGACGCAGCCAAGGATCCGGTTAAAGCCTATGTGATCGGCAGCAAAGACAAGGCGGCCACCCATCACTTTGTTGAGATGGTGAGGCGGCATCAGGTGGAGGTGTACGCCAACCAAACCGCCTCCGTCAACGGCAAACCCGTAGAGGTGGCCTACACCATTCCCCTCAACCAACCTCAATACCGGCTGCTCAAAGGCATGTTTGACAAGCGCACGGTGTTCAAAGACAGTCTTTTTTATGACATCTCCAGTTGGACATTGCCGCTGGCCTTTGGCTTGGAATACGAGGAGGTAAAAACATTGCCTGTGTTGGGTGAAAAAGTATCTGCCTTACCCTTTCCGACCGGTAAAAAAATCGGCAACGGCACGTATGCATACCTGATCGAGCCGTACGGCTACTATGCCCCGCGGGCCATGTACCGGTTGTTGCACCAGGGCTACAAGGTGAAGGTGGCAACGGAACCGTTTGTGTCGGAGGGCCGCACATTTGCCCGCGGCACGCTGCTCATCGCCAAGGCCAACCAAACCAAGACGCAGGAAGAACTTCAACAGGCGCTCCACCAAATAACAACCGAAGACGGCCTGGATGTGTACGCCACCGCCACCGGACTGGACTACGTGGGGGTGAGTTTGGGCAGTGGCTCATTTTTGCCCGTGCGCAAACCCGAAATCGCGATGTTGGTAGAAGGCGGTGTTTCCGCCACGGATGTAGGCGAATTGTGGCACCTGCTGGATGTGCGTTATGGCATCCCTGTTGCGCTCATGCCCCTCAGCGTACTAAACGCGAGTTCGATCAGCCGCTACAATACGTTGTTGATGGCCGAAGGATCGTACTACGCGCTGCCCGAGGCCACCAAAGAAAAACTCAAAGCGTGGGTGCAGGCCGGGGGCGTAATCATCGGCTTTGAAGGTGCCGTGAGTTGGTTGCACACAGCCGGCTTAGCCAAGTTTGACGTGAAAGGCACCGGAGGCGACAAAGAAAAGAAAGAACCCGCCAAACCCAAGCCTTATGCCGACATAGAAGAAACGCGAGGTGCCCAAGTGACAAGCGGGGCCATCTTTGAAGCGCAAGCGGATCTGACCCACCCACTGCTATACGGATATACCAGCGCAAAACTTCCGATGTTCAAACCCAACAACCTGTTCATGGAAAAGGCCGTGGGTGCTTTTTCCAATCCGTTGGTTTATGGAGCCAATCCTCTGATCAGCGGCTATATCTCAAAGCCTAACTACGAGCGCATGAAGAATACCGCCCTGGTGGGTGTGAGCGCCCTGGGCCGGGGACGTGTGATCGGCTTTACCGAAAATTTGGCCTTCCGCGGGTTCTGGTTGGGCTCGAACAAAATGGTGATGAATGCGATCTTCTATGGCCCTCTGGTGAGTGCCGAGGCATGCCGATAGACGGCTTGTCATTTTCGAAATCAGCGAGGTCGCCTGGCCTGGGCACCTCGCTTGATTTTGGATGTCATTTCGATTAATTTGTAACGACTATGGGACTTGTACATGCACAAATTGAATTGATAAACGGGGAAGACCTCGGGCTGGCTCGAAATGGCTTTATTCGTCCGGAGGGCGTCAAGCGCATCACCGTAAACGCCCTGGTTGACTCAGGATCCTATATGCTGGCCATCAACGAAGTTATACAAGCACAACTGCAGTTACCTGTGGTGGAAAAACGCAAGGCCCTGTTGGCCAATGGCCATGTGGTGGAGTGCGATGTGGTGTCGCCCATCGAAATCCGATTCAAAAACCGAAGGAGTTCGGGCAGTGCTTTGGTATTGCCGGGGCAGGCCGAGCCGTTGTTGGGTGCCATCCCCATGGAAGACATGGATGTGATCATCCACCCCCTGCGGCAGGAACTGATCGTCAATCCGGAGCATCCGAATTTTGTTCAGATGAGTTTGAAATAGCCGTTCGCCCCCCCGGGTGAGTTCGCACGCCCGGTCGGATCACAAAAAAATTGTTACTTTCATCAGGGCGAAATTGGCAAGTGACCCTGTTTGGCTATCTTGCGCTCCGCTTATGGAATTGCTTCGCTCTTCACTGTTTCCAAAAATACTCTCCCTACTGCTGGCGATGCATATTCTAAACTTCAGTGTCGACAGCCGTGATGCGTCTGCGGATGATGTTGCAGAGGACCTTTCTTTTAACGACATCGAAAGCGCATATGAGTTCATCGCAGAAGCCGTTTTGGGGTTCGAAAACGCGGTAGAAGAGCATGACGAATGCGACCATGATGGTGGAAGCACCTTGGAATGGGAAAAAGTATACCTCAATCCACAGTTGAGCTACCAACCGGTGGTTGCGTTCGTCAGCGATACCTACCATCGCCACCACCACCTGCAACACCTTTCCTCACTCTCGCTCGACATAGACGGCCCGCCTCCGCGCGGCTAAACATCGCTTTTTAGCAACCTGCGTGTGCAGCGTGTAGTGTCGAATTTTTAATTTTTTAAACGTAACATTTATGATACTGATGACATCTGACATCAGACGCGCCATCCTGTTGGCAAGTCTGTTGTCACCCATGGGATTGGCCTTCTCCTGCTCTGATTCCAAGAGCGAGTCGGCAAAAGCAGAAGTCTTTCCGGTGATAAATCCGGTTGTAAGAGATACCTTGTACCTGCGCGAATATGTAGCCGACATCCAGTCGGTACAAAACACGGAACTCCGGGCCAAGGCCGATGGCTACCTAGAGACGATCCATGCCGATGAAGGCGATTTTGTAAAAACAGGACAGGTTCTGTTCACCATCAGCCGGTTGCAATACCAACAGGAAGTGCTCAAAGCGGAGGCGGCTCTCGCCAGCGCCATTGCCGAAACCAAGGCAGCCGAGGTAGAACTACGCAATGTCAAGGCATTACTCGAAAAAAAAATCGTCTCGGACAGTGAGCTGGATCTAGCCCAAGCACGAGCCGAGGCCTTGCAGGCCAAAACCGAAGAGGCTCGCGCCCATCTGTCCAGCGCACAACTGCTTTTCTCCTACACCCAGGTGCGGGCTCCGTTTTCGGGCTACATAAATCGCATCCCCAATAAAGTGGGTAGCCTGATTGACGAGGGTGAGTTGCTCACCACGCTCTCCAACAATCAGGAAATGCTCGTATACTTCAACGTATCGGAGCGCGAGTACCTGGACTACATGGCCGCGGCCAAGAGTCAACAACCGCACGAAGTAGAATTGGTGCTGGCCAACGGGCAGCGCTATGCATACCGTGGCCAGGTCGAAACAGCCGAAAGCGAGTTTGATAAAGGCACCGGAAACATTGCTTTTCGCGCCCGCTTTCCAAACCCCGAGCAGGTGCTAAAGCACGGCAGCACCGGCAAGATACGCGTGGCTACGCCCATCCAACAAGCGGTGTTGATTCCGCAAAAGTGCGTAGTGGAAATCCAGGACAAGTTTTTTGTCTACCGGGTCACCAGCGAGGGTCGTGTTGACATGCAAAGCATTGTTCCCGGCTACCGGCTACCCGAATTGTATGTGGTCGATGGCGGCCTGGCAAAAACCGACCAGATCATTTATGAGGGCGTGCAACTGGTGCGCGCAGGCGATCAGGTGGTGGCGCAGGTGGTTCCCATGAAAGAACTGGTAAACAACTAACGGTATGGGATCCACTTTTATCGAACGGCCGATTCTCTCGGTTGTTATTGCCATCATGATCACACTGCTGGGCGCGCTGGCGCTCACACGGTTGCCGATGACTCAATTCCCCAGCATCGCCCCGCCCGAAGTAAACGTGACCATTGAGTACCCGGGTGCAAATGCGGAGGCGGTGACCAAAGCCGCTATTGTGCCGCTGGAACGCGCCATCAACGGGGTGCCCGGCATGAAGTACATCGCATCCTACTCCGGCAATGACGGAGTAGGGCTGGTAAAAATTATTTTCGAAACGGGCACCGATGTGGATGTAGCCGCGGTGAATGTGCAAAACCGCGTCAATGCCGTAATTGCTGAATTACCCGCGGAGGTTATTAAAAGCGGTGTGAAAATTGGCAAGCTGGAACACAGCATGCTCATGTATCTAAACGTTTTCAGCTCTGACACTTCCCTGAACGAAAAATTCCTATACAATTTCGCAGACATCAATATGATGGCCGAGCTTAAACGTATATACGGCATCGGCTTCATCGACATCATGGGGGTGAAAGAATACGCGATGCGCATCTGGCTAAAGCCCGACAAAATGCTGTCGTACAACATCTCTACCGATGAGGTGCTGCAAGCCCTCAGCGCGCAAAACATTGAAGCGGCCCCGGGTAAGGTGGGCGAAAATTCAGACAAGACAAGCGAAGCACTGCAATATGTGGTTCGTTACACCGGAAAGTTTTTCACCAACGAGCAATATGAAAACATCCCCATCCGCTACACCGATGACGGTGAAATCTTGCGCATACGCGACATTGCCGAGGTGGAGTTTGGAACGACTTACTATGACGTAGAAGCCAAACTGGATGGCCGCCCCACAGCCGCCTTTATGATCAAACAGTTGCCTGGCTCAAACGCTAAAGAGGTGATTCGCAACATCAAAGCAAAAGTTAAAGAGTTAAAGGAAAAAACATTTTTGGATGGCATGGACTACTATATCAGCTATGACGTGTCGGCCTTTCTGGATGCCTCGGTAGAAAGCGTAATCAAAACACTTATTGAAGCATTTATCCTGGTGTCGCTGGTGGTGTTTCTATTCTTGCAAGACTGGCGCTCCACACTGATTCCTGCACTGGCCGTGCCCGTTTCATTGGTGGGCACCTTTTTCTTTATCCAGTTCTTGGGTTTTTCGCTCAATCTGATCACGTTGTTTTCGCTCGTATTGGCCATTGGTATTGTGGTGGACAACGCCATTGTAGTGGTGGAGGCCGTGCATGCGAAGATGGAGGAATCCAACATCGGCCCGTACGAGGCTACCCGGCAGGCCATGCTGGAAATCAGTGGTGCGATTGTGGCCATCACCTTGGTCATGTCAGCTGTGTTCTTGCCCGTCTCGTTCATGACCGGGCCCGCGGGTATTTTCTATCAGCAGTTTTCCCTTACCATGGCCGTGTCCATTGTGATCTCGGGGGTTACCGCGCTGACGCTCACCCCTGCGCTGTGCGCTCTGTTATTGAAAAGTCCCCATGAGCACTCTCGCAAAGTCACGGTACTCACCCGTTTTTTTTTCAAGTTCAATAGTTGGTATAACGGCCTCTCCGTACGCTATCAAAATCTATTGGGGTTGATCGTCAACAGACGAACGATCACCGTGGGTGCGCTCGCCATTTTTGTGCTTGGATCGGGCATCGTTGGTTCCATTTTGCCATCGGGGTTTATACCCAATGAAGATCAAGGTTCGTTTTATGCAAGCGTTACCACGCCCACGGGTTCCACGCTGGAACGTACCAAGGAAGTGGTGGGTGAAATCAGTCAATCGTGCAAAAGTATTGACGCCATTGAAACGGTGGCCACTCTGGCCGGTCAGAATATCTTATCCGATGGCACGGGTGCCAACTACGGTACCTGCATCGTACAGCTAAAAAACTGGAGCGCGCGCGATCAGTCCGTCCAAGAGGTGATTGAGTTGGTCAAAGAAAAAACGCGCCACATCAAAGATGCACGCATCGAGTTTATGCCTCCTCCCGCGGTGCCCGGCTTTGGTAACTCCAGTGGGTTTGAGGCACGCCTCATCGATCGCACGGGCAGTGGCGATCTTAAAAAAATGGAACAAGTGGTTGACCAATTCGTGGAAGATCTGAAGGCACGCCCCGAAATCGGAAATGCGTTTACCATTTTTGATGCCAGCTTTCCGCAATACCTGCTGCATGTAGACTCGGATAAGGCTGCACAAAAAGGGGTAACGGTAGAAAATGCCATGGGCTCGCTTCAAACACTGCTGGGCAGTGAATATGCCACCAACTTCATTCGCTTCGGGCAGATGTACAAAGTGATGGTGCAGGCATCGCCTGAATACCGCGCCAAACCCGATGACATTTTAAAACTCCACGTCAAAAACGACCGGGGCGAAATGGTGCCGGTATCCTCGTTTTTGACATTAGAAAAAGTCTACGGGGTTGATCAAATCACCCGGTTCAATATGTACCTGTCGGCCGAGGTAACGGGCGAGCCTGCCCCCGGCTATAGCAGTGGCAGCGCACTGGCCGCCATCCGCGAAACGGCTGACGAAAAACTGCCGCGTGGCTATGATATCGACTGGGCCGGCATCTCGCGCGATGAGGTGAACACGGGCAACGAGGCCATTTTTATCTTCTTGATTTGTTTGGTCTTTGTGTACCTGATTCTCAGCGCGCAGTATGAAAGCTTTCTCCTGCCCATGCCCGTGATCCTCTCATTACCCACAGGTATTTTTGGCGCCTTTTTATTGCTCGCGTTGCTGGGGCTGGAAAACAACATCTATGCGCAAGTGGCCATGATCATGCTGATCGGGCTGTTGGGCAAAAATGCGATTCTGATTGTGGAGTTTGCCTCGCTTCGGCAGCGCGAGGGGCTTACACCCATCCAAGCTGCGATGGAGGGCGCCAAGGTGCGCCTGCGACCCATTCTCATGACTTCGTTTGCCTTCATTGCCGGACTGATACCCTTAACGATCGCTACGGGTGCGGGAGCCATCGGCAATCGCACCATTGGTACAGCCGCTGCCGGGGGTATGCTGTTCGGCACCGTGTTTGGTGTCATCCTCATTCCCGGCTTGTATGTGATTTTCGCTACGTGGGCGTCCAAACATCGCACAACAACCACGCAATATGAAACGATGCCGCCCTCACAAACTACGAAATTGATATGATACGAATACACTTACATCACGTGGTCGTCACGGCCTTGTTGGGCTGCTTTCTCATTGGCTGCGCAGTTCCCAAACACCTCCGACCCTCTGAACAACTCCGGTTGCCACCCCGGTATGGTGACCTGAGCGATACGGTGAGCATGGCCGAATGGCCCCGGCAAAAGTTTTTTGCCGATACCGTGTTAGCGAATTTGATTGAAAATGCTGTAACCCAGAATTATGATGCCCGAATCGCATGGCAACGGATTGAGCAAGCCAGGGCTTCGGTGCTCTTCGCCAAGGGCCTGTTGTTGCCGACCGTACAGGCAGGCGGTGTGGCGGCCGTACGCAGGTACGGTTTGTACACGATGGATGGTGCGGGTAATGCGACCACCGACATTGAGCCGGGCAAAATCGTGCCGGTAAACCTGCCCGATTTTCTGGTGGGGTTCCAAAGCAGTTGGGAGGCCGACATCACCGGCAAACTACGCAATCGGAAAAACGCGGCCTCCGCCCGGCTGCTTGGCAGCTTGGAGGTACGCCACTGGCTCGTCTCCAACTTGGTGGCCGAGGTGGCCACGGCCTATTACGAGCTGCTCTCGCTCGATCGCGAACTTGAGATCATTTGGTCTACCATCCAACTGCAAGACAACGCGCTGAACGTAGTAACAATCCAAAAGGAAAACGGAAGTGCCAATGAACTCGTGGTGAATCAATTCTCGGCACAGGTCCTCAACACGAGGGCGCTGGAGTATGACGTGCGACAGGCCATCACCGAAACGGAAAATAGATTGAACCTGTTATTGGGCCGCCTGCCCCAGCCTATTCCGAGAAACTCGGCTTCCTTCGATGCCAGGCTGGTCGACTCGCTCATGGCGGGCGTGCCTGTGGCGTTGTTGCGCAACCGGCCCGACATACGGCAAGCCGAATGGGAAGTCATCGCCTCAAAGGCAGATGTCCGTGCAGCCCGGGCCGCGTTTTATCCTTCGTTCAACATTAGTGCCAGTGTGGGGTTCCAATCCTATGCGCCCCGCCTGCTTTTCTCCAGCCCTGAGTCGTTTGTGTTTACCTTGGTGGGAGGCCTGTATGCGCCCCTGGTAAACCGATCGGCCATCAAAGCGCAGTTCAATGCTTCCAATGCCTACCAAACGGAGGCGCTGCACCACTACCACAAAACCACGTTGGTGGCGTATGCCGAGGTGTACAATGAGTTAACCCGAATGACGAATATCAGCCGTGCGTTGCAATACAAAGAACAAGAGGCAGAAGCGCTGACACGCGCCATTGAGGTGGCTAACGACTTATACCTGCGGGGCCGCGCCACCTACCTCGAAGTATTAATGACCCAACAAAATGCGTTGAATGCCCGCCTAGATCTGGTGGTTTCCAAAAAAAACCAATTCATCAACACCATCCAACTTTACAAAGTGTTGGGCGGTGGTTGGCAGTAACGGCCATCAGCCCACAACTCACACTAGTTAATGAACGTTAAATTGTATGAGTAGCGATGTTATCGAAATACTGATCATCCTCGGATTGATCCTGATCAATGGCGTCTTTTCGATGTCGGAAATGGCCCTAGTGTCGTCTAAAAAAGTGCGGTTGGAGGCAGCCGCCAAATCGGGGATAAAAGGTGCCCAGGCAGCCCTGCGTTTGTATCGGTCCCCCACGTACTTTCTTTCCACTGTTCAGATCGGCATTACGGTCATAGGCTTGCTAACCGGGATTTTCAGCGGAGAAAATCTAACCAATGACTTGGAGCATTACCTTGAAACCATACCGCTGCTGGCACCCGCAGCCGATGAGGCTGCCATCGCCATCGTGCTGCTGTCGGTCACCTTTTGCTCGTTGATACTGGGCGAACTGATACCCAAGCGTATTGGACTCTCCAACCCCGAAGGGATATCACGCGTAATGGCGCCCCTCATGACGCTGCTGTCCAAGATCACTTTCCCGTTTGTGTGGATTCTAACCCATACTTCGAATATCCTGCTGAGGTTATTGAACGTGAAACAGAACAAAGAGAACAACATTACCGAAGAAGAAATCAAGGCAATCATCCAGGAAGGGACTCAAGGGGGCGAAGTGCAAAAAATAGAACAGGAAATCGTAGAACGTGTGTTTGCGTTGGGCGATCGGAAGATAACCTCCCTGATGACGCCCCGAAGTGAATTGGTCTTTTTGAACGTGGACGACAGCTTTGCGGCCATTCGCGAGACGGTGATAATCGACTTGCATCGCATCTATCCGGTGTTTGAAAAAGACAAAGACAAAATTCTTGGCATCGTGACGCTAAAAGACTTGTACATGGGCAATCAACGGGCCGATTTTGATATACGTAGCCACCTCAAGCCGGCCAACTATCTGGATCAACATACGTCTGCCTACAAGGCCTTGGAGCAGTTCAAGGCCTCGGGTATCCATTATTCACTCATCACCAACGAGTACGGGCTCGTGCTGGGCATCATTACCCTGGACGATGTCTTGAAAGCCTTAGTGGGGGATGTCTCGGAACTCTATCGCGAAGAGTATCCGCTGGTGCAACGCGAAGACGGATCATGGCTGGTGGATGGCCAATACCCCATGGCTGAATTTGCCTTGTATTTTGAAATCAGGAATTGCGAAGAACTGGAAGGTGTGAACACGGTAGGCGGACTGATATTACGCCAGTTAAGCCACATCCCCCGCACGGGCGAAAAAGTGAAATGGCAAAATCTGCAATTCGAAGTAATGGATATGGACGGGGTGAAAATCGACAAGGTGCTGGTGAGGCGTGGTTAGCGGCTTCGTGCCAGTAAAAAAAAAAGCTTTCTGAGAACCCAGAAAGCCTTTTTCCTTTCAGTAGCGGGGGCAAGACTCGAACTTGCGGCCTTTGGGTTATGAGCCCAACGAGCTACCAACTGCTCCACCCCGCGATTTGTGAGTGCAAAAGTAGCGGTTGAGCAGAGAAAAAACAAATAATGCCTAAATTTCAGTCTTCGATAGCCTCATGCTCCGCGCATTTTGTTTGGTCTGCTTTCTCGCCACGGCTGCGCGCCTGCCGGCCCAGCCCTCGCAAAATTCCCTGCCAAACCAGCAGCGGACGAGCTACGAAGCCAAATTCAAGAACCTGATGGGCAGCCGGGGCTTACCGCATGAGGCGGAGGAAGTCAATGAAACCCACGGGGCGGATGTTATCGGACGCCATGGCCCCCAAACCACCGGTAATGGGCCGCCTTTCAACATTTCGGGGTTCCCTTCCGCCTGCCGGCCCCTACCTATTTACAACCGTAGCGTTTATGAATCAACACAAAGCCGGCTTCGTCAGCATCGTGGGTAAGCCCAACGTGGGCAAGTCCACCTTGATGAATAAACTGGTGGGCGAAAACCTGTCCATCATTACCGCCAAAGCCCAAACCACCCGCCACCGCATCATGGGCATACTCAACGGCCACGATTTCCAAATTGTGTATTCGGACACGCCCGGTGTGCTGGAACCCAAATACCAACTGCACCAAGCCATGATGAACTACGTGAAGGTCTCATTGGAAGATGCCGATGTGATTTTGATGCTGGTGGAGTGGGGTGAAAAGTTTGACGAAAAACTGCACAAACCCATTGTGCACACGCAAACCCCGCTGCTTTTGGTCATTAACAAAATTGACTTGGGCCGCGACAGCGAATGGGACAGCAAACGAGCGTATTGGCAGGAGGCCATCCAACCCAAGGCCATTATCGGCACCAGTGCGCAAACCGGGAAAAACGTGGCCAAGCTGTTGCCCCTCATACTCGAGCATCTGCCCGTGCACCCGGGCTACTATGGCAAAGAGGAGCTGACGGACCGAAGCGAGCGCTTTTTTGCCTCCGAAATCATTCGCGAAAAAATCTTCACCAACTATTCCCAAGAAATCCCCTACAGCACCGAGGTAGGTATTGAAGAGTTCAAGGACGAAGCCGCGATTTTGCGCATCCGTGCCGTAATCTACGTAGAGCGCGACTCCCAAAAAGGAATCTTGATTGGCAAGGGCGGTGCTGCCTTGAAAAAGGTGGGCACCGAGGCGCGGGCCGACCTGGAGAAATTCTTTCAAAAGAAAGTATTTCTGGAAACGCGCGTAAAGGTGGCCGAGGATTGGCGCAAGCACCAACTGAAAATACGGCAGTTTGGCTATGACCGCTGATGCGCCCGCGGGGGCGTTCATCAACTAATCCGTACCTTTGCCTATCTTTTTCTTGAATCATGGCAAATGTAGTGGCCATTGTGGGCCGGCCCAATGTGGGCAAATCCACCTTTTTTAACCGTTTGATCGAGCAACGCCAGGCCATCATGGACGACATGCCGGGCGTTACGCGCGATCGTCACTACGGCTACGCGCAGTGGACGGGCAAGTTTTTCACCGTGATTGACACGGGCGGCTACGTGACGGGCTCCGATGATAAGTTTGAATCGCAAATCCGAAAACAAGTTGAACTGGCATTGGACGAATGTACGGCCGTCATCTTCATGCTCGATTGCCACGATGGCCTCACCGGATATGACAAGGAATTCGCCAAGGTGATCCGCAGAAGCAAGAAGCCCGTGTTTTTGGCCGCCAACAAAGCCGACACGCCCGCCAAATCCATGCTGGCCTCTGAATTTTATGAATTGGGTATGGGCGAAGTTTTTCCGATTTCGGCCGAAAATGGCGGGGGCACGGGCGAGCTGCTGGACGAGTTGATCAACGTTTTCCCTAACGAGGGAGTGGCAGATCCGGATGCCGGCATCCCCCGCATCGCTATCCTGGGGCGGCCCAACGTGGGCAAGTCATCGTTTCTCAACGTGCTCATCGGCAAAGAACGCAGCATTGTGACGGACGAAGCCGGCACCACCCGCGATGCCATTCACACGCGGTACAAAATGTTTGGCAATGATTTTATCCTGATCGATACGGCCGGTATCCGAAAAAAAAGCAAAGTCACTAATGGCACCCATCGACTACGTGCCTATCATCTTTGCTTCGGTGATTGAAAAACAGCGCATCTTTCAGGTCATTGAAAAGGCCGTTCAAGTGTACCACAACAAAACGAAGAAAATACCCACCAGCGAGCTCAATGACGCCTTGCTGCCAGAGATCGTACACTACCCGCCCCCGGCCATCAAGGGCAAGATGATCCAGATCAAATACATCACGCAAGTGGGGGCGCGCAGCCCGGCCATCGCATTTTTCTGCAACCTGCCCCAGTACATCCAGGAGTCGTACACCCGCTTTTTGGAAAACCGCTTGCGCGAAAAGTTTGACTTTGAGGGGGTGCCCATACGGCTGTTCTTCCGCAAGAAATAATTTGGCAAACGATTGCTGTAGCCTAATGAACGGTAGGAATGGGTCAGATCAGGCCCAATTTTCGGGAAGTGATGGGTTTTTTGGCATGGGGTTACCGAAATTTGAACCTAAACGCCTATATTTGCACCCAAATTTTAAATAACCTGTAAACCATGAAAAAACTGTTCGCATTTGTATTGGTATGCGGCTTTGCATTGGCTGTGGTTTCTTGCGGTGCCAAGAAATCGGTAGAAGATGCGGCTAAAGCTGTTGAAGATTCAATCCGCAAGGTTGACTCAATCGCTAAAGTAGAAGCGGAAGCGGCCCTTGCCAAGTTCAAGGCTGATTCAGCTCGCGTAGCTGATTCGCTGGCTAACTTAGTGAAGTAATCACTAACGTTAACACCATTCCCGGGAAGGCTTTAGGAGTTCTAAAGCCTTTTTTTATGTCCTTGGTTTTCGCGGGTTTGGAGAATTAAAAATCTGTACTACTTTTGCAGTCCCTAATCAAAAAGCAGCTTGGCATACAAAAAAAGCCAAATGCGTGGGTAAAAAGTACAGAGATGGGGAGCTTAGCTCAGCTGGTTCAGAGCATCTGCCTTACAAGCAGAGGGTCGGGGGTTCGAACCCCTCAGCTCCCACAAACGCCTCGGCACAAACGGCCGGGGCGTTTTCTTTTTTATCAAAGCCTTCATCACTGGTTCCCTCGCAACTGCCATCCCGATGGCGACCCGCGGGGTCTCCCGATGACTATCGGGCGCTCTCCCGATGGGCTATCGGGGGCTCTCCCGATGACTATCGGGCGTTCTCCCGATGACTATCGGGGGTTCTCCCGATGGCTATCGGGGGTTCTCCCGATGGGCTATCGGGACGGCAGGTTTTGGTCAGGTTTTTGCCCGCGTCAACTTAGTTGCGAACTTTACGCTGATCAAAGGCGGTGAAATCACTTAAAAAGACGCTGGTAGGTTTATTGATACTCGCCATTTTTGCGCTGGCGGCTGGCGTGGCGTCCGTGTTTCTGTTCAAAGACAAGATCATCGCTTCGTTTATTGAAGAAGCCAACAAACAACTCAACACACCCGTCAAAATCGGAAAAATAGAAGTGGTTTGGTGGAGTGATTTCCCCAACCTGGCGCTGGTTTTTCACAACGTGTATGTGGAAGACAGTCACCCCGAAGAGTTTCCCCTGCTCGAAGCCGAGCGCCTCTCCTTCTACCTAAACCCGTGGGATGTGTGGCAGGGCCACTATACCATCAAAGGACTCCAGATCAACAACAGCCAAACTTATTTGCGCGTCAATACCGCTGGCAAGTCAAACTATGTCATTCTCAAAAAAAAGTCCGACACAACCCGAGCCGGCAAGACCATCGCGTTTGACTTGCGAAACGTACGGCTGATCAACACGCTGGTATCCTATGAAGACAAAAGCATTCGCCAACACCACGTATTTGAAAGCGACCGGTTGATTACTTCGATAAAGATTGCGGGCGATACTTATCAAATCGATGCCGAGGGCGACATCACCACCCGACAAATTGGGATCAAGGATGCGTTGTTCCTGACCAACAAAACCTTTGATGCTCACGCCCAGGTGGTGTATGACGATTATGCCAAACAGGTTTCCATTGGCGCATCCACGCTGGCCATACGCGGATCGGTTTTTGAAGTGGCCGGAACCTATGCCTTCAAGGACACCCATCGCATTGACCTGTCCGTCAACGGCCGCGACACCGACATCCAAACGCTGTTGTCGTTACTGCCAACCGAAACGGCACAGCCGCTGCGCAAGTACCAAAGCCAGGGTGACGTATTTTTAGGACTGACGCTGAGGGGCGAACTGTCGAAACGAAAAGACCCGCTGCTGTCCATTTCTTTCGGTTGTCAAAATGCCACCATCTTCCACCCTGACTACCAAACCCGGTTGGAAAACGTATCGCTGGAAGGATCGTTTGCCACCCCGTCATTTTCACAGTTCGACAAGGCCGAGCTGTTTCTGAGAAACGCCCGTGGCTCACTCAACCAACGCCCGTTCGAAGCAAACTTCTCCTTGCAGAATTTCGCAGACCCTCGCATTTCATTTTTCTTTCAAGGGGACCTGGACGTGGCCTCTCTTCAGTCGTTCTACCCCGTTCCTGCGCTGGCCGGGGGCACAGGCGAGATTACCGCCCGAGTGTTGTTTGAAGGAGACATCAACAAACTGAAAAAGAAAGCTACGGCCCAGCAGGTGCGCACCGATGGAAGCGTGGTGTTGAACGATGTCTCTTTCTTGTACGGTACGAAAAAGATACCCTTCAAAGGCCTGAATGGCACGCTCCAGTTCAACAACAACGACCTGGCGCTGAGCAACGTGAGCGGCCAGGTGGGCCGTTCCGACTTTTTGCTCAACGGGTATTTTAAAAACATCATCACCTACTTCCTTTTCGACAACCAGCCCCTTGGCATCGAAACGGACATCGTATCAAATTACCTTGACGTAGACGAGCTTCTTGCCTCGGGCTATGCCGACAATGACACCGAGACGTTCCAGTTTAGCATTTCACCTCTTGTTTACCTGAATCTCAACTGCGATGTGCGACAGTTGTCATACAAACGCTTTCGGGCTACTGCATTAAAGGGCGATTTGTTGGTGAAAAATCAACGCGCCCTGTCCAAAAAAATAAACCTGCGGGCCATGGGCGGCTCACTCACCCTGGACGGAGCGGTGGATGCACAAACACCCAACACGATCGGCATCACCACGCACTGGACGCTCAAAGACATTCATATCGACAGCGTGTTTTACGTGTTCGAAAATTTTCGCCAGGACTTCATTCAGGACAAACACCTGCGGGGCCAGGCTTCGGCCGAAGTAGCCCTTGATTTGGCGTTGAACCGTGACCTTACGCTAAAATCGGAAACACTGGTGGCCGACATCAGCGCGCTGATCAAAAACGGTGAACTCAATAACTTTCAACCCCTGCAGGCGCTCAGCAAATACCTCGATGACGAGGGCCTGGCCCGCCTCCGGTTTGCCGACCTGAAAAACGACATCCACATCGAAAATCGCACCCTCTACATCCCTCAAATGGAAATCAAGAGCAACGTGACGGCCATCCAACTCAGCGGCACGCACACGTTTGATCAGAACATTGACTATCGCATTGTGGCGCCCCTGCGAAGCAAACGCAAAATTGATCCCGATGAGGCCTTTGGTGCCATTGAAGAAGACAAAACCGGGCAAGCCAAACTGTTCTTAAAAATTGTTGGCACCACCGACCGGTACGAGGTAAGCTACGATAAACAAGCCGTGCGAAAGAAGATTGGTGCCGATTTGAAAAAAGAAGTGCAGGAACTAAAAGACGCCTTTAAGCTCAAGGGCCAACAGAAAAAAAAGGAGCTGGAACTAACCACCGAGGAGTTCGACTGGGACAACTAAACGCCCACCGCCAGGCGCAGGCAAAAGAAATACCTTTTGGCTACGCCCCTTACCCGAAGGGGGTGGTGATGCTGCGGTGGATAGACGAATGTTTCCGAGCAGTCAAATAAAGGCAAGAGCCTGATTTTCAGCTAAAAAAATACGGTTTGAGGGACGGAGGTTTCGTATATCTTTGAGTTGG
>JALONI010000096.1 GCA_025455015.1 Cyclobacteriaceae bacterium | reverse complement strand
GGATTTTTGCAGCCGCAGGATGCACCTGCTTTGTCATCGCATTTGTAACGGTGGGCGTGGAAGCCTTTCGGGCCGCCAGGGCCAACCCGGTGAGCAGTTTACGCAGCGAGTAAGCGTTGACCGCGGGCGGCTACCCTCCCACCACCCGGCCATCGCGCATCTCCAGGGTGCGGTCGGCCATGGCGGCAAACTCGGGGTTATGCGTAACGATGATAAAGGTAAAGCCAAAGTCCTGCCGAAGGCGTAAGAAGAGGCGGTGCAAGTCGGCCGCATTTTTAGAGTCCAGATTGCCGCTGGGTTCATCCGCAAATACCAGTTCGGGCGAGTTTACCAGCGCACGAGCCACGGCCGTCCGCTGTTGTTCGCCACCCGAAAGTTGCGCGGGCTTGTGGGAAGCCCTGTCGCTCAGGCCGAGCAGTGTGAGCAGTTCCAGGGCCCGTGCACGTACGGTCGCCTCCGGGCGTTTGCCTATCAGGCCTGGTATCATGACGTTTTCTAGTGCCGTAAACTCCGGCAGGAGGTTGTGAAACTGAAACACAAAGCCCAGGTGGCGGTTTCTGAACTCTGCCAGCTCGTGGCGGCTTTGAGCGAAAACGCTTTTTCCCTGTAAGAATACCTGCCCGCTGTCGGGGGTATCCAGCGTGCCCAGCAGGTGCAGTAGCGTGCTTTTGCCCGCACCCGAGGCGCCTACTACCGCCACAATCTCGCCTTTTTCAATCGTGAGGCTGACGCCCTTCAACACGGTAAGCGCCCCATAGCTCTTCACCAAGTTTTCCGCCCGTAATATTCCCATCCCTCAAATGTTCTTGAAATAAAGGTTTAAAAAAAGTAGCTTGCTCCAAAATTTTATCTGCATGAATATCCACGAATACCAAGCCAAAGACATCCTGAAGAAATACGGTGTGGCCGTACAACGCGGCATTGTGGCCGATACGCCCGACAAAGCCGTGGCGGCCGCCAAGCAGCTGACCGTGGAAACGGGCACAAAATGGTTCGTGGTGAAATCGCAAATACATGCCGGGGGCCGCGGCAAAGGAACCGTTCAGGAAACCGGCTCGCGCGGGGTGGTTTTGGCCAAAAGCGTGGACGAGGTCTTTGATAAGTCCAAGGCCATCTTGGGCGGAACACTCGTGACGATCCAAACCGGCCCGGCCGGCAAAAAGGTAAATAAGGTGTTGATTGCTGAAGACGTGTACTACCCGGGTGAGGCAGAACCGAAGGAATACTACATGAGCATTTTGTTGGACCGCGCCACCAGCAAGCCAGTCATCATGGCCTCCACCGAAGGGGGTATGAACATCGAAGAAGTGGCGGCTACTCACCCCGAGAAAATCATCAAAGAATGGGTAGACCCTACCATTGGACTACAGCCGTTTCAGGCGCGCAAGATCGCGTTTGCGCTGGGCCTGGAGGGAAACGCCTTTAAAGAAATGGTGCGTTTCGTGCACGCCCTATACACCGCCTATGTCGGTTTGGATGCTTCGATGTTTGAAATCAACCCCGTGTTGAAAACCTCAGACAATAAAGTGATAGCGGTGGACGGCAAGGTGAACCTGGACGACAATGCGCTGTACCGGCACAAAGATTTGGAAGAACTGCGCGACATTTCCGAAGAAGACCCACTGGAAGTGGAAGCCGGGAAATCAGGTTTGAACTACGTCAAGCTGGATGGCAACGTGGGGTGCATGGTCAATGGGGCAGGGCTGGCCATGGCCACCATGGACATCATCAAGCTGTCGGGAGGTGAGCCGGCCAATTTTTTGGACGTGGGTGGCGGGGCCAATGCCGAAACCGTGGAAGCCGGCTTCCGCATCATCCTAAAGGACCCGAACGTGAAGGCCATTTTGATCAACATCTTTGGGGGCATCGTCCGTTGCGACCGGG
This sequence comes from Cyclobacteriaceae bacterium, assembly GCA_025455015.1. Classification (GTDB taxonomy): domain Bacteria; phylum Bacteroidota; class Bacteroidia; order Cytophagales; family Cyclobacteriaceae; genus ELB16-189. The sequence goes on along the minus strand of JALONI010000096.1, from coordinate 9,037 downwards.
TGGCCAATGGCGTGGTGGAAGCCTACAAAAAGGTGGGCAACATACCCGTGCCCATCATTGTGCGCCTACAGGGCACGAATGCCGAAGAAGGGGCTAAAATCATCCAAGAATCGGGATTAAAGGTATTTTCGGCCATCCTCCTGAAAGACGCAGCCCAGAAAATCAAAGAGGTTTTGGTGTAAATTATTGATTTTTAGGCTCATATATTTTGCCTATATTTGATATCGAAAACTTGCTTTCATGAAGCGCGGCATTCTTTTGGTATTCATCGCTTTCCTATTGATCGACACGGCCGCCTTGGCGCAGAGTTTTTATTCCGTAAGGCGGGATAGGAAATTGATTGGGCAATTGGGATTTGGCACGGCCACGTATTTAGGTGAGTTATCAAATGAGCGAGACTATTTTGATACCCGGCCTTCGATTAACCTGGGCGCCCAAATCTTTTTGGGGAGACGGGTGAGCGTGCGGTCGGAGTTAACCTGGTACAATTTAAAGGGCTCTGACGCCCAGGCAGACCCTGAAAGCGGTCGCAGAAGCCGGAACTTGTCATTTCAATCCAACAATTACGAGTTGAATGTCACGGGCGCGATTTCTCTTTTCCCCAATGGCGTTCGCTTTTATCAACGGTCATCATTCAATATTTATGGGTTTGCCGGAGTGGGTGTCACATATATAAATCCAAAAACAATCTATCAGGGCGAAAAAATTGCGCTACAACCGCTGCAGACCGAAGGCGTATCTTACGCGCGGGTGCAGCCGGTCATTCCTTATGGATTAGGAATTCGCATCAAACAAGGGCCTTTCTTTAATCTGGCAATCGAAGGTGGGCTGAGAAAGTTGTTCACGGACTATTTGGATGATGTGAGCACGGTACATAAAGATGTCACCACATTCAACGATCCTGTCGCAGCAGCCTTAGCAGATCGCAGGCCGGAGATTGGGCGGGCGTTGGCGGCCCCAGGTACACAGCGAGGAAATCCTCGAGACGATGACGCGTACTTCTTGCTGAATGTAAAACTGGAGTACTATCTGCCGATCACGCTCGGAGGAACCGGATACAAGAAACCAACCGGAAACCGGATAAAGTACAAGAAATACAGGCCCGGAAGACGCAGGCGCTAACGCACATCCAACACTTCGTACCGAGAGTAGTTGCTCTTGAATTCCGGTACCAATTCCTTCATAAGTGCTACCATTTTCAATTCGTTGCGGTCGGTGATCAACTCATCGAAGAGAGAGATATATCGGTTAGCTTCTTCATACGACATGCCGGGCTGAACCTTCCCAATGAGTATCTTCTCATGGTGGGTAGGAACGGTGTTTTCTCTGTTGTTTAATAGTTCTTCGTAAAGTTTTTCACCTTCGCGAAGACCGGTAAATATAATTTCAATGTCTTTACCCACTTCCAACCCCGACAGCGAAATCATTTTACGCGCCAGCTCAACAATACGGACGGGCTTGCCCATATCAAAAATAAAAATCTCCCCCCCTTTTCCCATGGTGCCCGCCTCGAGTACCAATTGACAGGCTTCCGGTATGGTCATGAAGAACCTGGTTACCTCCGGATGCGTCACGGTAACAGGGCCTCCCTCGTCAATCTGTCTTTTAAAAAGCGGAATCACGGAACCGCTTGACCCCATCACGTTGCCGAATCGAGTGGTCACAAAGGCCGTATCACCGCCCGTGCTGGTCAGGTGCTCATTCAGGGTTTGAACATAGATTTCTGCAATCCGCTTTGAGCAGCCCATCACGTTGGTGGGATTAACGGCCTTATCGGTAGAGATCATTACGAATTTCTCCACTCGATGCTTAACCGCCAAATCCGACAAATATTTTGTGCCGAGAATATTGCACCGTATTGCCTCACTCGGATTCCCCTCCATCAAGGGCACATGCTTGTAGGCAGCCGCATGAAAAACAATCTCCGGTTTATTGTCAGCAAAAATGGCATCTATCCTAGGGGAATTAGTGATGTCAGCCAAATACGCGAGCACACGCACACTGGTATTGTCCTTAATTTCCCGCTCGATCTCATAAAGCGGTGATTCTGCCTGATCGACTAAGATAACCCGCTCGGGTTGGTAGGAGACTACTTGTCTAACCAACTCGCTGCCGATCGAGCCAGCCGCACCCGTAATGCAAACTCGTTTGCCACGAATGTCTGCGTGAACGGCTTTATTATTAAGACGAATAGCTTCTCGCCCGAGCAGGTCCTCAATTTTGATTTCCTTGATTTGATTGAGAGAGAGCTCGCCCCCCACCCACTTTTCCACGGGTGGTACCGTTCTGACTTTGACCCCACTTTTGAGGCAGGCCTCCACCAATTCGTTTTTTCGCTCGAGCGAGAGGTCGCGCACCGTAATGATCAACTCATCAATGGAAAGACTATGCAGGTAATGGCTGAGATTCTCCCCGCGGGCATCGTAGATGAAGGCGCCATCCACCACTTTGCCAATTTTCCGAGTGTCATCTTCCAAATACCCAACAATCTGCATGATGGGAGTCGAATCAATTACATGACGTGTGATGATTCCCGTCTGTCCAGCACCAAAAACAAGCACCCGATGTTTTTTGATCAGCGTGCTCTTGTTGGTGGCAAAGATGTACTTTACCAGAAGTCTGTAATTGAACAAAAATAAAAAAGCCGAAAGTAAACTGATAAAAATCACTGAAGCCGGTACTAAGAAATTACCTCCCGAATATCGCGTGATCATGTTCACCAGGAAGATCAAGGCACCGTTAAGTACCAGCATAAAGAAAATACGCACGCCATCTTGCACACCGGTATAGCGTACGATGCCTCGGTAACTGCCTGTCAGGCCCATGGAGATAATACCGCATACGGTATACACCAACACTCCCTGCTCAAAGTGGTGTTGCTGCAATTCGCTGGTGGAGAAATTGAATCGAAGTAAGTAGCCTAGTAAGGACGAAAAAAGGATGATTAGTGTATCCAACGCCACAATCACCCAGCGAGGGAGTATTCGCAGTTTGCGTAGGATGATGCGAAATGAGTTGAAAAGACGAGAACTACTCAACGCTCTTTTTTCTTTTCGGAAGAAAAATACTTTTTGAGGCCTAGTGCGCCACCTGCTAACAACAATAATTCAATGCCCGATATAGGCACATCCGGATCAGGAGGAGGGCCAGGCTGGCCAAAAGCATGCCATGAGAGGCAAACAAAAAAAAGCACCAACAATTGCTTTTGCATACCCTGATTTATTTTTTCAAAACTTTGACCGTTTCCACACCAAACTCTGACTTGATCCTAACGATGTACATACCCCTGGCCGTTTCGCCCATTAGTGCCTTCCCAACCCAAAGGCCCTCATCGATACTTTGAAAGGCAATCGTACCTACACCTCGGCCATTAATATCCAACACCTCGGCTTGAGGAACGCTACCTGACCAGACCTCCACATTCAACTCATTGATGGTCGGGTTCGGATATACTTTAGAGACCGCATTGCCCAACTCAGACAAACCATCGCCAAAGATCAGAACAAAACGGTGAGGGTCCTTCGAACCTACCGCATCGGAAACTTTAAAAGGATAAGAACTACCGAGGGTCAGCGACTGCTCCTTTCGCAAAAATCGATCGCGGATTTTGACACGAGAGGCGCCAAACTCACCCGACAGCTCGCGAAGCAATAACTGATACTCGCCCGGCTGTACGTTCAGCAACCGTACTCCGAATTCATCATTTTCGCGAATTACCCCAATGGAATTAATGGACAGGGCAATTCCATCGGCCGATTGGATGGCCAACGAGGGGGACTCAGGAACCGACAGCTTGTTTCCATCGCTGTTGTCGTAAACATGAAGGGCTTCTGGATGTTTTTGCAAAAATGCTGCATCTTCGAACTGATTTCCTACCACGTCTAAGCGAAGAAAATTCAGCTCATCACCATTATCTCTCATGCGGTAAAAGGGCGTTGAGGTGGTCGACTTTGCCGATTCATTGACCGTTAGCGTAGGGGTGGCAGTGGCCTTTACCCAAAACCCTTGTCCGGAAGCTATGCGGCCGTTCCCCAGATCGCCCAACGAGCCATTCCAAACCCGATAGCCACCGGAAGGGGGCTTAGTGGGGTCATAAACCGAAATTTGATTGCCCGAAATATTTGTTTTTGTCCAGCCCAATGCAATGTCCCAGTCAATAGCGCTCGGGTAAGGGTTACCTACGAAGTTCCACCCATCTTCGGATGGTCCACCGGCCGTGGTGGTGTAAGAAACAGGTAAATTGATGCTGCCCGAATTGATGGGGCCGACCAAACTCACGGTGGGGGAACCAACCTCATTTCGAACAAACAGGTTGTATCCTCTGCCAACTGAAAAAATGCTGGTTGCGCTATTGCCTCCCGATGGAGGAAAGGCCGTATACCCTTGGGCTTGTAAGCCGGCTACCGTTTCGTCATAGAAATACAGCGAGGGATTATTCAAAACACAGCCGGCACATGGAAAACTAGTCCCCGTGAAATTACCCGTGACGGTAACTCCACTCGAAATTACTTGCTGCACCGTTGCCCCACTCACGGGACTCGACACATCGCGATAAAACCGCCCTACGCCATTAATAAATCGCTGCGCAGTTACATTGCCCGATACTGTACGCCCCGCCAACAACTGTGCCACGGATGCCGTTCCGGAGGCATTTGAGACCAACGTGAGCAGACCGCCCGAGGCAAAGTCGCTACCATTGTTGACTACGCTTAATACCCCTCTCAGATTAACGCCTGATGTCAAGGTAACATCGGCAGAGGCCGTCTTGGCCTGCGTGATATTTAGATACGTTTTTCCCCCACCCGCAAAAGAAGTGGATGTGGTACCGTTAAGAACGAGAGTCGTTGCCCCTGCATTGAGGGTGGACGAACTGTTGATTTGGATGTTGCCGGAAATGTTCACCAAGGAAGGAAGCGTGAGCGCAGCTCCGTTGTTCAACGCCACATGAATGAACTGTGGCGTACTTGTTCCGCTCACTACCGTACCAGCAGCACTGTTGAACACGACCGTTCCGGTAGAAGCAGTAATACCACCCGAGTTGTCGTTCCACTGCGCGCCTTGCATCGTGATGTCATGAACTCCCTGTGCCAGCGTTCCCCCAATTAGCACGACATTTCCATTGACGAAAATGGGTTGCGACAAAGTAACGGTGCCTGTCGTCACGGTCAGCGCTCCAAGATCGGTTGTCGTAGAGGCATCGGGAAGCTCAAGAGCCGTGGTAAGCGTTGCCGAATATGTGACATTGTACGTGTTTCCGATGTTTTCGGGTTCAGGACGGTTCGTTGAGATGGTGGCTCCGCTCGCAGTTCGTAACAAAGTCGAATTGTTAGCCATAATGAGACGCCCCGCATTGGTAATAGAACCGTTATTGAGATTGAATGTGCTTCCGATCAATAAATCAGTCGCGTTTGTCAAGGTTCCGGAAGTGCGATTGTAGGTAAAAGTGCCTACCGTATTGCCCGGAGGGCTTGACATCACCAACGTACCAAAGGCACCTGTCCCGCCAATTTGGAGGATTGAGGTGGTAGACGTGCTTCGCAGACTCCCTCCGGGCGCGTTGAAACTACCGTTCAGAATTAACGTGCGACCGCTGAAATCAAGTTCTCCGTTAGTCAGTGCGGTCACACCCGTTAACGTGACGTTGGAAGGAAATGTAATTGACCCGCCCGAACGATTCAAGGTGAAGTTTCGAAACGTAACCGATGAGGCTTGGAAGGGGAACGTGCCCGACAGACCGTCACCCAAAAGGACAATATCCGAAGTAGCGGCCGGGATGATAAAATTACCGCCCGCTGTAATGGTGTTCCCCAACGTAAGCGAATTGGTGGCAGCGATGGTTAAGTTGCCCGACTGTAAGGTAAGATCGCCCAAAATACTTCTGCTGCCGACCGTAGTTACCCCAGCCGGGTTATTGATAATGGTATTTACATTGGTGGGGTGGCCGCTGCCCAATTGCTGCGCTGCACTCCCTTGATAAACGATGGTACTTCCATTTTCGAATGTGCGCAAGGCCGTTGCTACCCGAAGCGTACCTTGGGTAGTGGTCGCTTGAATGGCTCCTGCCGTATTAGTGCCTATTCCGCTAACCGCACGTGTGATCAGGGTTGATCCTGCCTCCAAAAAGAAACTGGACGTAGTGGTGGTACCTGCCAAAAAAGAAGCTGCGGCAACATCCAAAGTCGAATTATTGACGACCCTCCACGCCAATGGTCCACTTTGTAATGGCGTACCTGAGCGGGTGAAGGTTTGAAGGCCTCCACTAATAAAATTGATCTGTGCCGTTGAAGACGCACTAGCTGAAAGGGCGGTTCCTGCGAGTGAAAAATTTCCCGTTAGATTGATAACAGCCGAGGCAGACGCGTTGGCGGTTAACCGCAATGCATTGACCGAGTGGTTGAGGTTACCTGAAATCTCCATGACAATCGACCCGCCCGCGCCCAACGCTAGTGTCTGCCTGCGAGACGATGAGTTGATGAAATCCCCACCGATGAATACTTGGCAGTCCGAGCCCGTGTTGGTAAAGGCAACAGACGCGCCTCCGGAAATAATCAAATTTCCCGATACGCTCAGAACTTCTCCACTACCTCCGTCCGTGAAAAAACGAAGTCGCTCATTAGTCGCACCCGTATTGGAAATCGTGAAATTACCCAAGATGACTTCGGTAAGGGCACCATTCAAATTAACGTTGCCGGTTTGACTGCTTGACCAGGTCAGGTGATAAAAATTTTGAGCTAAGTTCAATGGTGCTGTGTTCGTGACTCCGGAGATTAAACACTCGGAGTCCGCTCCCCAATCTGCAGCCGGTATTTCCCCTCCGTTCTGCGCATGCTCGTACGTAGAATTATCAGAAAACTGAATTGCTGCTGGATCGGCCGAAATTGTGCCTGCGTTCACCAGATCGGTTCCAGCTCCATTCTCAATAACAATCGAAAATCCCTCCACGGTGAAGGTGGCTCCTGACTGAATGGTAAGTTGGTCAATTGCGATGCCATCACTTCCAGCAGCAATTGCCACGGAGTGAGGATTTCTGACCACAATCGCGTTGGCATTGGACGCCTCCGGAAACACCGTGGCGGGAACGAAAGAAACTCCATCAAATCGTTGCCAAATCGTAATATCGTCCCAGTCTCCGCTAGCTACCGTACGGTAGTCACCGACTGTCTGCGCAACTACCGAGGAGGCAGTGACCAGAAAAGACACTAAAAAGACGAGTTGTTTTTTCATTTGGGTATGGCAAGCAAGAGTCAAAAGTAAACAGTTTTTAGCCAAAAAAGAACACGATCCATGTCTTAATATAGATCGTGTGGTATTGGGTAACCAATTGGAAATTAGTCATTTTGAGGTGCGCGGGCGAGGGCTATCCGCCCACCGCCCTCAGTACTCTATCTTGGTCTGCTGGGGCAAGATTTGTGCCGGAAGGAAGGCACAACCCGCGTGAAAAAAGATCGTCCGCTACGCCCGAAAGGAGGGAAATTTCATCGGCAAAAACGGGCTGCCGGTGCATGGGATTCCATAATCTACGATATTCAATACTCTGATTATCAAGCATTTCAATTGCGAATTCGAGCTTTTGGGTGTCTGAAAGCAAAAGCGCGGGCAACCACCGGCTGTGCCAAGTGCCCGTTTGCTCGGGCTGCATCTCCACCCCCGCCATCCGCCCGTACCGCTCGGCCACCCTCCTGCGATCATTCAGTCGACTGTCAAACGTTGGCCACTGGGCCAATCCATAGGCTGCATTAAGGGGGCTCATCCGATAGTTGTAACCCAAGGTTCCATGAAGATAGTGGGGCGTGTTCTCACGTGCCTGGGATGCCCAAAGTCGAACATTTCTGGCCACATGCGCATCATTGGTAACTAAGGCCCCGCCCCCAAAAGTGGTAAATGTCTTGTTGTTGTTGAACGAAAATACGCCAACGTCCCCCAGGGTCCCGGAGGGTTTGCCATGAAAAAGCGCGCCCAATGATTCGGCAGCATCTTCAATAACGGCCAGGCCGGCCTCCTCCGCTATCGCCAGCAACTTGGCCATTTGAGCAACCCCGCCATATGTGTGAGTTACTACTAATGCTTTGGGTCGGATGCCCTTCACTTTCAGAGATGCGAGGGCTTCCCATACGAGTTGGGGATCTATGTTCCAAGTCTCGCGCTCCGAATCAATCAAAAAAGGCCTTGCCCCGAGGTACAAAACAGGATAAATGGTTGCCACATAGGTGAACGTAGGCGCCAGTACATAGTCTCCCGGCCCCACACCCACCGCGCGCAACGCCAAATGCAAAGCCGAAGTGCCTGAGTTTACGGCCACCACGTGATCAGCGCCTGTAAAGAATTTAAGTCTTTCTTCAAACGCTTGGATAAGCAAATCGGGTCGATCGGATGGATATTGATTCAGTACCGCTGCCAATGCGGGGGCTTCAAAGGGCGTAAAAGACAACGGAATGGATGGCCGTGACATAAGGGGATAAGGGGTCGTTAGTGCTTGGGGTGCCGAAGTTGCTGCACGGCAAAACCCACCATCAGCAAAAACATCAACAAAGGATTAACAATCAAACGATGTATTTGCGATAGCAACGGAGACGATATCTCGGTCGGGCCTTCCAGCGAAAGCTTAACGAAAAGATACAGCGGCAGAATAACGAACAACTCAACGGCAAATAACCAACTTGCGGCCTTCAAGTAGGACGGCTCCCTAAACCACCCCCAAATGAGCATCAGGCAGGCACAGTCGTTTGCTATCAACCGGATGGTTTTACTGAGCATAAAAGCGACCGAAGAAGACATATCAAATCCTGACCACAAAGCAGGAAACATTCGTTGCGAAAAGTAGGCACACAGGAGTAAAACGAGCCCCGATATTATCCAGAACCATCGATTAGTTGTCATTTGAACTGGTAAAGGTGCGTGAAAGCGGGAGTTGATTGATCTTCTCAAGCCAAAACCACCACAATAGCAAGACCAAAAAATAAATCGAAACTGTAAAGAGATACTTGTGAACATAGTAAAAATAGGCCTGATAGTAACGAGCGATCCCGTACAAAGCAGC
>JALONI010000150.1 GCA_025455015.1 Cyclobacteriaceae bacterium | reverse complement strand
ATGAAGCCCCTTTGTTTTCTTTTTGCGTTAGGTCTCTCGTGCGTGTTGGTGGCCCCACCTGCTTTTGGACAAGCCAAACAAGTAACGTACGAAGAGCAAACATGGCTTGCCTACTTTAACCAAACACGTTTGAGTCAGCGCTCCGGGCTGTGGGCCGATTTGCACATTCGCCTGACCGAGAACTTCGTGGACGAGCGCGCCTTGAGCATCGCGCGGGTGGGGTACACCTACTACCTTTCCGATCAAACGCGGCTCACGGCCGGGTACGCCTACATCAGCCGCCAGCAACGCGCACCTGACCTCGAAGTACCCGAACACCGCCCGTGGCAACAGATCCAATGGATTGAAAAAAAACGGTGGTACACATGGATGCAATGGATTCGGCTGGAGGAGCGGTTCCGACAGGATACCGATGGCGATGCCTTGGCCGACTCATACCGGTTTAACTGGCGTTTTCGATACAACGTGGCCATGACCATTCCCCTGAAAGGAACCACGGTGGATGCGGGCGTTCCGTTTGTTTTGGTGAACAACGAACTGCACATCAATGCCGGTCGGGAAATTGTCAACAACTACTTTGATCAAAACCGGCTTTTTGTGGGGCTGGGTTATCAGTTTGCCAAGCACGCCCATGTGCACCTTGGCTACTTGTACGTATTTCAGCAATTGCCGCAGGGCAACCGCTACCTTCATATCGATGCCATACGGCTTTTTGTGATGCAAAACCTGGATTTCCGAACCACTCACTGATGCAGCCCGAGGCAGACGAAGTAACGGAGAAACTCATCTACGATGAAAAGCCGGATGTCAGTCCGGCCCGGAGCCGGCCACGCCACATCTGGATATTGCTGGGTGTGCTTTCGCTGTTTGTCTTGGTGGTGGTGGCCGTGTACGGAGGCGACACACTTCGCACCTACGACTGGCGTTCGTTTTTCGGACCGGAGTTTTTGCTCTTTGTGCTGGGCGGTTTTATCGCCCAAATGATCGATGGATCGCTGGGCATGGCTTATGGTGTAAGCGCGTCCACCTTTCTGCTGTCGTTTGGCATTAGCCCGGCCGCATCCAGTGCCAGTGTGCACACGGCCGAGATTTTCACCAGTGGCGTGTCGGGCCTCACGCATTTACGTTTTCAGAACGTTAACAAGAAACTGTTCAAAAGTTTGTTGATCCCCGGCATGCTGGGGGCCGTGGTGGGGGCCTACATCCTTTTTTCGTTGGAAGAATACAACTACATCATCCGCCCGGTGGTGGCGGTGTACACGTTGTTGCTGGGGTTGGCCATCATCAAAAAGGCGGTGCTGATGCAGATCAAGAAAACGCGCAAGACCAAGAACGTGCCCGCCCTGGCAGCCTTTGGCGGCTTTATGGATTCGATAGGCGGGGGAGGCTGGGGTCCCATCGTAAGCACCACGCTGATCGCCCGTGGCCGGCACCCGCGCTATACCATCGGTTCGGTAAACCTGGCCGAGTTTTTTGTGTCATTGGCCAGCTCGCTCACGTTTTTTGCCACCATTGGCATCAGTCACATCCAAATCATTGCGGGCCTTATTCTGGGAGGCATCGTGGCGGCCCCGCTGGCGGCCACGATCACCCGAAAGTTGCCCATCAAGCGGATGATGTTGCTGGTGGGCGTGGTGGTGATTTTGGTCAGCATCCGGTTGCTGGTGAAATCCCTGGCCGCCATTTGACGGAGGCCTCCGGCCGAGCCATTAATTTTTGCATCTTGCGCCCTTTTTGAAGGACATGGCATTCTTGGAAAAACACTTGGTGATCAAACGCTCCACATTGCCGGGGGCCGGCAAGGGATTGTTTACCAAAAGAGATATACCCAAAGGCACGCGTATCGTGGAGTACAAAGGCGAGATTCTGACATGGAAAGAAGTGGAGAAAATGACCGAAGAGCGCAACGGATATGTCTTCTACGTGAATGGTAAACACGTGATTGATGCCTGGAACTACAAAAAAGCGTTGGCTCGCTATGCCAACGATGCGCGCGGTCTTGCCCGCGTGGACGGCATCCGCAACAATGCTGAGTATGTGGTAGAAAAAAAGCGGTGCTACATCGATGCGGTCAAAGACATTCCGGCCGGTTCGGAAATTTTCGTAGGCTATGGGGCCGAATACTGGCAGGTGATCCGCTACAACATACGGTTAGAACAAAGCAAAAAGAAAAAAGCGGCCAATGGCAGCGTGGTACTGCCCCACCACCAGTTGGCCAAACGCATGTCGCGCCAGCGAAAAAAAGCCTAGGTTAACTTCCCTTCTCCGTTTTTGCCTTGGCAATGGCCTCCAGCATCTGTTCCTTTACTTTTTTGATGCGCTCCATTTCGCTTTCATAATAGGCCCGTGCTTCCTCGGTATCCACGCTGTCGGGCAGTTCGTCCAGGGGTACCAACTCGTGCATCCAATCCATCATGGCCGTGCCGGCCGAGTCCAGGTTGGAGATGACCTGTTCCAGCTTTTGCTTTTTTTCCACTACCATATCAGGCGTGTTGGCGATCTGTTCTTTCAATTCCCGTTTGAGCCGTTCAATTTCATCCATCTGCGGCATCACCTCATCGTGCACGTCCAACACTTGGTTGTATAACACCGAATTGGGGTCGTCACCCTCGGCCATATCGGGGTGGTGATGGTCGTGCTCGGCTGGTTTGGAGCAGCCGAGGATCAAAGCAGAGACAACAAAAAAGGACAAAAGGTATTTCATGGGTTTATCGTGTTTTGACGTATGGGGTTAACGTTTCCAGTGCGAGGTAAAGATACGGATTTCAGGGTGTAACGGGACGGGCAACTCACGAACACCGGTTAGGCAGCCGCGTGTATTTTCATTGAACAAAGTTGCACAGGTGGATTTTTCCTCCTTTCTTACAGCCGTATTAGAAAGCCATGAGCCACAAGCGATTTTATTTTTACTTCTTTTTTTATCAAACCCGAGCGGGACTTTGATGAGGAAGTACGTGGCTGAAACAAACAGAAACAACCAACTCAAGATAAAG
>JALONI010000149.1 GCA_025455015.1 Cyclobacteriaceae bacterium | reverse complement strand
GGCACTGGTCACCCACCTCAAAGGTTTTGGGCCGCTCGCTGATGTAGCGCTGTTTCGTGCGTTGATCGGTGGCAAACAACACTTCGCTTTCCACCAGTTTTTTCCAAATCGTTACCCGGTTGTATCGGGCATCGGCCATTTCCTGTGCGCTGTAGCCGATAAAAACACTGTCGGGCGTGCAGGGCATCAGGTGTTTGGCGAAGTAGTAGGCCTTTCCATAGGTGACCATGTCTGCCAGCATGGTTTTGTCGCTCATGTCCGTTTTGTTGACGCGGCTGTCGATGCCGTACAGCAACATCACCGAGGGCACGATGAACTGCGGCTGGTAGCGTTTCTGCATGTACTCATACAAATTGGGTTTGTACTTGGCGCCCGCGCCCTGGTAGTAATCCAACCCCACAATAATGAGAGAGTCCGTCACCACCAGATCGGTTTCCAGGCCGCTGATCATAGTTTGCACCTTGGGCACCTGAAAATCGGGGTAGTAGTATTTGAGGTGGGCAAACGCTTCGCGGAACTGCTGCTTCAGATTCAGGTTGGCAAAGGCGCGTTTCGTATCCAGACGCAGCGAGTCAAAAGCAGGGTGCGAAAGCCGTTGATACAACACGTTGAGGAAGGTGCTGTCGTCCGGGAACGCCCCGCGCGCAAAAAACAAGTCGCGCACACCCGGGTGCCGCGCCAGAAAGGCCGCCAACTGCTGTTTGGTACGCAACGCAGGCAGCGAGTCCTCGAGGGATTCAAACGAAAAAGCGATGCTGATGTCCGAGACGTCCGGGGCGAACACACACACGTCTTCGGCATCCGGCCCACAACTTCCCACCACCCATGCCACCCCCAGGGCCGCTGCGGCCGCGAAGGATGCCCGGGCGGCCCACTTCCATGTTTTCATGGCGGTAAAGGTAGCATACGCGCATGAACCATCGGGTGGGGCTCGCTGTTTTTTGGTTTGCAGAATGCCCCGGAAAAACGAAACTTGCCACGCCTATGAAATTGACGGCCGACAATAAACTGAAAAAGCTGATCGTGGTGGGCGACCGCGTGCTCATACGTCCCATTCGCGAATCGGAGCGCACCGACAGCGGCTTGTATCTGCCACCGGGCGTACAAGAGAAAGAGAAAATTCAGCGTGGCTATGTGATCAAAACGGGCCCCGGTTATCCGTTGCCCATGCCGGCCGATGAAGACGATCTGTGGAAAGGCAAAGAGGAGCAAGTCAAATACTTGCCCCTGCAAGCGCAGGAGGGCGACCTGGCCATTTTTTTGCAGAAGGGTGCGGTGGAAGTCATGTACGAGAACGACAAATACTTTATCGTGCCGCAGACGTCCGTTCTGATGCTCGAACGCGAAGAAGATTTGTGATATGGCGGGACTTTCATTTGGCGCGCTGCGCGTGGGGCATCGCTATCGGTTAGTGAATTTGGGCGAAACACACGAGTTTGAAATTGAGCACAGCCTGGCTTCGGGCGATTTTTGGGTGAAAGACATACACACCCTGGAGCGCTACCACTTACAGGAATTGATCAAGTTTGGAAAGGGAAAGGATTTTGAAATACGGGAGATGGACAACCATTCGTAAACAGCGTGCGAACGGTTGAGCAGATGCCGATTACTTTGTTGTTATGCCAGCCGAACTACTAAAAATACATCCCCTAAACCCTGAATTGCGCAAAATCAACCACGTGGTAGAGGTGGTTAGTCGCGGAGGCATCATCATCTATCCGACCGACACGATCTATGGCATCGGCTGCGACCTGATGAACAGGCGCGCGGTGGAGCGGCTGTGCAAAATCATGGACGTCAAACCGCACAAGATGAACCTCTCCTTTATCTGCCACGACCTGAGCCACATTTCCGAATACGTCAAACGAATCGATACCCCTGAGTTCAAGATATTGAAAAAGGCGCTGCCCGGGCCGTTCACCTTCATTTTTGAATCCAGCACGCAGGTACCCAAAATCCTGGATGTGAACAAGAAAACCGTGGGCATCCGTATTCCCGATCACGCCATCCCCCGCGAAATTGTGCGGCTGATGGGCCACCCGCTGATCACGTCTTCCATCAAAGACGATGACATCATTAAAGAATATACGACCGATCCGGAAGAAATCTACCACGACTTCAAACACCTCGTTGAAGTTGTGGTAGACGGGGGCCCCGGAGGCAACGTGCCCTCCACGGTGGTCGATTTCACGCTGGGCGAGCCCGTCATCACCCGGCAGGGCTTGGGTGATTTTTCGCCCTTCTTATGAGCCCGCGGCCTGGCTTCCCGGATTTTTATACCGGGTAATGTCATGAGCAACACCCATGTAGTTGCCGTTGGGAAGCACCGAATTGGCCCAACTGAGCCATTTTTTGTTCCCGTCTCGGGTCGTCATGCTCGACTCCATCGAAATCAACTCCGCAGTGATGATGTTCGGATAGTTGAGTATGTGTTCCCGGCTGATCCAGCCTTTGGACAAATTACCCGTTTGCCACCAGCCGTTCTTGGTTAAGGTTTTCGGATCATAGCCAAGCAAAGCCTCCACCGAAGGACTGATAAAAATGATTTCGCCCCGCCTGTTCGCCACGATGGACAATACTTGCAACCTTTCCAGGTTGGCATACGAGTGCTTGACGCTGGATACCAACTTGAGCCGCACAATGATCACAATGGCAAACACCCCGAGCGCAAAAAGCAAAACAAAGAACGAAACGGTGTTTTCGGGTGGCAACGGAGCACTGGCGAACACCAGCAGCGAAGCCAACGCCACGATGGCCGATTGTACCCCATAGTAGGCAAGACTGTTGATGATCACCGTGCTGGCGCCCATTGTTAAGATGAGAATGACAACGGCACTTTGATCAAACCGATTGACAAGCGCAAACGCCAGCACGTACCCCAGCGTAAGCAGATAAACTGAAAACGAAAGGTACGCGATCAGCAACGAAGAGCCCAATGTACTAACCCCCTATAAGACTGGACAAAAATCTAAAAGCAGTTTAGTAACAGTTAAATTGGGGAGATATGACAAAAACGAGAAGAACATTTACAC
>JALONI010000022.1 GCA_025455015.1 Cyclobacteriaceae bacterium | reverse complement strand
GAAACATCTGCGAGAGGCTTCTGACAAAATTGAGCAACTCCGCTGCCATCCAACACCTTTGGGCTGCCTTACATTTCATCCCTACGGGATTAGAATACACTATGCACGAATTTTCTACCAATATTCCGCTCCTAACGGAGCGGGATTGTATCCCATTTGGAGCGAAGCAAAGAATCCTACCCTCCAAATTATTCTGCGGCTATGGCTGCACCTCCTGCTTCAAAAAATTATCGAGCGTCCGATCCAGGATGTCAAACACGTGTTGAAAGTCGGCCTCCGTGCCATCGTACGGATCGGGTACCTCCCCCGGCCCCAGCGGATCATAGGCCCGCACCAACCGAACCTTCGAAGCATGGGCGTCCGCCCCGGGCAGCCGCATGATATTATCATAATTGGACCGATCCATCGCCATCACCCAATCAAACTTCTGCAAGTCTGCCAGCGACAATTGACGCCCTTTGTGGCGGATGGGCACCCCGTTTTTATGCGCATTGCGGATCGTGCGCGGGTCAGGGTCATCGCCCACGTGGTAGTTGCTGGTGCCGCACGAATCCGCCTCCCAATAGCCGTCCAACCCCTGTTCAGAAACCTTGTGTTTAAAGATGGCCTCCGCCATGGGCGAGCGGCAAATATTGCCCAAACAGACAAACAGAACCGATTTCTTCTCCATCCCACAAAAGTAAAGCTCCGGGCGCGGTTACCGCAGTGGCGGCACGCAGTATTTACCCCTGCATAGCACACTTTTCAAAAGTGTACGCCTTTTGGTTAGGTAATAGCCCTCCAAACGTGGAGGGCTATTATTTTTTGTAGTTTTGAACCAACTACTTCACGTCTCATGGAATTCATCAAAGTAACCGAACAGGCACAGCCCTCAGTGGCCCTCATCGAACTCAACCGCCCCAAAGAACTCAACGCACTCAACAAACAGTTGATGGAAGAGCTGCGCGATGCGCTGCAGGCCCTCGACAAAAACGAGGCTGTACGGGTCATCATCCTCACCGGCAACGAACAGGCGTTTGCGGCCGGGGCCGACATCAAACAGATGGCCGACAAAAGCGCCATCGACATGCTGGTGATCGATCAGTTTAGCACGTGGGATCAAATACGGAAAACCAAAAAACCGCTCATTGCGGCTGTGTCGGGCTTTGCGCTGGGGGGAGGGTGTGAGTTGGCGATGATGTGCGACATGATCATGGCCTCGGAGACGGCCAGGTTTGGGCAGCCCGAAATAAAAATCGGCACCATACCCGGGGCGGGGGGCACACAGCGCCTCACGCGCGCATTGGGTAAGGCCAAGAGCATGGAGCTGATCCTCACGGGCCGCTTCCTTGCGGCTGAAGAAGCTCACTTTTACGGGCTGGTTAACAAGGTGGTGCCGGTGGAGATGCTCTTGCCCGAGACGTTCAAGCTGGCCGCGGAGATCGCACAGCTATCGCCCATAGCCGTGCAGTTGGCGAAAGAGGCCATCAACCGCTCGTTTGAAACGCACCTGGACGAAGGCCTCGCCTACGAGCGCAGAAACTTTTACCTCACCTTCGCCAGCGAAGACCAGAAAGAAGGCATGAAAGCATTTGTGGAGAAGCGGAAGGCTACGTATGTGGGGAGGTAGCGGTGGTAAGCCCTAGGCAGGAGACGCTGAAGGAAATTAATGCTCGCGTTGCAAACGCGCCAACTGGGGGAGACCTTTTTTCTCGCTCTAATTGTGGAAGTGCACCTTAACCTGACGGCTATGGTTTGTAACGCGCGCTGACTGGGGTAACTGCGCCTCGTCACAAGGCCTCCTTTTTTCGTCAAATACAGGTCACCACCAAAAAAAACGGGAGTCACCTCCCGTTCTTTTATCAATCTGCAAACGGTCGGTAACTACCGCACGCTGATGCCAAATCCCACCGTGAGCGTATTGTATTTCTGCAAGGTGTAATCGCCATGAAAGGTAAATACCGCCAGCTTCAGGCGCATGCCCACGGTGGCGCGTGGTCCCGAGGAGGCCGCTTCGATCTTCACTGGATCCGTTTCGCCCGGATCGCGAACACCGTCTTCATCCACATCGTAATAGCCCAACATGCCCAATTTGGTATTGGCAATGTTATAGCCCAGCCCACCGTATACCGTCAGCACGGCAATCTTCTTGGAGATTAACGCCTGGATGGTCGTGGCGGAAGACGAAAACTCGGCCCGTTGGTTTTCTCCGTTTACGGCATCCAAATCCACGTTGAAATTCATGCGTGTGTACCCCACAAATCCGGCCAGATCAAACGGCAAATTCTTAATGCCCGGAATGTATTGTTTCACATCGTGCATAACGCCCACGCCAAAAAGGTCAAACTCCCCATCGTTGCCAATCGATATCTTGGGTACAAAGCGGAACTTCACTTCAAAGCCTTTCGGAAGCCCGATCCCAAGATTCGCCACGGGCACGGGCATGGCCTGTATACCGATTTCATCTTTCAGGTCCAAGCCGGGGGCACCATCAAACTGCGCACCCGTCCCCTCCACTTCGTACCGAGGCGTCACATTGTCACCGAAAATAGAAGGAACGGCCGCTGAGCCCGTAGGCGACACCGAGGCCGTGCCATTATTGATCAGGCGCACTTCTTGCAGATCGTTATTGTTAACCGTGTACGACAGGGCTTCTCCGGGAATGTACACGGCAGAGACGGAGACCGTCAAATCCACACCCAGCGGCTTGTGATTTTTGGCGGTGTTGTACCACCCTTGGTTGAGGCCGTAGCCAAAGGCTTTCAACATGGGGCTTGCGTAGCCATCCACCAGGCGGTTGGCATCCTGCACGCTGCCTTTAATAAGTTGGTTGAGGTCATTTTGCGCATACGCCAAACTGGCGAAAAAAAGGCAAAAAAGAGTCGGTATTTTCTTCGTCATGCGGTTGAGGTTTATCTCAAAAATAAGTGAAAATTTACAACTTCAAATCCAGCGCTCCCACGTTCTGTCCGACACATGTATTGGTTTTTTATGTTCCTTTATCAAGGGCTGCTCACGCTGGCTGCATCCTTTCATACCAAAGCCCGCCTATTTGTAAACGGCCGCAAAAAACTTTTGGCGCGCGTGCAGGAGGCCTTTCGGGACGAGACCGGCCGCGTGGTCTGGTTTCATGCCGCCTCGCTGGGCGAATTTGAGCAGGGACGCCCGGTGATGGAACAACTCAAGCGCGAGTTTCCGTCCCTCAAAATCCTGCTTACTTTTTACTCGCCCTCGGGCTATGAGCTGCGTAAAACCTACGCGGGAGCGGATTACGTTTTCTACCTGCCGTGGGACTACCCCTCACACATGCGCACATTTGTTCAAATCACCAAACCGATGTTGGCCATCTTTATCAAATACGAGTTTTGGAAAAATGCCATCGCGCAGGCACACGCACACCACATCCCCGTGATCTCCATTTCCAGTATTTTCCGCGAAGGACAGGTTTATTTTACGTGGTACGGAGGCAGCCAGCGGGCCGTGCTGCGAGGCATAACGCATTTTTTTGTACAGAACGAACGCTCGCGCACGCTGTTGCAAGCGATCGGCATCCAAAATGTGTCCCTTTCGGGCGATACGCGTTTTGACCGCGTGAGCACGTTGGCGCAGCAGGCCACACCTATCGAACAGGCCGAGCGGTTCAAAGCCGATGACAAAGTGTTTGTGATCGGCAGTTGCTGGCGCGAGGACTTGGACATCTTGTTTCCGTTTATCAACGAAGAGAAAAACTTGAAATTCATCATCGCCCCACACGAAATTGACGAAGCGATGCTGGCGCACATCGAAACGGGTATCCAGCGGAAGACCGTACGGCTTTCCCAAAACACGATACCGCCCGATACCTCCGTTTTGCTCATCGACTCCATTGGCCTGCTTTCGCGGCTGTATCGCTATGGCGAGTTTGCCTTTGTGGGCGGGGCGTTTGGCAAAGGCCTGCACAACATCCTGGAAGCCGCCTGCTACGGGATGCCCATCTTTTTTGGTAATAAGAACTACCGCAAGTTTCAGGAAGCGCATGACTTGCTGATGCGCGGTGGTGCCTTTGACGTAGGCAGCGATACAGAACTGAAGGAGAAATATGAAAACGTGAACGTGCCCGAAAACTTCCTGCGTGCGTGCGAGGTAACCAAAACCTATGTGAGCGAAAATACGGGCGCTACCGAAAAAATCATGACGTACCTGCGCACACGGCTATGAAAGGGCTCGTTTACAAATCCACGGGTTCATGGTACGATGTGGCCGATGACGCAGGCGTGCGCTATCCCGCCCGGGTGCGGGGCCGCCTCCGCCTGGAAGGATCCAAAGAGACCAATCCGGTGGCCGTGGGTGACCGAGTAGAGTTTACGCTCGAAAACAACGAGGCGGTCATTTCGGATATCTTGCCGCGCGAGAACCACATGCTGCGGCAGTCGGTAAAAAAAACAGGGCACAGCCATGTACTGGCCGCCAATGTAACGCAAGCCCTGCTGGTGGCCACCTTCCAGCAACCGCGAACTTCGCTCGGTTTTATCGACCGTTTTTTGGTTTCCGCGGAGGCGTACCGCATTCCACAAGTGCTCGTGTTCAATAAAAAAGACCTGTTGGACGAAGCCGAGCAAAAGGAGGTGCAAGCGTGGATGGCACTCTACGAAGCACTCGGTGCCCGTACTTTTTTGATGACCGCCCTCAAGGACGACCTGGACGCTCTGCGCGCCTGCCTGGCCAACCACACCACACTGATCGCGGGCCATTCAGGCGTGGGTAAGTCCAGCCTGCTCAACCGCTTGTCGCCTCACATCCGGCAGACCGTAGGCGATATCTCTTCTTTTTCCAACAAGGGCATCCACACCACCACCTTTGCCGAAATGTTTGACCTGGACGCACACACGAAGATCATTGACACGCCCGGGGTGAAAGAGTGGGGCTTGGTAAACATGACACCCGAGGAACTGTCTGACTACTTTCCTGAAATGCGCAACCTGCGACTGGACTGCAAGTTTGGGGCCCGGTGCTTACACAAACACGAACCCGGCTGCGCAGTGCTGCGCGCGGTGGGCGAGAAGCGGATTGCCGCCAGCCGCTACCACTCGTACCTGAGCATGGTGGAGGGGCACGACAACCGGAAATGACATCACGAGCTTTTGCGATTGCGAAACCACAAACGCACGTATTGGTAGGCCAGCGAAATATGAAGGCGGGCCAGGGTATGTTTTAATTCGTATCGTATTCTCCGCGCGAGGGCTTGCCGCTCGGCCGGGGTTTGGTTGAGTTCAAGAATCTTCTCGCAGACGCGAAACGTGCTGCGATGTTGGCGCGACCGCCATTGCTTTTGACCGCGCGAAAGCTGCGCGGAGTGCAGACGCTTGTGTACCAACACCTCGGGCAAATAAACAAACGTGTGGGCGCGGGCCGCGCGGATCAAAAAGTCAAAGTCCTCATAGGCCAGCATCTCGTCATATCCCCCCAACTCGTCAAACACCTGTTTGCGCGTCATCAGCGTGGGGGAACAAATAAAATACTGGTCTATCAACGATCGGTAGATATCGCCTTGCGGGATTTGCGCCACGCGGATGCGCTCCGTGTGCCGTCCGATCGGAGCTCCCTTTTCATCCACTAGCAGCGCGTCCGAAAATTGTACACCGGCTGCGGGCTGCTGCTCAAAAGCCGTGATGCCCCGTTCGATGCGCTCCGGCAACAAAATATCGTCTGCCGCTAGGTCAATGATAAATTCGCCTCGGGCGTGCGCCAGGGCTTGGTTGAAGGCCCGGCAGTTGCCGATGTTTTGCGGCAACGGCAAAAATAGAAAGTCCGAGCGCTGCCGCAGTTTTTGAATGGCCTCCACGCTGCCGTCTTTACTGGCATCGTCCACCACAATCAATTGGATGGGCTGATACGTTTGCTGCAAAACCGAATGGATGGCCTCGACCAGATAGGCGGCTTGGTTATGACACAAACAGATAACCGTGACGAGGGGATTTGCCATGGTGTTCAAATTTCCCGCGCAAAGGTAAGCCTATCGCACGTCACCGCTCCCAGCTCGGTCTTAAAGCGAACCAACGCCTCGTCTGCCTGACTCCCCTGCATGGAGGTTCCCAAATCGAGCAACGTGTACCGGTGCTGTTGGCAAAACTGGTAGAGTCCTTCCATGAGCACCAAGGCCGCGCTTCCGTGCGCGGTAGCGCGATCGTGGTCCGACAGAAAATGATACAACACATGCCCGCTGGCACGCACGGCAATGGAAGCGGCCACCAGTTCGCGCGGTGTCCACACGCCAAATGCCCGATAGTGAGCCGGCAATTGCTCGACCGATTTTTGAAGATGCGCCAAGGTCACGGACAGCCTATAATTTTTTTTCTGTCGTTGCTGTTGAATAAACGTAAACGCTTCTTCCAGGTCGTGCGCAGGCCATGGCCGGAACAGCAAGTCATGTCTGTCCACCGCACGTAGTTTTCTGCGCTTGCGCGGATGAAGCCGCTCCGAATATGGCCGCCCATCAATGGACAGAACGGATGACACATCGCGGGCTGAAACGCCAAATCCTTCGTGCCGCAACGCCTCGGCCAGCAGCGCATTTTTTTCAGGCTGATACAGATCGGGCGGCAACGTGATCTGCACGTGACGGATGCCCCGCTTTTGCAGGTCGGCCACGGCCTGCGCAAGAAACGTTCGCATCTCCGCCAACCCCACCGGCCCCTCGCATTCAATCCCGCCAAAGGGTGCGCGATAGCCGTTGATGGCGCGTTCGTCTTCTAACTGAAAATGAATCAGCGCATGAATCGTGGCGGCCTGCGCCAAGGTGTACGAAATCGACTGTCCGGTTGCTGCCCGCGGGCGATAGGCGGGATGGTTATACACATAGGTTGGCAATACGCCCGCCATCGAGGGTTCCCCTACAGAAAAACGAAACGGCTCCAATCAGTAAGGAATACCCAATTTGCGATAGATAAAATGCATTAGCCACGCGGGGCCGATCATGAGAAACTGCACGTCTTTTAAAAACGAAGGTTTTTTGCCTTCTACCTTGTGGCCATAAAATTGACCGATCCACGCCAACACAAAAATGCCCAGGCTCAGCGCCCACAACGGGGCAATGCCCCAACTGGCCAGACCGCTGGCAGCGTACAAGCATACCATGGAAAAGAGTGCCATACCGATGGCCAGGGTAATGGACAAGTTCAGGTAATACACCAATACCAGCACGAGCAAGACAGCCGCCCAGTTGGCGTATGGGCTGCCGGCCCCGAGCCATTCTTGTAACACCCTGGCGGGAATGGACGCAATCAAACCCACCACACTAAAAAAAATCAGGGGCACGCAAATCCAGTGGATGAGCTTGTTGGTTTCGTTTTGGTGACTTTCACCGTACTCCGAGAGAAGGGCATCGATTTTTCTCATAAAATAACGGTTAGTTGGGTTATTTTCCAGATCATTGGCGCATCCAAAGTAGATCAAAGCCAAGAACTTGTCAAGCCTTCGTTTTGACGCGCGCCCACTCCTTAATTTGCCAATGCACGTGGCCCGTGGTCAGGTGGTTTCCCTTGGCGTCCGTAATTTTTACTTCGCAATTGATCACGGTTGCCTCCTGCGTTTGCAGCGGACCAAACACGTGCTGTTGGAGCCACTCCTCCGAAACCGCAAACTCGGCAAACGCATCGGTCTTCCCCTGGTAGTGATAGTCCATCTCCAGGCGCTGCAAAATGATGCGGTACTTCTTCATGCCCAACCGCGAGATCAACAAAAACCCGGTGGTAAACTCGCTCAGCGTAGCCAGCGCACACGCGTG
Source organism: Cyclobacteriaceae bacterium (assembly GCA_025455015.1). GTDB lineage: Bacteria > Bacteroidota > Bacteroidia > Cytophagales > Cyclobacteriaceae > ELB16-189. The sequence goes on along the minus strand of JALONI010000022.1, from coordinate 29,272 downwards.
TAAGCCGCGGATGTGGTTGAGATTTTTTCGCTGGTACGGAAGCCGGGTGCGCAGCCGATTGTCTTCGATGGACAGGATGGCAAACCCGTGCGGAATGTTGAACGGAATGGTACGGCTGAGTGTAAAATTGAGCAACCACAAATAAAAAGCGGAGGTTTTGGCGCGTTGGATTACCTGGGCGGGATCAAACATAGAGATGCAATTTGAATGCGAAAGATACATGGATTTTCACCAATGCCCGGTTTTGATACCAGGGGCCAGCCCCCTATCTTGCCCCATTAACCCGGCCCCATGACGCAGAAAAAAGAGCCCACGTTGTTGCAAGCATTGTTGCCTATCTTTTTTTTGATAGGCCTGTTGTCGTTGAATGTATTTGTGCTGGACAAGCACTATGGCCTCAACGTGCTGGATGGTGCCAACCAGATGGCATTGCTGCTGGCATCGGCCGTAGCTGGCATTATTTCTTTCCGCTTGGGCAATGGGTGGGCGCACATTGAACACAGCATGGTCAAAAGCATCAGTTCGGCCATGGCCGCCATGCTCATCTTGCTGACGATTGGCGCGCTAGCAGGTACCTGGCTCATGAGTGGCATTGTGCCGGCCATGATTTACTACGGCTTGAAAATCCTCAACCCTACCATCTTTCTTTTTGCGGCCTGTGTCGTGTGCTGTGTGGTGTCGTTGGCCACGGGCAGTTCCTGGTCCACGGTAGCCACGGTGGGTATTGCCCTGCTGGGCATTGGCCGTGCCCTGGATATCCACGAGGGCGTCATTGCCGGGGCCATTATCTCCGGGGCTTATTTTGGCGATAAGATGTCGCCCTTGTCAGATACCACCAACCTGGCGCCCGCCATGGCGGGAACGGACCTGTTCACGCACGTGAAGTACATGATGTACACCACCATCCCTACGCTCATCATCACGCTGATCATCTTTGTCATTTGGGGATTTACGTTGGATGCCCCCGTCATCCCCACCGATACCTCGGCCGTGTTGGCTGCCATCGAAAGCAAATTCAACCTCAACCCTCTTTTGTTCGTGGTTCCGGTATTGGTCATTGTGATGATCGTCAAAAAAGTACCCGCCTTGCCCGCGTTGCTGATCGGGGCGTTGCTCGGGGGCGTATTTGCGGTCATCTTTCAGCCCGATATTGTCAACAGCGTGTCGGGCATTTCCGATAACTACGTGGGCTCATCGTTTGCGGGCGTGATGAAGGCGCTGACGGGCACCATTCAAGTACAAACGGATGATGCCATGATCACCGAGTTGCTGAAAGCCAAGGGCATGGCGGGGATGCTCAACACCATTTGGTTGATTTTATGTGCCATGATTTTCGGTGGTGTGATGGAGTCGGCCGGGTTGTTGAACCGCATTGCCGTGGAGATCATCAAATGGGCGCATGGCACCGGCTCGTTGGTTGCCTCCACAGCCGCCACCTGTCTGTTTTTTAACATCACCGCCTCTGACCAGTACATGGCCATTGCCGTGCCGGGGCGCATGTATTCTGACACTTATCGCAGGCGCGGGTTAAAACCCGAACTGCTCAGCCGCACGCTGGAAGACTCGGGTACGGTCACCTCGGTATTGATACCCTGGAATACCTGTGGCGCCACGCAAGCGAAAGTGCTGGGGGTGGCCACCAGCGTGTACGCTCCCTTTGCCTTTTTTTGCCTGATCAGCCCAATCATGACGGTGTTGCACGCCTACCTAAACATCAAGATTGAGAAAGTGAATGGAAAGCAGTCTGCCTAAAACGATCAGCCAGGAAGAAATCAACGGGCTGCCGCTGGGTGCGTTTGACGGAAGGGTCTATGTGATCTCGCAAGCGGAGAAACTTCCTTCTGTGTTAGCCGAAATCAAGAAACACCCGCGGGTAGGATTCGATACCGAGACCAAGCCCGTGTTTGTGCGCGGGCAATACAACCAGGTGGCCCTGATGCAACTGGCCATCCCCGGCAAGGTTTTTTTGATCCGCCTCAACCAGACCGGGCTGCCCCCTTCGCTGGCGGCTTTTTTGGAAGACGACACCATCGAAAAGGCCGGTGTCGCCATCCGCGATGACATCAAGGCACTGCAGCACCTGAGGAAGTTTCAACCCAACGGTTTTGTGGAGCTGGCCACGTTGGCAAAAGAGCGAGGGCTGGAAGTGGAAAGCGTGAAGAAACTGACCGCGCTCATGTTGGGCTTTCGCATTTCCAAAAGTGCCCAAACGAGCAATTGGGAAGCCCCTACCCTTACGGAGAAGCAGATTTCGTATGCCGCTACCGATGCCTGGGTATGTTTGGAAATCTATAACAAACTGCTGCCCGCCTGAACGCGGGCTGCTAACCCGACCGTTGGGCTTTTACCTGCGTCTGCGGGGGCTGCCTCCAAACAACATTCCAAAAACACCGCGCACCAACTCGCGGCCAATTTGCCGCGTAACAGATGACTTCATCACCTGCTCAAACGTACTTTTTTCTTGCCGGGGCCTGCCCCCCGGGCGCTGCGGGCTCGCTTGCTCCTTTTGCGCTTGCGCTTCGGCTTGTTTCTGTTGGGCGGCTTCTATCTTCTCCGAAAGCATCTCAAAGGCACTCTCGGGGTTGACGGCTTCTTTGTATTTCCGGTAGAACTCGGAGTGGTTGAGCAACTGCTGGTATTCGTCCGGGGAGAGCGGCCCCATGACGGAGGCAGGCGGGGCCAGGTGAGTTACCACCGTTTCGGTGGGAATTCCTTTTTCGTTGAGCACGGTGATAAACGCCTGCCCGGTTCCCAACTGCGTAAACTGCTGCTCCATGTCATAGTACTCGCTTTGGGGAAAGGTCTTGATCGTGTCTTTGAGGGCCTTCACATCGTTGGGGGTAAAGGCCCGGATGACGTGATGGACCCGATTGCCCAATTGCGAGAGCACATTGGCGGGCACGTCCTGCGTCAGTTGCGTGCAAAAAAAGACCCCCACGCCTTTGGAGCGAATCAACCGAATGACCTGATCTATCTGATCCAAAAAAGCCTTGGGGGCGTCTTTGAAAAGCAAGTGGGCTTCGTCCAGAAAAAAAACCAGCTTTGGCTTGTCCAAGTCACCCGCCTCGGGCAGGGCTTGATACAGCTCGGCCAACAACGCCAGCATAAACGTGGAAAACACCCTTGGCTGACTTTGCACATCCGACACGTTGAGCAAGCTGATGACGCCCTTGCCGTCAACTTTTTCAAAAAGGTCATCAATATCAAACGACTTCTCGCCAAACAGTTGATCGATGCCTTGCTGCTCCAGCGCCACCAGCTTGCGTAAGATGGTGCCGCTGGTAGCCGTGGAGATTTTTCCGTAGCTGTCCTTGATTTCCTTGGCCCCTTCGCCTTCGGAAAGATAGGCAAGCAGTTTTTTCAGATCGTGCAGGTCAACGATGGGCAGGTTTTTGTCATCGGCATATTTGAACAGCACCATCAGCACCCCGGCTTGGGTTTCGTTGAGTTCCAAAATCTTGCTCAACAGCACCGGTCCAAACTCGGTTACTGTGGCCCGCATTTGGGCACCAAGCTTTCCGCTGAGCGAATAGATTTCGACCGGAAACGCGCTGGGCGCATGGGTGATGCCCAAGGCCATTGCACGCTCTTTGATTTTGTCGTTGGTCGTGCCTTCTTTGGCCATGCCGCTGATATCGCCCTTCATGTCGGGCATGAACACGGGCACGCCCGCGGCAGACAGTTGCTCGGCCAACAATTGCAACGTGCGTGTCTTTCCTGACCCGGTGGCGCCTGTTACCAGCCCATGGCGGTTCATCATCCGAAGCGGCAAATTCACCTTGGCTTCGGCCAAGATCTGACCTTGAAAAACGCCCGCACCTAAAAAGACGGACGCCCCGGCCGTGGTGTAGGACTTGTTGATCGACTCAATGAATTTCTCCTGGGACATGGTACGGATTATTTGACGCGTTAAAGGTAATTCTTTTGCGGAACAGCCAGTCGATCTGGGGGTCGTTGCCAACCCAAAAGGTATGTTCGGAAAATCGCTCAAAGCCCCAGCGCGCATAAAATCGCTGGGCTCGAACGTTTCGCTCCCATACGCCCAACCAAAGCCAATCCACGTTCCGTTTTTCGGCTTCGGCAAGGGCCACGGTCATCAATTGATGAGCCAGTTTCTTTCCATGGAAGGCCTTGTCGATGTACAGGCGCTGCAGCTCGTAGGTGCAGGGGCCGAGCAGATGCTCAACTTCGTTGTTTTCGCGCATGCGTAAAAAACCAACCAGCGTTGACCCGGCAAACGCATGATACAAAACCGATCCGGGCTCGTGCAGCTCAGCAGTCAGTTGATCGCGGTGATAGGCGCGCTCCAACAGCAGGCGCGTATCTTCTTCGCTGGCGGTGCCGTCAAACGTATCGCGGTAAGTTTGGATGGCCAGGCGCTGCAAGGCGGGCAGGTCTTCTTCGCGTGCCAAACGTATCACCCATTCCATCGGGGCCAAGTTACGCATCGCGGATATAAACGCACAAAAAAAGCCATCTCACGGGGGAGATGGCTTTGATCAAAAAAACAGTGCCGACTTACTTCTTGTCCTCGTAGTTTTGGAACGTGTACAGCACGCCCAGGTTGAGTGCCTGGCTCAGTTGCAGGCCGCTGTCTTGGTCAAAGTCGTAGAGCAAAATACCCCCGAACGATACGTTGACAAACCGATTCACTTTGGCTACCAGGTTCAGATCGAGGCGGTGATCAATTGTTTTTGCTTCCAGCGTTTCGTAGTTGGCAAACATCATGTAGCGCCATTTCAAATTCAGATTTTTGGCGATGTCTTTGTCAAACTGTGCCAGCAGTTGAAAGGCCAGCCACTCCGTACGCACCGATTGACCGAGTTCCACGCCATAGGGCGCGGTGGTGCTTACCGCATCAAACCGCCCATTGTTGTCGGTTACCACTGTTAAGCGCGGGGCAAATGGCGCAAGCCGCACCTTGAAGTACTCCACCGGATGATACTCCATACCCCAGGCGGTGGTGATGAAGGCGGGCGCCAGCAGATCGGAGATCAGCGTTTCGGTCTCGGCATTGGTAACGGGGTCCGTTCCATAGGTATAACCCGGGGCAAACTGGGTCAGGAAGTTGGCGGACAGAAACATATCCCACTTGGAGCTGATGGCGCGGCCGTATTTGGTGTCCAGGTAGATGCGGTCCAGTGTTTTGCGTTGCCCTTGCCCTTGGTTGTTCACCATGCCGTACAACAGGTCAATTTCGTTGTCCCACGAATGCTTGTCTTTTTTGAAGTTGGCCTTGTAGTTCAAAAACGCATTGACGCCAATGGAATTGATACCCCCGGCCTTCCAATTTGAGGAAAACGAGGCCTGATTGAGGTTGAGGCCTGCCCGAAACGCTTTTTTCCAATGGGTGGTGGAATCTACTTTGATAACCTGGGCCGTGACGGACGTCACTGCGCACAGGAGCGTGATTAGGAAAGCCAACGAGACAGCATACATTCTCTTTTGCATGGGTTTAGGTTTTTTAGATTTCCCGCAAAAATACTGCGGGCAAACCAGAAAACCCGGCAAAATCAGATGTTGTTCAGTTTGATCTCGTCCAGTGCCGCCTCGGTTAACGGCTTGGTTATGAACTTGATAACGTGGTTGTTGTTGACGATCTTGTCAATGTCGCGCTTGTTGTCGGAACTGGATAGGATGATCACTTTGCACTTGTTGCGCACCAGTTCGCTGAACTTTTCAAATTCGTACAAAAACACAAACCCATCCACAATGGGCATGTTGATGTCCAAAAAGATGATGTTGGGCAGTTCTTCGGGCTTGTTTTGGTTTTCCTTCAGGTAATCCAAGGCCCCTTTTCCCGATCCCTTCACTTCCACCCGTTTGGCAAACTTGGTAATCTCAATAATCCGCTTACTGATAAAATTGTCGGTGTCGTTGTCGTCCACCAACATTACTAAGTCAATTGTTTTAGCAATAGAGTCTGTCACCATGCACTTCTTCTTTCTGTCGTTCTATCGGTCGATTTGTTCAACGGTCGCAAAATTATTGTTTTTTACGTTCCCGTAAACATTCTGGGTTAAAGAAGGTGCGTACGAGGTAAGAAATACTGTCAAATTGCCGAAATCCAAAATCACGGAGGCGGGATTTTGAGCGTTTCGCCCGGACGAAGGTCAAACGTGGTTTTGCCGTTGTACTCCATCAGTTGCTGAATGGTGATGCCATGGGCGCGCGCAATGCCGTACAGGGTGTCACTTGCTTTGACCGTGTGCGTCTTGGTGGTCTTTTCTGCCGCTTTCGGCTCTTCCTTTTTTGCCTCGGGTTGGGTGGGTGTTTTTACCGACAGCACTTGCCCCGGTTTAATGCCCGCAGGGTCGGACAGTTGATTCCAGGCCAACACATCCATCACAGAAACGCTGTATTGCTTGGCGATGCCGTAGAGCGTCTCGCCTCGCTTCACGGTGTGGAGCGAAACGGCCATCACCGTGTCTGCGGCAGCGGGTGCCTCGGGCGCGGGCAAATTCATGATCAGCAGTTCCTCGGTGCTGGGCGCGGGCGAGGTGAAATCCCATTGAAAAAACTCCGATTGGTCGAGGCCCAACACCTCCTCTTCTGAAACTCGGGGCATGGCCGCAGCCCGGCCTTGCAATTGCAATACCGTGCCCACCCGCAGCCGTTCGGCTGCCGCCAACCGGTTGTATTTGCGGATCATGCGCTGCTGCACGCCATATTGCTGCGCCACAGACCACACGTCCTCGCCCGCCTTTACCGTATGGGCGGCCACGGCCGCGGTCTTTTTCTTTTTTTGGCCGAAATACAGGCGCCCGGGCTCCGGTACGTGGTCAATGCCTATTTCATTGTGCCGGATGAATTCGTCCACCGGAACCTGAACGCGGGCCGCCAGTGCGGTGAGGGTTTCGCCCGGGGCGGCCTTCATGGCCTTCAACCCGTTCACAACTGTGGCCGAGGCGTACTCGGCTTTTGGGGACGGGGCCCGCGGCTGCGCCTTTCCCGCTTTGGACGAGGCCAACACCAGGTTGTTGAAGTCGGCATCGGACCGGGTGGTGGGCACCATCACCACGTAGGGGCGGTCGTCCGGGATGTGATTGCCTTTCACCCATTTGTTAAACTCGCGCAACCGGTCTTCCCCTACCGACAGTTCCTGCGCCAGTTCAGCCACGGATTTGCGCGTTCGGTTTTCGTACAGCATCACGTGCGTTTGCCCGGGGCCGTTTACGGCCTGCTCAAAAGCTACTTTGTGGGCAATGAATTTCTTCACATACCAGTACGTTTGGCTGGTAATGTCCATGTGGCGGGCCCCCTTGTGCTGCTCGCCCACGGCCCTGCGTACACCCCCTGCGCCCATTTGATAGCTCTGCAGGCTGTACACCCAGTTGTCGAAAAATGAATTGCTTTTCTTTAAGTACCGAGCTGCGCCCCGCGTGGCCGACACCAGGTTCATGCGCTCATCCACTTCGCGGTCCACCCGCAAGCCCATTTCCAAAGCCGTAAAATCCTTGAACTGCCAGTATCCCACGGCATTGGAAACCGAAATGGCATCGGGCACGAGCGCACTCTCCTGAAGTACCAGGTATTTAAAGTCCAGCGGCAGCCCCTCTTCCTCAAAGATTTTCTCGATGATCGGAAAATAGGTTTTGGCGCGCTCCACTTTCATGGTGAAGTAGCGCGGATACTGCGTGAGGGCGTCTACGTCTTTTTGGATTTCCCTGCGGGCGTCATCGCGGATAACCAACGTCATGCCAGAAAACGACATTTTGTGGGGCACTTGCGGAGGCTGGGCGTATGAGGCAGCTCCAAAAAAAATGAGTGCGGCTGCAAAAAATCTCATTGTGACAAAGGTAGCCATTTGGCCGCAATGGCCAATAGCAAGCACCGGGCGAAAAGCCGATGCCCGCACCGTTCTTGATGCGCTGTGCTGGCGGCAAAAAACCCGATGGGTTGGGTGACGAAGCCGCCACCCCATCAACCATCCGGTTAAGCGGCTACCGCCACTTGGCTTTTGCTCTTCGAAGCTCTCTTGAGGTCGCGCTTAATCAGGCTGGCATAGTGCGAAGCCAATTTCTTTGAGGCGCGGTCTACCAGCTTTTTGACCTTTTTGTTGGGGTTGGGCAACTCAAGGCCTTTGAAGGTCTGCACCAGCGAGTCTTGCAGCAATGCACGCAACGCCTTTTTGGACACTTTCTTTTTTGCTTCCATGGTCATGTTATTTTTGACGCGTGCCGAAGGTCGCTATTTGGTGTTCTCCGCGCCAGCATGTTACCGATAAGTTATCCACAGGTTTTCCACAGGCTACGCGCAGCACAGCTACTGAACAGCGCTGGCCGATTCTGCTCTAAGCGCCTGAAAACCAAAGGGTAACAGGACTATCGCCAAGGCCCCAGCCCCGCTGCGCACGCACAGGAAAACGCTCCGCTGCTCCCGGCCGGCAAACGGATCACGCCACTGAATCATGAGGTAACAGGCCTGCCTCATGACCGGCCGGATGCCCACCGCGGGGTAAGACAATAGCTTTTCAACCGTTGGGCTCGACTTATTCTGATCGAAGGGTTTGGGTCGGATTGAACATGGCCGTTTTCACCGTTTTGAAACCCACCGTTACCACGCCCAGCAAAAACATGAGTGCGCCCGCCAGCGCCAAGGTGACAAAACCCACCTTCAGGTAATACTCCCAAATCGAGTCCATCAGCCAATTGACCGCCAGCAACCCCAACACACCCCCCAAGAGGGTCGCCAACGAGAGGTTGATGACAAACTCGCGATTGATCACGGCCGCGATGTTGCCCAACGAAGCACCGAGTACTTTACGCACCCCTATTTCTTTCATTTTGCGCACAATGTTCAACGAGACCAGCGTGTACAGCCCGATGCCCGTCATCAATGCCGCAAAGGCGCCCAGAAACGAAAACATGATCACCACGTTTTTATTGATCTGATCCGCCTCGGCCATATCTTCTTCGATCATCTCACCGGTATACTGTGCGTTGGGAAACACTTCTTTCCATTTCTTTTCCATGAACTCATCCACGCGTTTGAGGTTTTCCGGTTTGGCCCGCACCACCAGTTGCTGGTAGTTGGCCGGGGTGGCCATCCGTATCATCAGCGGTTGGATCGGCTCCCAAAGGGCGCGCGCGTAAATGTTCTTCACCACGCCCACCACGTACAGCGAGACGGTATCCATCCAAACAATGCGCTTGCCGATGGCGCCCTCCGCACTGCCCCATTGAAACTCTTTTACAAACTCTTCGGTGACCAGGACGGACTCCCGCTTGTCCGTTTCGGAATCCCGTTGAAAATGGCGGCCGGCCAACAACGTCATATCCACCGCTTCAAAGTAGTTCTCTCCGATTTCCATAATGTCCACCTCGCGTTCCACAGCCGCTACTTTGATGGGATCGTTGTACCAACTGTTGGCTACATGATGGCGCGTGGCCGCGATCAATTCGATGTCCGGATTGCCGGCCAAGGCATCGCGGTAGGTATTGTAGCCGCCTTCGTTGTTCACCCACGCGGCAATGATGCCATGCCGATCAAAGCCGAGATCGTACTCGCGCTGGTAGTGTCCGTTTCGGTAAAAGCCGATGCTGAACACCACGCACAGGATGGAGATGATAAACTGACCAAAAAGCAACGAGCGCGTAAACCAGTTGGTGCCGCCAAAGCGGGCAGTGCCTTTCAATATGCTCACCGGCTCAAAAGATGTAACATACACGGATGGATAGCCGCCCGCAATGATGGCGGTGATGAGCAAAAGCGCGATCAAAAAAATCAAAAAGGTAGCATTCTCGGAATAGTCAAGGCGCAGCTCCAGCCACGGCCAGAGCGAATCGTAGGCGGGTACCATCCACTCGGCCAAGAGCAGCCCCGCCAGCAACCCCAGCAAGCAGAGAAACAAGTTCTCGCTAAAAAACTGAAGCATCAGTTGGGCCCGCATGCCCCCCATAACCTTGCGAATGCCAATCTCTTTCAGCCTGCGGCTGGAGATGGCAATGGAAGTATTGGTAAAGTTGAAGCACGCCAGCAACAGCAGCAACACCGCCATGACCACCGGCACCGTGACGGCCTCATCGGGTATGCCACCGCCCAGCCAGTCATTGTCCACGCGCGGGTTGGCCCGGTTGCGCTGCATCATGCCCACGTAGTTTTCCAAATAATAGCTCGAAATCTTGAAGTCCTCACGCACCTTGTTTTGGGGCTCTACGTACGCCTGCAGTTGCTGCGTGACGGATGCCACATCGGCCGGGTTATTGATCTCCAAAAACAACACACCCACCCAGCGCTTCCAGTTGGTTTCGCTCACCTCGGGGTCCAGGTTGATGTCCCAGAAGTTATCAAAAAGCGTGATGGCATCAAACCGAACGCTGGTGTTGAGCGGCAGTTCTTTGTACACACCCCCGATGATAAACTCCTTGGGCCTGCGGATGCCGTCTTTGCCCAACACGATTTGGGTAAGCGACTCGTCCAGCACATCGGTACGGTTAAAGTACTTGAGGGCGATTTTATCGCTGATGAAAATCTTTGATTTGTCGTGAAAGTTGGAAAACGTACCGTGCCGCAAATCAACGGTGAACAGGTCAAAAAAGGCGGAGTCGGCAAAGGCAGTTTGCGTACCAAAAACCTCCTCCCCGATGCGAATGTCGGTATACGAGGGTTGCAGGCGCACCACCCGACTCACGCCCTTGATGTTTTGCCGGATGTACTGAGCCAGTGGCATGGGAGCCATGCCGTAACGCTCTCGTTTTTCCTGAAACTCGCGCCAAAACTGCACGCGGTAAATGCGCTCCGCATTTTTTTGCGAGGTATCCCACCCGCGCGCAAATTGATAGTTCAGGTAGGCCACCAAACAGCAGGCAATGGCCATGCCCATCCCAAAAACGTTGATAAAAATAAAGAGCTTGTTTTTGAGCAGGCTACGCAGGGTGATGAGCAAGTAATTTCGAAGCATGGTGGAGGTGGGTTAGCTATTGTTTATAGACTGCTTAATGACAACGCAGGTTGCATTCTCCCCCTCGCTCCGAAAAAAAAATAGGCTTGTACACACGCGTACAGCCCGGGGCTGGGGTTTGTATCGTTTTCGTACAGCGCGTGGCCAGGCCCCAAAAACAAAAGGCCCCGTTGCCGGGGCCCCTTGCAAACCTAAACCTAGAGAAAAACCTACGGTCGTATGGGTCTGATCGCGATCAGATATGAAATTGTTCTTTGATATTCTCTGTGACGATCTTGCCGTCAAACAAATTGACGATGCGGTGCGCGTAGTTGGCATCATAGGGCGAGTGGGTCACCATGATTACGGTGGTACCTTCGCTGTTCAGTTGCGAGAGTAGCTTCATCACCTCTTCACCATTGGCCGAGTCCAGATTACCGGTCGGTTCATCGGCCAGTATGACTTTGGGCTTGGCCACAATGGCGCGCGAAATGGCCACGCGCTGCTGCTGCCCACCCGACAATTGCTGCGGGAAGTGGTTTCGTCTGTGCATGATGTTCATGCGCTCCAGCACTTCTTCCACGCGCTTCTTGCGTTCATCGGCCGGCACTTTCATGTACAGCAGGGGCAGTTCCACGTTCTCGTACACGGTGAGTTCGTCAATCAAATTGAAACTCTGAAATACAAAACCGATGGAGCCTTTGCGCAACTGGGCACGCTGGCGCTCGGAATACCGGGCCACTTCTTCGTTGCCAAAATGATACTCGCCTCCGGAGGGGTTATCCAACAAGCCGAGGATGTTGAGTAAGGTGGACTTGCCACAACCGGACGGCCCCATGATGGCCACAAACTCGCCATCTTTTATCTCCAGGTTGATGTTGTTGAGAGCCGTGGTTTCCACTTCTTCGGTGGTGTACACTTTTTCGAGGTTCTTGAGCTTTATCATAGCGGGGTGGTTTTCGGTTGGTGTGATGAGTTAGGTGAACAAATAGTTTTAGCAATTGACTTATTTCGCGAAAGCAACGTAGTATAAGACGCATTTTTTTGGGTAAGGTTGCATCAATTGAGCAGCAGTACCTGGTTATTGCCAAAGTTTTCGTAAGAAGATGTAATGACGCGGTCGCCCGGCTTCAGTCCTTCCAGCACTTCAAAGTTTTCGGAGTTTTTGCGCCCCAGTTTTATGTCTCTGCGCACAGCCTTGTCCGCTCCGTCCAGCACAAATACCCAACTGCCGCCCGTGTCTTTGTAAAAGCCACCCACCGGCAGCAGCAGTTCTTCGGAGGCCTGCCCCAACTCAATGCGCAACCGGAGCGACTGCCCCCTGCGGATGCCCGCGGGCGTGGGCCCGTCAAATTCCATGTCTACTTCAAAACGCCCGTTGGTGATGGTGGGATAAATGTAGGTGATCACCAACCGGTATTGCTGCCCGGCAAAGTCAGTGGTGGCCGGCAAGCCTACCGAAATTTTGGGCAGGTACAATTCATCAATCGGCACACGCACCTTGTAGCTGCCCACGATGTCTACCTGGCCGAGGCGCTGCCCGGTGGATACAGCCTGACCGATTTCCCAATGGGGCGTAGACAACTGCCCGTCAATGGGGGCGCGGATGACCAGGTTGTCGAGTATCTTGGCCAACCCGTTGAGGCTTTGCATCATCTTCTGCTCCGACTCAGCCGTGAAGCGCAGTTGGCGTATGCGGTCGATGGAATCGTTTTTGTACACCTCGTAGGTGATGCGTCTGCGTTCCAGGTTATAGTTATAGTCGGCTTCGGTGCGTTCAAACTCCTGCTTGGCGATGAGTTTCTTTTCAAACAACTGCTTTTGCCGAATGTATTGAGGTTTTAGGATGTTCAATTGATTGTCGATCAGGGCGAGTGTCTGGCGCTGTTCCAGGTCGTTTCGCATGATGTTGAGTTTGGTTTCGCGCGCGCGGTTGATGCTCTCGTTAAAAGAGGCTTCTTGCTGCAACACCGACAGCTCGCGGTTCAGGTTGGTGAGTTCCAGGATGACATCGCCTTTTTTCAGCAGCTTGCCCGACTCTGCCACCAGCCGTTTGATGTTTCCGCCTTCAATAGCATCCAAGAATACTGTGCGGCTGGGTTCCACAATGCCCGTTTGCGGAATAAACTCCTTGAACTCACCCCGCTTTACCTCGGCAATGGTGATCTTGTCTTGTTCCACCTTCAGCTTGGAGCGTCTGTCGGCAAAAATCAGTTGGTAGGCCACCAGCAACACCACCAGCACGGCCCCACCGTACATGGCCACTTTTTTTACAGTCCAGTTCTTTTTTTCAATTTTCTTGTCCATGCCCGTGAGGTAATGGGGCGTCTAAGGCCAACAAGCGTGCCAACCGGGCCAAAGCACCTTTTTGCCTCGAAATACCACGCAAACGTGAAATTTCTCGTTCACCACCGAACGGCACTGTCCGCATACGGACAAAAAACCGTAGCTTTACTGACCCCGAAAATGCCCCTGTGCGCCATTTTCGATGTTTCGCTGACACGGTATTATTGTTGTACCTGACCGCATCAACACCCAAAATCCCTGCACGCATGAGCGAGAGCAAACACGGTAAAATACTCATCGTTGACGACAACGAAGACCTGCTAAAAGCCGCCAAGATGTTTCTGAAGCGCCACTTTGCCCAGGTGGACATTGAAAAGAACCCGGAGGCGATACCGGCCTTGCTCAAGCAAGACGACTACGATGTGATTCTGCTGGACATGAATTTCACCAAAGACGTGAGCAGCGGCCATGAGGGATATTACTGGCTCGGCAAGATTTTGGAGCTGGACCCCTCGGCCGTGGTGGTGCTCATTACCGCTTATGGCGATGTGCAGATGGCTGTGAAGGCGATCAAAGCCGGGGCTACCGACTTTGTGCTGAAGCCCTGGGAGAACGAAAAGCTGTTGGCCACCCTCTACTCGTCCATGCGGCTGCGCGAAACGCGCGACCAGGTAGAAACGCTGAAACTCAAAAATCAGCAAATCAATGAAACGATCAACGAAAAATTCAGCGACATCATCGGCCAAAGCCAGGCCATGCAAAAGATTTTTCAAACCATCGAACGCGTGGCCCACACCGATGCCAACGTGCTGATACTGGGTGAAAATGGCACGGGCAAAGAACTGGTGGCGCGCGCCATCCACCGCCACTCGGCCCGCAGGCACGAGTCGTTTGTAGCGGTAGACCTCGGCTCGATACCCGAAACGCTTTTTGAAAGTGAACTTTTCGGACACAAGCGAGGCTCGTTTACCGATGCCAAAGAAGATCGCACCGGCCGGTTTGAGCTGGCCAACGGAGGCACGCTGTTTTTGGACGAAATCGGCAACCTGTCCATGCCCTCGCAAGCCAAGATGCTCACCTCCCTGCAAAACCGGAGGATCAACCGCGTGGGTTCCAACAAAGAGGTGTCGATGGACATCCGCCTGGTGTGCGCCACCAACATGCCGTTGTACGAGATGGTCAAAGACAACAAATTCCGGCAAGACCTGCTGTACCGGATCAACACCATCGAGATCGAAATACCCCCCTTGCGCGAGCGCATCGAAGACATACCCCTGCTGGCCAATCATTTCTTGAAGCACTACGCCACGCGCTACAACAAACCCATCAGCAAAATCAGCGAAGCCGCCATGACGCGCATGAGCAAGCATCAGTGGCCCGGCAACATCCGCGAGCTGCAGCATGCGCTGGAACGCGCGGTGATCCTCTGCAACGGATCGGTGCTTCAGCCCGAGGACTTTACCCTGACCAACACGCAGGCACGCGAGGCCGATGCGGGCGGCATCAACCTGGACCAGTTCAACCTGGACGAGGTGGAGAAACTGTTGATCCGAAAAGTGTTGAAGAAATTCAACGGCAACATCACGCAGGCTGCGGCCGAACTCGGCCTCACCCGCTCTTCGCTGTACCGCAGGCTGGAGAAACACGGCCTGTAATGCCAACGTTGAATCGCCCCGCCTGAGTTCCGAATATTGAATGCTAACTGTTAAAAACAATTTCCCACCCCCGCTGACCAACCCCTGCCGTGTTTAAAGACTTTCTATCTCGCGTGGCGTTGCGCACGGTGCTCTTGGGGGCCACCATGGCGCTGTTCGTGTACATGGCCAGCCGGCCCAACATGATTTTTGCGGCCGGCCTGATGGCGCTCATCGTCATCGGGCAACTTTTTGAGCTGTACCGGTTTACCTCGCAAACCAACCGCAAACTCACCCGCTTTTTGGAGTCGGTCAAATACTCCGATTTCATCTCGGGCTTTGCCCATGACAACAAACTGGGGCGCAGCTTCCGCGAGCTGAACAACGCCTTCAACGAGGTGCTGGAGGCGTTCCGGAAAGCTCGTTCTGAAAAAGAAGAAAACGGACAGTTTCTCAACACCATCGTGCAGCAGGTGCGCACGGGCATCCTCTCGTTTGAAAGCGATGGCACCATCCAATTGATCAATACTAATGCGCGCAGGTACATCAACAACCACGTCATCAAAAATATACACGAGCTTCAACACTTCAACCCCAGCCTCTATGCCGCCATTTTGGAAGCCAAACCCGGCAAAAGCTCGCTGTACCGCACCAATCACGAAATCCTGCTCACCATACAGGCCACCGAAATACGGGTGCGCGGCAATGCGGTAAAATTGGTGACGCTGCAAAACATTCAAAGCGAACTGCAGCAACAGGAACTGGAAGCATGGCAGAACCTGACGCGCGTGCTGCGCCACGAGATCATGAACTCCATCACCCCCATTTCGTCCCTCACCTCCACCCTGCGCGAGGTGCTGGACCATGACCTCAAAAAAGTAAACGGCCACTTTGAGCTTCCCAACGAGGGAGCCGAAGACCTGCGCGAAGGGTTGAACACCATTGAAAGTCGCAGCAAAGGGTTGATTCGGTTTATCGATGCCTACCGCGAGTACACTTCCGTGCCGCAGCCCAAACTGGCCTCCGTGAAAGTGGCCGGACTCCTGGAGCGCATCGGCCAGTTGATGAAGCCCGAATTCAAAAACACCCCCACCGCGTTTGTCATCCGGCTGGAGTCTGACTACCTGACCATCCAAGCCGATGAAGAAATGATGACGCAGGTATTGATCAACCTAGTCAAAAACGCGCGCGAGGCACTGGTGGGCCAGCCGGACGGAAAAATTGAGATGACCGCACGCTATGCCGATGGCTCCGTATGGATAGATGTGAGCGACAATGGGCCGGGCATCATCAAAGAGGCGATGGAGAAGATTTTCATTCCTTTTTTTACCACAAAGAAGACCGGCTCGGGCATTGGGCTGAGCCTTTCGCGGCAGATCATGCAGATGCACAACGGCAGCCTCTCGGTGGAGTCGGAGCCCAACGTGCGCACGGTGTTTCGGCTGCGTTTTTGAGGGCGGGGCGCTGATCGAAGCCTCGCGTCCGTTTGCATCTCGGCCTTTGTTGGCGTTGCGCGTGAGCCGTGATGGCAGATCACCAACAAACGAAATAAATCAGGACAGCAGGCCCACAACAACAAACTAAAGTGCGAGCGAATTTTATTGTGGTGTGATGTTAGGCTTGCCCGTTGGTAGCACGTGCGCAAAGCCTGTGCGCAACATCCACAAGGGCAAAGGGAACAGACAGCAAATACACAGACGAATTGCTCGGTCATAACGATATCCGCACCACGCTGCGGTATAGCCTGTAAGCCGGAAAGAGCTTGGCAAAATCGAGAGCCCAATCGACAAAATTCTGCGAACTGCACGTGGTGATATATAGGCGTATATACGAAAGTATACACGCGCGATAATTTTGTAAATACCTCACAGCCAGCATTTTACGTTCTTTTGTGCGAAAGAAAAGTTTCGTATATCTTTGAGTTAGCAACAATGCCCTTCAAACAACCCGACAAATTCTCCACGACAACAAAGTAACGGCAGACAATCCAACCCTTTAAGTTTCTCCACGCTGACAAGAGTGAATAAAAAGACAAAGGAATAAGGGAATAAAAAAAACGAAGGACGACCTACTAACAACGTTCCTGCACCTTGACAAGTGAGCATTCCTTTAAACAACGTGGGACAAGAGAAAAGAATAAAAGAATTAGGGGACTTGGACTCAGTAAACGTTAAAGACTCGTCTACGAATCCCAACCGCACGGCAACCCGGAGAGATTCTCACCCACCGCACATTTGGCACTTGCCATTGCCGCGCAAACCCGCCCACATCCAAAGCAATGCCAAGAGCCAAATACCCACCCGCCCCTACCAAGATAGAGTAGACTAAGCCGACAAGGCAGAATTCCACATGATAACAGTACCTTTGACAAAATATTGATTTCAAAGATGACTCTCTATATCAAAAATATGGTATGCGACCGCTGCAAAATGGTGGTGACTCGTGAACTCGAAAAACAGAATATCAATTTTAAGAAAGTAGAACTGGGAGAAATCACACTTGTCGATAAGATTGAAGTCAATAGACTAAAACAATTCAAAGAAAATATTGAGCGGTTAGGATTTGAATTAATTGATGACAAGAAATCAAAGTTGATTGAAAAGGTGAAAACAGAAATAATCAACTTAATATACAAACCAAATGCAAAACTGAGAACTAATTTATCTGCCTACCTCGCTGATAAAATTGGGAAAGACTACTCTTCTATTAGTTCTCTTTTTTCTGAAGTTGAAGGCACTACGATTGAACAATATTTCATACATCAAAAGATAGAAAGAGTAAAAGAACTGCTTGTATATGATGAACTATCATTAAGTCAAATCGCAGACCAGCTTACGTACAGTAGCGTTCAACACTTATCTAAGCAGTTCAAACAAGTGATCGGACTAACCCCCAGCCATTTCAAGAAGCTTCGCGACAAAACACGTAAGTCACTGGATAAAGTATAACTCTTATCCGTAATTATGTAACTACTTTTCCGTCAAGGCTTCGTTAATTTGAATGTTAATCAAATAATAGATCAAATGACACATTCATACACTGTAGCAGGTATTACCTGTGAAGGCTGTGTAGCCAAAGTTAAAAGCAAATTGCTGATGCATCCGGACGTACTCGCTGCCGATGTAAAACTCGAAGGTCAAAAAGCAACTGTCACCATGCAACGACACCTTAGCATTACGGAATTGCAGAATGCCATTGGTAATGACACGAAATACAAAATCAGTGAAGATGCCACCGACCACAGCCACCACACCATGAAAGTGGAAGAATCTAGATCTTGGTTCGCTACCTATAAGCCGTTGTTGCTGATTGGACTATTCATCTCAGGTGTTGCTTTCTTAACAGCCGATGGAAGCTTGCACACGGGCATGAATACTTTTATGGCTGGCTTCTTTCTAGTGTTCTCATTCTTTAAGTTGCTCAATCTTAAAGGTTTTGCTGACAGCTACGCGATGTATGATTTACTCGCCAAAAAAGTGCCGGCTTATGGACTTGTTTACCCCTTTATTGAACTGGCTTTGGGGGTAGCATTTCTAACAGGCTTTAACCCTACTTTTACAAATTGGGCTACTATTATAATTATGGGGTTCAGCAGCATAGGCGTGATTCAGAGCGTTTTAAACAAGAAAAAGATTCAATGCGCATGTTTAGGAGCTGTTTTCAATCTTCCAATGAGCACCGTCACAATTATTGAAGATTTGCTGATGGTAGCAATGGCGGCCTATATGATTGCAATCCATTAATTCAAAATACTTACATTTGCTACTGCAATGCTAAAAAAACTACTTTTTGTTTACGTGTTTTTGTTCGCCTATTCAGGGGCGATACTGCACAGCATTGTACCTCATCATCACCACGACTCGCATAAGGAAGCAACGGAGCATCACCATCATGCAAGTGACAATAGCGATTCACATCATCACGATAAACAAGATACCAATGAGCATGAAGATGCGAGTGCAGTATATTTTCTGACACACGCAGCAAACGCTGATGTTACATTTGTTCATTCCTCAGAGCAAAATTTTGCCAAGGTCAAAAAAACAGAGAAGCAATTAGCCGTTTATAGTTTACTTGCCATATTTAGAATTATCCCATCGCAACAGATTTTTCATCCACCCTCGGATGACCTCATTACCGACAACTCACTTTATCTCTTTCGTGCGCTTCGCGCACCCCCTATTTCTATTTGCTAAGACTTATCTAAAGTCTGCCTGAATTTTCATGTGCTATTTTCATAGCCATGAACGCCAATTAATCACTAACATTTCTTACCATGAAAATAAGTATTGTAAAATACTTTGGCTTGATCATCTTAACGGCCTACGTTGAATTGATCAGCGCACAAAATGTAATCTCAGAACAAGCTGCGCTTGATTCTACTATGAAGTATAGCCCATTACTCAAATCGGCTGAACTCCAAGTAAAGCAAAGTAATTACTTACGCAAGAGTTCGTTTAACCTTTCAAATCCTGAAGTTATTGCAGAAAGCCCTACAGGGGAATTTTATGCGGTGGGTATTTTACAATCAATAGAATTTCCAACCGTATACATCAAGCAAGGTCAATTACTGAAACAACAATCGTTGCTTTCAGAAAAGGGAAAGGCACTTACAGTAAACGAGATAAAGAGATTAATTCGTTCAGTGTATTTAAATACACAATACAGTTGGCAACTTTCTAAACAACTGAAATACCAAGACAGTCTTTACAATCAAATTTACCTATCTGCCAAAAGGCAATTTGAAGTGGGTGTAATTGATTACCTCGCCAAAACGTTTGCAGAATCTCAGTACGGAGAAGTACACAACCAGTTTGTGCAAGCAGAAAACACTCACAAAGCAAACGTGCAACAATTAAAGCTGTACACGGGCATGTCAGCAGAATTGAACGTGTCTCCATTGATAAAGCTATCAGCACTCACCGTTCAGGCAGACACTTCATCCGTAACGCAGAGTCCCTTTGTACAATACGCACGACAAAACCAATTAGTAAGTCAAAAGCAAGTATCTCTCGAACGTAATCGAGTATTGCCTGGGCTTGTATTTGGATACCTGAATCAAGGGGCAAAAGAAACAGAAACCTACTATCGCTTTCGCGTAGGCTTCACTGTTCCGCTTTGGTTTTGGCAATACAATGGCAACATCAAAGCAGCTAAAACAGGGTTGCAAATTGCCGAACAACAAACACGAGTGCAGCAGCAACAGCTTACAGCCGACTTACAAACTGCCATAAGCGAATACAACTCTGCTCAACAAGCAGTTGCATATTATGAAGCTTCCGGGCTTCGTCAGGCAGATGACATTATAAATGCCGCGAAACGTTTTTTTGAAAGTGGCCAGACAGACTATATCGCTTACATCCGAAATATTAATGACGCATACACCATCAAGCGAACCTATCTCGAAACATTGCGAAACTACAATCAGAGCATCATCAACATTAACTATATAACCGGAGATTTATGAAAACACTAAACTATTTCTCAAAGGTTTTGCTTCTCAGCTATTGCCTTTTGCTTACGACCTTAGTAGCCAAAGCAAGCGGAGGCGATGACCACACACACGCAGGGGAAAAACCCGTTGCCGAGGCAAATGGAAAAACGTATTTTTCCTCAGAAGCAATTTCAGATAAGTACGAACTGTTTTTGAAATACCAGCCTATTGAAGTGGGACAAGTGGCAACGCTTTGGCTGTTCATCAGCGATTATAAAACCAACAGACCACTGGATAGTGCATCACTCAAGATTACTTCAAAAGAAGACAAGACATTGGAGTTCACTATTTCAAGAGTAGATAAAGGCTACTATGAAATCAAAACCACTTTTCCTTCCGCAAAAATATATTCACTAACAGTAACCATCACCTCTCCTTTAGGTTCTGATTTGCTTCTGTTGCAAAATATTGAGCCGGGTAAGCAGTTAGCAACACAGGAAGAAGAACATAGCCCTGCTATTTTTGAAAGCAGCATATTCTTGGTTGGCGTTGGTCTCGCAGCAGGACTGCTTATCATGTTCCTTTTCATGAAAGCCCGTTATAGAAAAGTAGCCGCAGGTTTCTTAGTTGTCCTTATTGTTTTACCTACTGCACAATTACAACCGGCATGGGCGCACGAAGGCCACGATGATGCAGGTAAAAAAGGAAATAATTTTTCCAATGCATTTGAAGTTCCAAAAGAAACTCAGTTTTTATTTGATGTAACCACGCAACCTGTTCAGCAAGGTGGATTTACTGAAAGCACAAAACTTTTTGGAACAGTAATACCCTCATCGAACGGTCAGGCGGTTGTTCAATCACCCCAAACAGGAAGAATCACTTCCCTGAATGTGAAAGTAGGACAAAAGGTTACTCAGGGACAAGTATTAGCCACGATTGAACCAACTATTGATGCGGGGAATGCCGTAACGTTTCTGGCTGAAAAAAATAATGCCGAGGCAGAGTTAGAGGCAGCACAAAAAGATTACGAACGTTTAAAAAGCATTGAAGACATTGCAGCCAAAAGAGACGTTGCCGAGGCAGAATCGCGTTACAACAAAGCGAGAGAAAATAAAAAGCTTTTTGAAAATGTGGGCAATGGTACATCAAACAATGCAAGAGCAATTTTTTTAAAGTCACCCATCAATGGCACATTAAGCAACTTCACTTTTGCCATTGGCGCAACGGTAAACGCTAACGAAACATTATTTACCGTTACCAATCTTTCAAAAGTATATGTAGAGGCACAGGTATTCGATAAAGATGCTGACAAAGTTAATACTGGTGGAAATTTCATGGTAGAATGTGCCACTACGGATGTTCACAAAACAGCACAAGTAAAACTACTTGCT
Organism: Cyclobacteriaceae bacterium; assembly: GCA_025455015.1. Lineage (GTDB taxonomy): Bacteria > Bacteroidota > Bacteroidia > Cytophagales > Cyclobacteriaceae > ELB16-189. The sequence goes on along the minus strand of JALONI010000022.1, from coordinate 7,645 downwards.
CCAGCGCAATCCATTAACCCAACCAATCAAACACAACGGGTAATTTTTGAAATGGAAAATCCCGACAATGAATTTAAAATCGGTGAGTTTGTGAACGTGCAGGTGTTTGCCGCTAAACCCATTAAGGAAATTGCTTTACCTAACAGTGCTATTAGTGAAATAAATGGTCGCCCTGTGATTTTTATTAAAGATAGTGCAGAGCAGTACAGCGTGTCGTATGTATCCATCGGGCAAAACAATGGCTCTTACACCGTAATACAAAAAGGAGTAGAAGAAGGCGAACGGGTAGTGGTAAATGCTACCTACCAAATGAAAATGATTTATCTAAACCAATAATGAATAACTAAATAAAACCAATACACATGAAAACAACAATTAAGAACATTGCCTTTGCACTCTTCGCAGGAGTTGCATCAATGGCCGTAACCTCTTGCGGAAGCAAAACCTCAGAATCAAACGAAACCTCCGAAGGAGAACACGATCATGCAGCAGGAGACCACGAACACACCTATGCCTGCCCCATGCACGCAGATGTTACAGGTAAAGAAGGTGAAACTTGCCCTAAGTGCGGAATGAAATTAGAATTGGTAAGCGCTGATAAAGCTGCTAACACGAACACGTACTTCATGGCATTTAAAGCCGAACCCGTAGTAGAAGCAGGAAAGGCAGCCAAGTTATCGTTTACACCATCCATTAAAGGAAACGAAAGCGAGATGGTTCCGCTCGATATTCAACATGATAAAAAACTACACTTAATTGTAGTAAGCAAAGACCTGTCATACTTCGACCATATCCACCCTGAATTTCAGGCAAACGGTTCGTACGACATTAATGTATTGCCCAAAGGCACAAACTACACAAACGGAAGATTTCACAATGAAACAAAGTTCGAACAAGGTGGTGACTACGTTCTATTTGCAGACTACGTACCAAGTGGTGCAAATCACCAGTTAGAAAGAATTGAATTGAATGTTTCAGGCACACCTTACAAAGCTCAAAAGTACACGGCTTCTAAAACCGTAAGCATGACAGACGGTTACGAGGTTTCCTTAGAACCAGAAGGTGGAAAGTTTTTCAGCGAAGGCACATCGCACATTTCAGGCATTATCAAAAAAGATGGCAAAGAAGTTTCTGCCGATTCGTTTGAAAACTACTTGGCAGCGAAAGCCCACGTAGTCGTGATAAGCGAAGACACACAGAATTACTTACACGTGCATCCCGAAGTAGTAAATGGAAGACTTGATCTACACACAACGTTTGGCAAACCGGGCACATATAGAGGCTGGTTACAGTTCCAAACCAACGGCCAGGTGCATACAGCCGATTTTGTAATTAAAGTAGAAGAAGGCAAAGCACCTGAAAGCGAACACGCTGCGGGTGCTGAACACGCACATTAATAAGTAAATGAAGGAATGTTGCAGGGTGGAAGAGCAAAAGCCTGACAGGTTTAGACGCATACTGAAATGGATTGTCTATTCCATTGTCGGGCTTTGCCTTCTTTGTATAGTCTTGCAATCAATTTGAATAAAACATCAACATAAGGAATCATGCTGAATCGCCTAATTAGTTTTTCTCTTCACAACCGCTTGTTTGTTGTGGCGTTCGCCTCTTTGTTATTAGTCTATGGCACATACACGGTTATCAATCTACCAGTAGATGTATTGCCCGACTTGAACAGGCCACGCGTAACAATCTTTTTAGAAGCTAACGGCATGGCTCCCGAAGAAATCGAAACACAGGTAGCACTTCCTGTAGAAACAGCCCTGAACGGTGCGCCCGGTGTAGAAGTTGTGCGGAGCAGCTCGGCCATTGGTATAGGTATGGTGTTCGTAGAGTTTGATTGGGATACCGATGTGTACAGAGCAAGGCAGTTAGTGGCAGAGAAATTACAAACAGTGCAATTGCCCAACGGCATTGTTCCTGTCATGGGACCGATTAGTTCTGTCATGGGTCAAGTAATGTTAGTAGGTGTAAGTGCCGATTCAACATCTTCTTCTGAACTAAGAACATTATCAGACTTTACTATTCGAAGAAGATTAATGAGCATCAAAGGCGTATCGCAAGTAATACCCATTGGGGGCGAACGACTACAATATCAAGTACTGATTTCAAGTGCCAAGCTCAAGCAGTACAATCTTACGATTGATGCCATCGACAATGCCCTTCAATTATCGAATAAAAACACAACGGGCAATTTCTTTGACCAATACGGTTCAGAAGTATTAATCCGCAATGTAGGCAGAGCTTACACATTAGAAGATTTGTCAGGAACAGTAGTGGCAAACAACGAAGGAGTTCCTGTGTTGCTTTCGCAAGTTGCAGAAGTAAAATATGGCGCAGCGTTAAAGCGAGGCGATGCGAGTATCAATGCGAAACCCGCAGTGATTCTTACAGTAGAGAAGCAACCGGGAGCAAGTACCATAAAACTGACCGATGAGATTGAAAAAGCATTAACTGAATTGGAAGCCACACTTCCGCCCGATGTAAAACTTAACCCACACATTTTTCAGCAAAAGAACTTCATCGTTAATTCATTGAACAATGTAGAAGAAGCTTTACGCGATGGATTTATTTTGGTTATTATAGTTTTATTTCTCTTCCTGCTCAATTTCAGAACAACCATCATCACGCTCACGGCTATTCCGCTATCGCTTATTATTTCAGCTATTGTTTTCAAGTGGTTTGATATTTCGATTAATACATTAACCTTGGGCGGTTTGGCAATCGCTATCGGTGAATTAGTAGATGATGCGATTGTGGACGTTGAAAATGTTTTCAGACGGTTAAAAGAAAATCAACTTGCAGCCAATCCGAAACCAACACTTAAAGTCATTTACGATGCCAGCAGTGAAGTACGCAATTCAATTGTATATGCCACTATCATTGTAGTGCTCGTATTCATTCCGCTGTTTTACATGCAGGGCATTGAAGGTAAAATCTTTGCCCCTCTCGGCATTGCTTACATAACCTCTATTGTTGCTTCACTTTTCGTATCACTTACGGTCACTCCCGTACTCTGTAGTTATTTATTGAAATCAGTAGGCACAAAAAGAGAATCAACCAAGAAATCATGGTGGACTAAAGTCTTTAATTCTGAACACGCTGAAGATTCCAGCTTAGTAAAATGGCTAAAAATACAAGACACAAAGGTTTTGCATTGGGGATTGAGCCATTCCAAACCTGTTATAGTAGCTGCTGGAATAATTATAGTAGCGTCTATATCCATTGTCCCATTCTTCGGTACAGAGTTTTTGCCACCGTTCAACGAAGGCTCTTTTACCATTAATCTTTCTGCTCCTCCCGGCACTTCATTGGAAGAAAGCAATAAGATTGGTACCATGGCAGAGAAACTAATGATGAAAGTGCCCGAAGTTGAGTACGTGAGCCGCAGAACAGGTCGTGCTGAGTTGGACGAACACGTAGAGCCTGTCAGCAATTCAGAAATTGAAGTAGAGTTAAAATCAGATATTACCCGCTCCCGCGATGAAATTTTGGCCGACATCAGAAGTCAACTCAATATTCTGAAAGGTGTAAACGTAAATGTTGGTCAGCCCATTTCCCATCGCCTTGATCATTTGCTTTCGGGAGTTCGGGCGCAAGTAGCCATCAAACTTTTTGGACAAGACCTTACCGACCTTCGCACCAACGCAGGAAACATAAAAGACATTATCAGCAAAATTCCAGGCGTTGTCGATGCACAGGTAGAACGGCAAGTAATGGTGCCTCAATTACTCATTAAAGTAAACCGCGAAGCCTTGCAACGCTATGGCATACAAGCAGGAAAAGTTGCCCAAGACCTTGAAGTATTTTACAATGGAAAAGTAGTTGGGCAAATTCTGGATGGCCAAAAAACATTTGATATTCTGTTACGTGCCACCGATGAAGAACGCAACAACATCGAAAACATTCGTAACACAATGATTGACACCCCCGAGGGTAATCTCATACCCCTTCAACAAATTGCAACTATCGAAACTACAACGGCCATCAATTCCGTTTGGCACGAAAACACGCAACGCAGAATCGTAATCTCCTGTAACGTGCAAGGTCGCGACTTGGGCACAACTGTAAAAGAAATACAGGAAACGTTGGCCAAAGAAGTTGCCTTACCCGAAGGGTACTTTCTTGAATTTGGTGGTCAGTTCGAAAGTCAACAGTCTGCCTCAAAACTTATTTTGATACTTAGTATATTTTCTATAGCAGGAATTTTCCTTGTCTTATACAGTCATTTTAAATCTTCACGCATGGTGTTACAAATCATGCTCAACGTTCCGTTGGCGTTAATTGGCAGTGTAGTAGCCGTGATGCTTACAGGCGGAACATTCTCCATTGCTACATTGGTTGGCTTCATTACCCTTACGGGAATTGCTTCACGAAATGGAATTATGATGATCTCTCACTACATCCACTTAGTAGAACATGAGGGTGAGAAGTTCAGCAAAGAAATGATCATCCGTGGCTCGTTAGAACGATTAGTTCCCGTGTTGATGACAGCCCTAACAGCAGCCTTAGCCTTAGTACCGCTTACATTAGACCCACAGGCATCTGGAAAGGAAATCTTGTATCCCGTGGCAACAGTAATTTTAGGTGGGTTGGTGAGTAGCACACTATTAGATATGATTATAACACCAGTTGTCTTTTACAAGTTTGGTGAAAAAGCTTTAGAAACGTACTTCAAAAATGCAAAGACTGAAGAATTGAAATAGAAATGATTGAGTTAAATATCAATAGGGAAAAATATGGAACACACACATCAAAAATATACCTGCCCTATGCATCCCGAAGTGGTGAAGGACGAACCCGGTAAATGTCCTAAATGCGGGATGAACTTAGTGTTGGTTGAAAATACGGTGACATCAAAGCATGAACCGAGCGAACATCATTCACACAATCACGAACATGCTACAAAGGAACAAAAACCAAATGAAGGGAGTATGGAGTACACGTGTCCCATGCATCCCGAAGTAAGTCGAAATGCACCGGGCAGTTGTCCCATCTGCGGGATGGATCTCGTTCCTAAAATTGTTCAGAAGGATAATGAACAAGAGGAACTAGCGTATAAGTCCATGCTTAAGAAGTTTTGGATCGCTACAGCATTCACCATTCCAATACTCATTATTGTAATGGGCGAAATGATTGGGTTGCACCTTTCACAAATAGCAAGCATGACAACGTGGGGTTGGGTACAGTTTGCTTTATCAACTCCAGTCCTATTCTATTGTAGTGCCGAATTTTTCAAACGAGGGTATCAATCAGTTATACATTGGTCACCTAATATGTGGACACTCATTTCATTGGGTGCAGGTGCAGCTTATTTGTTCAGCATTGTTGCCTTAGTGTTTCCCACTATTTTCCCTGACCAATTTAAATTGAACGGCACAGTACATTTATATTTTGAAGCAGCAACGGTAATTCTATCTCTAATTCTGCTTGGGCAAGTATTAGAACTGAAAGCACGAGGTCAAACCAATAGTGCCATTCGCGCCCTGCTTAATTTAGTACCACCCGAGGCCACCGTAATCCGAAACGGGCAAGAAGAAATAATTCCATTAGAGCGTGTGGTACTTAACGACATTATCAAAATAAAACCTGGCGAAAAAATTCCAGTGGATGGCGAAGTTACAAAAGGTCGTAGTTCCATAGACGAGTCAATGATTACGGGTGAACCGTTAGCCATAGAAAAAAATCAAGGCGATGCCGTAACAGGAGGCACAGTAAACGGAACAGGGAGTTTTGAAATGAAAGCATTGAAGATTGGAGCAGACACATTGCTTGCGCAAATTATTGACATGGTTAATAAAGCAAGTCGATCTAAAGCCCCTATTCAGAATCTGGCCGATAGAGTATCAGGTTATTTTGTACCCATAGTCGTTGTCATAGCAATTCTCTCTTTTATAGTGTGGGCTATTTGGGGACCCGATCCGGCAATGGTCTTTGCATTTGCCAATGCAGTAACAGTTCTCATTATTGCTTGTCCTTGCGCATTAGGATTGGCGACACCCATGTCCATAATGGTAGGCACGGGTCGCGGGGCTACGTTTGGTGTATTGTTAAAAGAAGCCAAAGTAATAGAAGAGATGAAGAAGGTGAACGTATTGGTCATTGATAAGACGGGAACAATAACGGAAGGTAAACCTTCGCTAAAATCAGTAAAATCTTTCATTAGTTCAATAAGTGAAGATGAAATTTTAGGTAAAGCGGCATCGCTGGAAGCAAGCAGCGAACATCCATTGGCAGAAGCAATCGTAAAGGCTGCGAAATCTAAAAATCTTTTATGGAGTGAGGTTAAGAATTTTGAATCCATAACAGGTCACGGAATCACAGGCGAGATTGACGCTAAAAAGGTTTCCATTGGAAATGCAAAGCTTTTAAAATCACAAGGGCTAACACAAAGCGAATCCAATCAAAAAGAAATAGAAGAAAGACAATCCAAAGGGGAAACGGTAATGTATGTAGTAATTGATAACCAACTTGCAGGGTATATAAGTGTGGCCGACCCAATTAAGCAAAATTCAAAGAGTGCTATTCAGGAATTACAAAAGCAAGGACTACGTGTAATCATGCTCACAGGCGACAATAAGAATACTGCCAAAGGTGTTGCAGAAGAATTAGGGCTTGACGGATACGAAGCAGATTACCTTCCTGCCGATAAACTTAACAAAGTAAAAGAACTACAAGAGAGTGGCAAAGTTGTAGCAATGGCGGGTGATGGTATTAATGATGCACCTGCATTGGCACAGGCAAATGTTGGAATTGCAATGGGCACAGGCACAGACGCGGCTATTCAAAGCGCAGGCATTACATTAGTAAAAGGCGATCTGTTGGGAATTATTAGAGCAAGAAAATTAAGTACGGAGGTGATGAGCAACATAAAGCAAAACCTGTTTTTTGCTTTTATCTATAATGTAATAGGCATACCAATCGCGGCAGGTGTACTGTATCCTTTTTTCGGATGGCTGTTAAGTCCCATGCTGGCAGCGTTGGCCATGAGTTTAAGTTCAGTATCAGTTATCGTAAACAGTCTGAGACTTCGGGTAAAAAGTATTTAAAGAATATAAAGAACAAATTGCGTTGGGGAAAATCATGCTACATATTTCAATACTATGCAGAACTTAGTATTTGTAATTTCCAGAAACTAATCAAACCTGTACTTTAATAACCATATCAAATGCAAGCATCAGTATTTAAAGTTGAGAAGATGGATTGTCCTTCAGAAGAGCAATTAATACGTCTCAAACTTTCTGGCAGAAAAGGCGTAAGAAAATTACACTTTGATATACATGCACGTACCGTATTAATCTATCACGACTACGAAATTGACTCAATTTCAGCAGCCTTAAATCAATTACAATTGAATTCAACTTTAATTTCATCCACTGCCATAGCTGATCTACCGGTTGACCAAAATGAAAACAATCAGCGGAAAACGTTATGGATAGTTTTGGGGATTAATTTTTTGCTCTTCCTTATAGAAATAACTACTGGTCTTGTCTCAAACTCAATGGGTCTTGTGGCCGATTCGCTAGATATGCTTGCAGATGCAATCGTGTACTAACCCCCTATAAGACTGGACAAAAATCTAAAAGCAGTTTAGTAACAGTTAAATTGGGGAGATATGACAAAAACGAGAAGAACATTTACACCA
>JALONI010000095.1 GCA_025455015.1 Cyclobacteriaceae bacterium | reverse complement strand
CGCCTCGGGCGAGACGACCGCAACGGCCTTCTGATAATGTCGGGGTGATCTCGCCTCGGGCGAGACGACCGCAACGGCCTTCCGATAATGTCGGGGTGAGATGATTCGAACATCCGACCTCCACGTCCCTAACGTGATGCGCTAACCGGGCTGCGCTACACCCCGAAACCGCTTCCAAACGCATAAACCGTCTAAAAGCGGGTGCAATAATACCAAAAAAAACACGAAGTGGACGAACCTTACTTTTTCTTATTCTGCTTCAAATCGCGGAAGAAGCGTGCCCAATTGAAGGGATTCAAAAAGGGGTTGGCGCGAGGCTGGAATTTGTCGCTGGCGGAGGTGGACCACTGGTCCATGTAGTACTTGTAATTGGCGGCCCCGTCCATGGGCGTGGTCTTGAGCATGAGGGCCATCAATTCGGCATTTAGGTTTCGCGGATCGTAGCCCCGGTCGTCCATGGGCACGTTCAGCGCCAAAATTGCTTCCTTAAAAACCTCTTCGGTCGGTATTTCGCGGAAGACAATTTCCTTCAGGTAGGTGACGTCTTCCACCATCTCCACGATAATCGTCAGAAAATCAGACCGGTGGTTGGGCACGATGTAGTGCTGTTTGACATAGCCCACGGCACTGATCACCACGCTGTCGCCCACCACCACCGGCATAGAAAAGAAACCGACTGCGTTGGTGGTGGTGCCGTACCCGGCCTTGGGCACGTAAATGTGCACGCCTGGCACGCCTGCAGCACTGTCGGGCGCCAAAATCATACCCGACAACTGCAACACCCGCTTGGGGCCGCCCTGCGCGTGGCCCTCGCCATACGCCCCCAGCAACCCCACGATTAATACGATCAAAAGTCCACTCTTTTTCACACGTGCGTTTTAGCGATGCCAAAAATATTGATTGCAGCCCGCAATCCCTAACACACCGTTAACAATTCCACCCCCCAAAAGTTGGCCACGGGGCAAAAAAGCTATCTTCGCGACTTGGGCAGCTACCATGCGGCTAAAACACTTCAATATCGAGCCCGGGGCACAGATTTTTTTGGCTTGTTCCGATGCCTCGCGCCTGCGCATCCTGAACCTGATTATGACCAACGGTGAAATGTGCATTAGCGACCTGGAACAGATTCTTGATTTTACCCAGACCAAAACCTCGCGCCACCTCATCTACCTGAAAAACTCGGGCATCCTCACCACCCGCAGGATCAACCAATGGATTTTTTATCAGATTAAAGACGAGGTGTTCGACATCGTCAAGCAGATACTCCAGTTTTTGCGCAGGGATCCCATCCTGCAAAACGACCAGCACCTGTTTCAAACCCTGTACAGCAACCGCGAGTTGGCCCTTAACAAACTCAAACTCAAACCGCTGAGCGTCCAATAATTTTTTTTCATGCCCTATCAAGCCGTTCTTTTTGATTTAGACCATACGCTGTGGGATTACGAAACCAATTCGCGGGAAGCGTTGCACGACTTGTTTCACCGCTATCACCTGCCCGGTAAAACCCGTGCGGGGTTTCAGGCCTTTTACGATTCGTTTGTCGATGTGAACACCCGCATCTGGCACCGCTACGACCGGGGCGAGATCTCGCGCGATGTGATCCGCTACGAACGGTTTCACCAGGTGTTCAAACGCGTGGGTATCGATCACTATGAACTGTCGTTGAAATTCTCCCACGACTATGTAAGCGAGTCGCCCTCGCGCAGCCATTTGATGCCGCATGCCAAAGATGTATTGGCATACTTGCAGGGCAGATACAAGCTCTACATCATCACCAACGGCTTTGATGAAATACAGGCCACCAAGCTGCACGCTTCGGGCATCGCCTCGTTTTTCTCGCGTGTTGTCACCTCCGAGACGGCCGGCTGCAAGAAGCCCTCGCCCGAGATTTTTCAATTGGCCCTCGACCATGCCGGTATTGATTCCGCGAAAGCGATCATGATTGGCGACAATCTGCTGACCGACATGGCCGGGGCGCGCAATGCCCGCATCGACACGGTGTTTTTCAATCCTCACCAAACTGAGCACCGCGAACCGGTGACCCACGAGATCCAGAGCTTGCACGAGCTGATGCACATTTTGTAGCGCATAACTTGCTACCTTTGCCCGCGCAAAATCACGCTAACCATCACGCCCATGTCCACTGGATTTTTTGCCATCCCGCATCCCAAAAACGAACCCCTACTTGCCTATGCACCCGGCTCAAAAGAGCGGGCCGAGCTGCAAAAAGCACTCCGCGAGGCGCGTGGCCGCGTACTGGACATTCCCATGTACATCGGTGGTGAGGAAGTGCGCAGCGACCGCAAAAAACCGATCCATCCGCCCCACGATCATCAACATGTACTGGGCCACTTCCACGAAGGCGACAAGAGCCACGTGGAGCAGGCCATCCAGGCCGCCTTGGCTGCCAAAGAACTATGGGCCGACCTGAGTTGGGAAAACCGCGCCAGCATTTTTCTGAAGGCAGCCGAGTTGTTGGCCGGGCCCTACCGGTACGAGATGAACGCGGCCACCATGTTGGGGCAAAGCAAAAACGCCTTTCAGGCAGAGATCGACTCGGCCTGCGAACTGATCGACTTCCTGCGCTTCAACGTGTACTTCATGAGCGAGATCTACCGCGACCAACCCGAGTCGGCACCGGGCATTTGGAACCGCCTGGAATACCGCCCGCTGGAAGGATTTACGTTTGCCCTGACCCCGTTCAACTTCACCGCCATTGGCGGCAACCTACCCACCAGCATGGCGCTGATGGGCAACACGGTGGTGTGGAAACCGGCCAACACGCAGATCTACTCCGCCCAGGTGTTCATGGGCATTTTGAAGGAAGCCGGCTTGCCCGATGGCGTGATCAACCTCATTTACGTGAGCGGCCCCGATGCCGGAGATGTCATCTTCAACCACCGGGATTTTGCCGGCATCCACTTCACCGGCAGCACAGGCGTATTTCAAAACATCTGGAAAACGGTGGGCAACCATATTCACAAGTACCGCTCCTACCCGCGCATTGTAGGCGAAACGGGCGGCAAGGATTTTATCGTTGCGCACAAGAGCGCACATCCCAAACAGGTAGCGGTAGCCATCGCGCGGGGCGCCTTTGAGTTTCAGGGCCAAAAGTGTTCGGCTGCCTCGCGTTGTTACATCCCGTCCAATCTGTGGGACGATGTGAAAAAATATTTGCTGGAGGATTTGAAATCGATGAAGATGGGGGGCCCGGAAGACTTCGGTAACTTCATCAATGCCGTGATTGATGAAAAAGCGTTTGACTCGATTACCGGCTATATCGAAAAGGCCCGTCAAAACCCCATGAATGACATCATTGCCGGGGGCCACTACGACAAATCCAAAGGCTATTTCATCGAACCCACCGTCATCCTCACCAAAGACCCGTCTTCGCTCACCATGTGCGAAGAGATTTTCGGCCCGGTGGTAACAATCTATGTGTATCATTCGGAAAATTTTGAACAAACACTTGCGTTGGTCGATGCTACTTCGCCCTACGCCCTCACCGGCTCCATCTTTGCGCAAGACCGCCATGCCGTGGAGATGGCCACGCGCAAACTGGTAAACAGCGCGGGCAATTTTTACATCAACGATAAACCCACCGGGGCGGTAGTGGGTCAGCAGCCGTTTGGCGGGGCGCGCGGCTCGGGTACAAACGACAAGGCCGGGGCGAAAGTGAACTTGTTGCGTTGGACTTCCTTGCGCACAATCAAAGAAACGTTTGTCACACCTACCGACTATCGCTATCCGTTTTTGCATCATGACTAGGGTGCTGTGGGTTGGACTCGCCCTGTTCGGAGCGGTGGCGGCAAGCGCACAGGAATTGAACACCGCCCACCAAGCCAACTACCTGACCGAGGCCGAGAAAGAAGTGATACGGCTGGTAAACGAAGTGCGCGCGCAACCGGCCGCGTTTGCCAAAAAATATCTGGAAAGCCGCCAAGGCGAAGGTGCCTATGCCAAAGAATGCTATGACGAACTGCTGAGATGGGCTCCGCAATCGGTCTTGCAGCCCTCCCACGCGTTGTCGTTAGCGGCCAAAGATCACGCCCGCGACATGGGCACTTCTGGCAAAACCGGGCATGTGAGCACGCAAGGCGAAAACGCCACCCAGCGGGTGCAGCGCTATGGCACGTTTACCGGCCGCTACAATGGGCCTTGGGAAAATTGCTCCTACGGTTTTGACGATCCGTTGGCCATCGTGTTGCAATTATTGATTGACGATGGCGTACCCAGCCGCGGCCACCGCAAAAACATCATGCAGGCGGACATCCGGTACATTGGGGTGAGCATCCAACCGCACACGAACTACCGCTTCAATTGTGTGATGGATATGGCAGATGCCGTGGCGGATAAGAACTGATCGGAGAACAACGCACGGCCGAGCCCGCTAAACTTCGTGTGAACTTCTCGAAAAAAGTGGCCAACAACCAGCTGTGGAAGCCATCGAGTTTTGCAATCACTGAGCCATTCCGGCCACGTTTCCATCAAACCGTGAAGGCAATGCACAGGCCATCACAAACGGGGCAAGTGCTTCGGTAACACAACAAAACTTTATCACTTTGTTTGGAATCTCGGGTTTGGCATGTTACTTTCGTCTAACAACAAAAAAACCTTTTATGAAATACTTTTTATCCACAGTGAGTGTAATGGTTGCACTTCTGACATTGACGAACTGCGGTGAGGATGAAGAGATACCAAAGGTCGGATTCACGTCAGGCTCGTCAAACGTTGTGGAAGGCAGCTCTGTTTCGGTACCTTTTAGCGTGGCCATTCCCAGTGGTGTGACCCCTAGCATTTCGTTTGCGGGAACGGCCACTGAAAACATTGATTTCACCTGGACGATTTCCGCTGATGGCAGGGAATTAGCGTTTCAAACGTTGGCAGATGACACCTTCGATGATGAGACGATCATTTTGGAGATAACGGGCTTCAATGGCAGCGCACAGGTTGGCCAAACGGCTACCCATACGATCAACATCTCTGATCCGGGTCTGCTTATTGAGCTCACGTGGACAAATCGGGATGGCGGTGTATCGGATTTAGACCTCATTCTTTTTCGGGAAACATCCCCGGGATCGGACGAGTATACGGAGGTGGATGGCTCGTTTGGCGTGGGTTCCAGCGAAAGCGTATCATTGCCTGGAAATGGGACAAATGCGAAGTATGCCGTGGGAGTCGAGTATTTTGACGGAACCTCAGACGATATCGATTTCACACTGACATTATCCACGACTGCCGGAACGATCAATAGCAACACCAAAGAAATCGTATTCACGGGGTCGCTCACAGAATATCACCAAACAGCTGAGTTGTCAAATGTCACGTTCTCAAAGAACAACTTTAACTATAGCAATTTCTCCAGTCTGTTTATTGACACCCCATTGAATATCACGCTATCGTGGAACGCAGGAGGCGGAACACCCGGAAATGTCGACATGGACTTGTTCTTGTCTTATCGTAATCCCGTGTCGGGCGTTTTCGAAACCATTGACGCCTCTACATCCGGCTCGTCTCCCACTGAAACGGTGACATTGCCGGGCAACGCTCCGAATGGGACGTATGGACTCCGATACAAGTACTACTCGGGCACATCAAATACCGTTTCCTTTACAGCCACCTTTAGCACTGAAGGAGGAACGTTGTCTGGGACAACCGGCAATACAATATCCTTCAACGGAGCATATACGTTAGCAAATGTTAACCCGGGAGGATCAACAAATATTTCCCAGACTTTTGTAAAAAATGGTTCTTCCTTTACAAACTTTTCAACGATTACCATTCCGGCTTCCGGAAGCGAGGCTCCCCGAGATGGTGCGGCCGTTGACGAAAAGAACAAAGAAAGCGGTAATTCAAGACTCAAGGACAAGTCCCGAAAAAAGGAAAAAGGGTTGACTACGCTAATCCGTAGCTTCAACCGATAACGTTCTGTTAACATAAAAAAAAAAGGAATGATTTCACTCATTCCTTTTTTTTTGACTCCGGGGCAGAGCCCTTGTCACATATCAACCACCCCTAAAATATTTTTTAGACCTGTCTAAAAAATGACTACCTTGCCGGGGCAAGCCGAAACGCATGCTCAGCCTCACCGAAGAAAATTACCTCAAGGCCATCTACCACCTCTCCGAAGGGGGCACGCAGCCCGTGCTGACCAACGCGTTGGCCGAGGCCATGAGTACCAAGGCCGCGTCTGCCACGGACATGATCAAAAAATTGTCGCAGAAAGAGCTGATCACCTATGAAAAATACCACGGGGTAAACGTGACCGCCACCGGCAAAACAGAAGCCCTGCTGGTGATTCGCAAGCACCGCCTGTGGGAAACTTTTTTGGTGCAGACCCTCGGCTTCACCTGGGACGAAGTACACGAGATAGCCGAGCAGCTCGAACACATCCACTCGCAACGCCTCATCGATAAACTCGATGCCTTTCTGGGGTATCCCCAGGTAGACCCACACGGTGATCCCATCCCCGACAGTCGCGGAAAAATAAAAAACCGCTCGCAAGTACCGCTGGATCAGATGCCCGTGGGTTTCAAAGGAATTATCACCGCGGTGAAAGACTCCGACTCAAACTTGCTCAAGTACCTCGATAAAATCGGGGCCCGGCCCGGAGTAAAATTGCAACTGACCGACAAAGAGGCATACGATCAATCCATGGAAGTGAAAATCAACAGTAAAACGATTTCGCTGTCGAAAGAAGTGTGCAAAAATATCTTGGTCAACGAGCCGTAGCCATGCAAGCCCCCGATGCCGCCAGCAAATCACTCAGCGAGGTAAATGCCTCGGTAGATGCCACCCAGGGGCGCGGCTGGCGCAAGCTGTTGGCTTTTTTGGGGCCCGCCTACCTGGTCAGCGTAGGCTACATGGACCCCGGCAACTGGGCCACGGACATTGCAGGCGGAAGTCAGTTTGGCTATACGCTGCTGTGGGTGTTGCTCATGTCCAACGCCATGGCGCTGCTGTTGCAGAGCTTGAGCGCGCGGTTGGGCGTGGTGCGCCAGTTGGACCTGGCACAAGCTTCGCGAAAGAGCTATCCCAAGGCGGTGAATTTTATCTTGTGGGTGTTTGCGGAAATCGCCATTGCCGCCTGCGACCTGGCCGAAGTACTCGGCATGGCCATCGGGCTGCAGTTGTTGTTTGATTTGCCGCTCATCTGGGGCGTATCATTGACTGTGCTGGACACGTTGCTGTTGTTGCTGCTGCAAAGCTATGGCATGCGTAAGATTGAGGCGTTTATCATTACGCTCGTGGCCATCATCGGGGGGGCGTTTGTGGTCGAGCTGATCCTGGCCAAACCCGCCATGGGTGAGGTCGTCACAGGCTTTATCCCCTCGCTGCCCAACAGCGAAGCGCTGTACATTGCCATAGGCATCATTGGGGCCACCGTCATGCCGCATAACTTGTATCTGCACTCTTCGCTTGTGCAAACACGCAGGATCGACCCCTCCTCCAAAGGCGTTTGGCAGGCCATCCGCTACAACTTTATCGATTCGGCCATCGCGCTCAA
Source organism: Cyclobacteriaceae bacterium (assembly GCA_025455015.1). Classification (GTDB taxonomy): domain Bacteria; phylum Bacteroidota; class Bacteroidia; order Cytophagales; family Cyclobacteriaceae; genus ELB16-189. The sequence continues at coordinate 3,788 of JALONI010000095.1, read as the reverse complement.
TGCTGCATTTTTCGTGAACGCAGCCATCCTCATTTTGGCTGCGTCCACGTTTTACAAGGCGGGCTTCTACACGGTGGCCGAAATTCAAGACGCCCATCAACTGCTGCAACCGTTGCTTGGCAGCGAGTGGGCTCCGCTCCTTTTTGGCATTGCATTGGTGGCCGCAGGCCAAAGTTCTACCATCACGGGTACGCTGGCCGGGCAAATCGTGATGGAAGGCTATCTAAACTTGCGCATTGCCCCGTGGCTGCGCAGGCTTATCACGCGGCTCATCGCCATTATACCGGCCTACATTGTCATACTGGTGTATGGCGAGCGTGAAACCGGGGCCTTGCTGGTGTTCAGCCAGGTGGTGTTGAGCATGCAGCTCGGCTTTGCCATCATTCCGCTCATTCACTTCACCAGCGATAAAAAAACGATGGGCGAGTTTGCCATCAAACCGTGGGTAAAAGCAACGGCCTGGCTGATCGCCCTCATCATTGTTTCGTTAAACATCCGCCTGGTCTTTGAAGAAGTGCGCACCTGGCTAACCGAAGCGGGTGACTATGCATGGCTTTTGTGGCTGACCGTGGTGCCCGTGTGTGGGGGTGCGATCGCCCTGCTCGTATACATTTCCGTCAAGCCTTGGTTTGAAAAACGCGCTGCCGAGAAGGCTGCCCGGCTGCCGCACGGCACCGCCACGCAGCTTACCAACATCGACCGGCCCGTGTATGGCCGAATTGCCGTCTGCATCGACTTCAGTTCTATTGACTCGCTGGCCATTGGAAGCGCCCTGGCGCAGGGGGGCAAGGAGGCGCACTACTGCCTGGTACACGTGGTGGAAACCGCGGGTGCCATGGTGTACGGAAGCGCCATTGACGACCACGAATCAAAGGCAGACGAAAAAGCGTTACTAAAGTATGTGGAGCAGATCCAGGCAAAAGGCTTTCAGGTGGAGATGAAGATCGGCTACGGAAACCCGCGCAGAAGCATCCCCGTGTTGGTGAAAGAGTTCCGGGCCGACATGCTGGTGATGGGCGCGCACGGCCACACGTTTTTCAAAGACCTGATTTTTGGTGCCACGGTTGATACCGTGCGCCACCGCGTGGATATCCCGGTGCTTATCGTAAAAGAACCCTCATGACCCCGCGCGAAGACACCATCATCGCCCTGGCAACCCCGCAAGGTACCAGTGCATTAGCGATCATTCGCCTCTCCGGCAACGACAGCATACACCTGACCGCAAAACTCTTTCGCGGCAAAGACCTGACACAACAAAAGACACACACCGTTCACTGGGGCACGTTGCAAACGCCATCAAAAGTACTGGATGAAGTACTGGTCACGGTGTTTCACGAAGGGCGCTCGTTCACCCGCGAAAACTCAGTCGAGATTTCGTGTCACGGATCACCGTTGATTGTCAAAGAAATCATTCAGGCATTTTTGCACCAGGGGGCCCGCCTGGCGCAGCCGGGCGAGTTCACCCAGCGGGCGTTCTTGAACGGGCGCTTTGACTTGGCGCAGGCCGAAGCGGTGGCTGACCTGATCCATGCCGAAACCGACAACGCCCGCCAGGCTGCCCTGAACCAGATGCGCGGTGGCTTTTCCAAAGAAATACAACGCTTACGCGAAGAGTTGATCCACTTTGCTTCACTGATTGAATTAGAGCTGGACTTTGGCGAAGAGGACGTAGAGTTTGCCAAGCGCAGCGACCTGCGCCAACTGATGGAGCAGTTGCTGGGATACCTGGAGCGTTTGATCCGCTCCTTTCAACAGGGAAGGGTAATCAAAGACGGCATCCCCACCGTGATTGCCGGCAAACCCAACGCGGGCAAATCCACGCTGCTCAATGCGCTGTTGAATGAGGAACGCGCCATCGTTTCAGACATACCGGGCACCACCCGCGATGCGATTGAGGACGAAATGACGTTGGGGGGCATCCGCTTCCGTTTCATTGACACGGCCGGCTTGCGCGAGACCACCGATGCCATCGAAGCCATGGGCATTGAGCGCACGCACACGCACCTGCGAAAAGCATCCCTGATTCTCTACGTGTTTGATTTGAGTAACACCACCCCGGCTGCCATGGAAGCCGAAGAGGCACAAGTGAAAAAACTCAATATCCCGTACTTAAAAATCGGAAACAAAGCAGACAAGGCATTGGCCGACAACCTTACCTGGGCACAGGCCCACGAAGCACTGGTCATCTCCGCCTCGCACCCCGCAGCGGTAGACATGTTACAGAAAACCATCCTGGCGCGATTCGCCCTGCCGGATGTGAAACCGGGCGATGTGGTGGTGACCAACGTACGCCATGTGCAGCAGCTCCAAGAGACATCCGAAGCGCTGACGCGCGCCCTACGCGGTCTGGACACGGGTACCACGGGCGACCTGCTGGCCATGGACATCCGTCAGGCCTTGTATCACTTGGGAGAGATTACAGGCACCATCACGACAGACGATTTGCTGGACAACATTTTCTCTAAGTTTTGCATCGGGAAATAAAGCGTTCTGCTGCCCCTACCCTTCAACTGTTCGGGTAAACTCGGCTACGATTTCATCCAGGCGTTTCACCGATTTCTGAAGATGCTCCCGGGCGGTGGCTGTGGCAGGCGGCAACTCCATCGTCTTGAATACCTGATACAACCCAGAATGCTGGCCACCGGGGCGCGCAGCCTGTGCGCGTTGATAAACGTGTACTCTTCCAGTGCCTTGTTCTTTTTTGGGAGGTCATCCGGGCGTGCCCGTACCAGTGCTTCAAGGTGTTCGTTGATCTGCTTGATTTGCTCGGCCTGCACCCGTAGTTCACGGGTGTAGATGACACGCGTGAATACCGCGGTAGCCATCACCGGAAGATCAATAATCATCCGGCACGTCCATCGCCACACAACAAAAAACCAGCCCCCACAAACAGTGCCCGCTACGTGAGATTCTGCCTCAACAAGTCCTTGGCTTCGAGAATCTGATACACAAATGCGTCAACCGGATAAGCGGCATGCATTGCCAATTCTGTAAAACCCTCTTACCTTTCGGAACATTCCAACCCCTCCATGGCCCAGCTTATCATCAGCAGCTTTGATGAATTTCAGCACTACCTCGGCAAAGAAATTGGCGTTTCCGATTATCTGCCCATCACGCAACAGCAAATTAGCCTGTTTGCGGATGCCACGTTGGATCATCAATGGATACACACCGACCCCGAGCGGGCGAAAAACAGCCCTTTCAAAAGCACCATCGCGCACGGGTACCTGACGCTGTCAGTGGTGCCCTACCTCTGGGAGCAGATCGTGGAATTCCGCAACACCAAAATGATGGTGAACTACGGAATCGAAAAATTGAAATTCAACCAGCCCGTGTTGGCGGGCCAGGAGGTGCGCCTGCGCACCCGACTGCACAGCATTGCCAACCTGCGCGGCATCACGAAATTTGAGATGGACGTTACGCTCGAAATCAAAGACAACGCGAAACCCGCCTTCACCGCCTTGCTGGTTTTTCTGTATCATTTTCACTGACGTGCAGAATCAAAAAAAAGTTTCCAATCAATAACATACGCAACCTATCACCCATTGAACCTCCCATGAAACGAGTACACACCGACCACGCACCCAAAGCCATCGGACCATATGCGCACGCCAACATTTCCGGCAACTTGATTTTTTGTTCGGGGCAAACACCTCTTCAGCCCGCCACGATGACCATTGAGGGCGCCACAGCCGCAGAACAAACGACCCTTGTGCTTCAAAACCTGGAAGCCGTGCTCAAGGCTGCCGGTGTTGACCGTACCCATATTCTAAAAACCACGGTGTTCC
>JALONI010000148.1 GCA_025455015.1 Cyclobacteriaceae bacterium | reverse complement strand
AACTCGGTGATCGAAGCCATGGATGCCGAGACCATTTACGATGTGCCCCTGCTCATGAAAAAAGAAAAACTGGACGAGCGGGTGCTGGCCAAACTGAAAGTCACGGCCAAGCACGAACCCGACCTCGATCAGTGGAAGGCGTTTTTGGGTAAACTCAAGAACCCGATTGAGGAAGTTACCATTGGGCTGGTGGGCAAGTACGTATCGCTGCCGGATGCCTATAAGTCGATTGCCGAGGCGTTTATCCATGCGGGGGCACAGAACGATTGCGAGGTAAACCTGAAATGGATATCTTCCGAAGACATCACGAAAGAAAGTGTGGAGGGCATCTTGGGCACCCTGGATGCCGTGTTGGTAGCCCCCGGTTTTGGCGAGCGCGGCTTGGAGGGGAAAATCGAAGCGATCCGCTTTGTGCGCGAACACAAAATCCCGTTTTTGGGCATCTGCCTGGGCATGCAATGCGCGGTGGTGGAGTTTGCCCGTCACGTGCTGGGCTTGGCTGAGGCCAGCTCAACCGAACTAAACCCCAAAACCAGGCACCCCGTCATCGACATGATGGAAGAGCAAAAGCGGATCACCACCAAAGGCGGCACCATGCGCCTGGGCGCCTATGCCTGCAAACTGAAGAAGGGCAGCCGAGCAGCCGCCATCTATGGCGACACACTCATTCACGAGCGACACCGCCACCGGTATGAGTTCAACAATCAGTATCTGGAACAAATGGAAGAGGCCGGGTTGAAGGCCGTTGGTATGAACCCCGATTCTGGGTTGGTGGAAGTGGTGGAACTCAAAGACCATCCTTGGTTCGTGGGCGTGCAATACCATCCGGAGTTGAAAAGTACGGTGCTAAACCCCCACCCATTGTTTGTCAAGTTTGTCGAAGCAGCCATTGTGAATCGGAAAAAACGCTGACGGCTTTGTCCGGCAAAAAGCATCATAGACTTTATTAATCATTTTTAGTAACACGATTTTTTAGCACAGTACTCATGGATAGGAATTCAGCCATTGGTTTGACGTTGATCGCAGTGTTGTTGTTGGTGTATTTCAACATGGTAGACACCCCCCAGAAACCCGATGCCGCCCCCGCCACGGTGAGCAGCGAACTGGCCGATACTACGCAAAAAGCACTGGATGTAACCGTGGCAGTGGATAGCGCACGCCTCAAAAACTTTGGCTCGCTGGCCAACTACCTCAGCGGCCAGGAAGAAGAAGTCAAAATTGAGAGTGCCGATCTGACCCTCGTTCTTTCCTCCAAAGGCAGAATCCACTCGGTGGAGTTGCGCAACTTCAAAACCTACCAGCAGCAACCGCTTTTCTTGGCCACGCCTGCCACCAATCGGTTTTCGCTGGTGGCCAAGGGCACGGGAAGTGAAGTGGACCTGTACCAACTTTTCTACACAAAAAACATCTCCAAAAAAGGCGACAGCACCGTGGTGCAGTTTTCCGCGGCCATGGGCAGTGGCTATGTTCGTCACATCTACACCATTCCTCCGGCCGGGTTTCAATTCAAGTACCAACTGGAAACCCGTGGGGTGGCAGAAATCGGCAACCAGAACCTGGTTTTTCGATGGGAAGACAACATGCCGTTGGTCGAAAAAGACCTGAATGACAGCCGGAGCAAGTCCACCATCAATTACTACCTGGCCAATGGCGAGTTCGACCGGTTGGCTCAGGCCTCATCCGACCTGGAAGAAGCTGCCTTGACCGGGCCCGTGAAGTGGATTTCCGTTCGGCAGAAATTCTTTATCAGCAGCATCATTGCGGAAAACCCCTTTGCCGGGGGTGAGGTGAGCACCATCGCCAATCCGCAGGACACGGAGACGGTCAAAAAAGCAACAATTGAAGCCTATGTGCCAATGGCCGAGTCAGGCACCGCGCGCTTCACCTATTTCTTTGGCCCCAACGATTATGACATCATCAGCGGAGTGACGCCCGGGTTTGACGAAAACCTCGATTTGGGCTTCCCCCCCATGAGTTGGATCAACCGGTTTGTGATCATCCCCATCTTCAACTTCCTGCAGCAGTTTATCGGCAACTACGGCATCATCATCATCATTCTGGTGTTATTTGTGAAGTTGATTTTGCTGCCCCTCTCCTACCGCTCGTATTTGGGCATGGCCAAGATGCGATTACTCAAGCCCGAGCTTGACGCCATCAAGGAAAAGAATGGCGATAACATGGCCCAGGCGCAGCAAGATCAGATGAAGCTGTACCAGCAAGCCGGTGTGAATCCCTTTAGCGGATGCATTCCGCTGCTGCTCCAGATGCCCATCTTGTTTGCCATGTTCTACTTCTTCCCCATTTCCATTGATCTGCGGCAACAGCCATTTTTATGGGCGGAAGACCTATCTACCTACGACTCTATTTTGAGCCTGCCATTTACCATTCCGTTCTATGGCAGCCACGTGAGTTTGTTCACCATCTTGATGACGATATCCACCCTGATCTACACGTGGCAAAACAATCAGATCAGTTCGGTACAAGGCCCGATGAAGTCGCTGAGCTACATCATGCCAGTGGTGTTTATGTTTGTGCTCAATTCGTTTTCTGCGGGGCTAAGCTTCTACTACTTCGTGTCAAACTTGGTAACGTTTGCCCAGCAGGCCATCATCAAGCGATTTGTGGACGAGGATAAGATATTGGCCATCATGGAGGAAAACAAAAAGAAGGCAGCCACGGGCACGGGCAAAAAATCCAAGTTCATGACCAAGTTGGAAGAGGCGATGAAGGCCAGCGAAGAGGCACGCAAAAACACGGAGCAATCCAAAAAGGGAAAGAAGAAGTAACCGCGCAGGGGCCTACCCAGCAGGTAGTTTGCCCGGCCTGCCGCTGATGGTGTGTCCGGTACGAGAGGCCGACTTTAAGTGGCTATGGCAGGTGTAGGGAGCGCGGTGGAGGTAAGCCATGGAAGAATCAGATGAGCCCTAATTTTCGCGCCAACCGCCCGTTGGCACAACCCTGCATTACCCTATATTTGCAATCCCGCTTTTGGCGAAACGCCCAAAACGGGGCATTTTTTTAGCTAACGACCACTTGACAATCGAGCATGGGCAAAATTATCGCGATAGCCAACCAAAAAGG
>JALONI010000001.1 GCA_025455015.1 Cyclobacteriaceae bacterium | reverse complement strand
GCCTGCGTTCCCTGTTCGGCTTCCCACGCTTGCCAATAGGTTTGCAGTTGGGTCAACTCGCGGGTAAGCGTGGGGTACAACGTGGGTTTGGGTACCGAGGGAAACACCCCTTGCGCCAGCGAATGGGAGCCCAGGCCGCCCGTCCATTCAAAATGACCGGGGTCGTACAAACTGCGCCAGCGGCCGCCCCACCGCAGGCCCAGCCGCTCGCCTTCGGCACCGATTTTTCGCCACAGCGCGCGGTTGTCCCAGATGGCCACCGAGTCTTGGATGGGTACCACATCTACCGCCAGCCCGTATTGATGTTTGGATCGCCCCCCTTTGGAGCGTGTGTAGTTTTTTCCCATGCTTTTGTACTCGTTTTGCTTGGCATGCGTGCGAAACGTTTCCACCACGGCCAATGTGATGCCCTTTTCGCGGCAACGCGCCACCAACACCTTTACCTTGTCGCGAAAGTAGGGATGCAGGGCCTCGAGATCGGCTATCATGGGCAGGTTGCCACGGTCTTTGCCATAGGCAAAATTGGCCACGGTTTTCCAGCGCAGCCACGCGTAGAGCGAGTCAGGTTCGGCTTCGAGGATCGGTTCGGGCGCAAATACACATTGAAGGTCAGCCGCGTGGGCCGCATGCTCAGGCGTGTAGGCCAGCGGCATCATTTGTGCCACGGCTTGTGTGAGCGGCACACTCATCAACAAAAAGATCATCAAACGCATACGCACACTTCGGACGGTGCAAAGGTAGGAAGAATTGAAATTGAAAGTTCAGGGCTTCGGGTTCAACGTCTGACGCCCATTGCCTATTGCCTAAACCCGCAACGTTGACATTCCCCCATCCACGCCCAGAATCTGGCCGCTGATCCAACGCGCCTGATCGGACAACAAGAATGCCGCCATGTTGGCGATGTCTTCCGCCTCGCCCACCCGTTTGAGCGGATGTCGCTCGGCCGAGGCTTTCTTCTTTTCGTCAGACGCCAGCAGCCGGGCCGCCAACGGTGTGTCGGTTAGCGAAGGGGCAATGCAATTGACGCGTATTTTGGGAGCCCACTCGGCTGCCAGCGATTTCGTCAGTCCCTCTAACGCACCTTTGGCGGCAGCCACGGAAGCATGAAAGGGCATGCCTTGCGCCACGGCCACGGTACTGAAGAACACTACGGATGCAGTATCGGCTGCCTTTAGGCGTGGAAGCAAGCTACGTACGGCCTTTACGGCACCCATCACGTTCAATTGAAAGTCGTCAGTAAACTCCTGATCGGTGAGTCGATGGAAAGGTTTTAAGTTAATGCTGCCCGGGCAATAGGCCAATCCATCCAGGGCGTCCGGCAGGGTGAGTGCGGATGCGTCTTCGCGCACCGCGTCAAAGACCTGCGACTCGATACCGGGTTCGATGATGGTTCTTCGGGCCGCCACCCAGGTGCCATGTCCTTGCGCCTTCAAGTGCCGCGCCAGTGCCAACCCGATGCCGGTACTTCCGCCAATGACGAGATAATTTTTTTTCATAGTGCCTTTGCGTCAAAATGGCGCCCCACACAGTAAGCCAAAAACTCTTCTTACTTTCGCCATTACAACGCCCGTCCCGTTGTTTTGTTTATGACCGAAGCAGAAAAAAACCAACGACTCACGGCCTTTTTTCAACAGTACGTCACCGACCATAAGCGCGACTTTATGGAACGCGTGTTGGCGCAACGCACCCGCCACGTAACGGTGGTGTTAGAAGATATTGTGCAATCGCAGAACGCGAGTGCCGTGGTGCGCACCTGCGAGTGCCTGGGCCTGCAGGACATCCACATTGTTGAAAACTACAGCAAATACGGCACGAACAAAAAGGTATTAAAGGGTTCACATCATTGGGTAAATTTGATCCGGCACAAAGGCCGCGGCCGCGACAATACCCGCGCGTGTTTTCAACACCTCAAGGAAAAAGGTTATCAAATCGTAGTGACCGACCCCGCACCCGATGGGCTCTCCATTTTTGACGTGCCCGTGGATAAGCCGGTGGCGTTGGTGATGGGCAACGAATGGAAGGGGATTTCGGATTCCGCCCGCGCGTATACCGATCAAAAAGTGCACATTCCCATGGCGGGCTTTACCGAAAGTCTGAATATCTCTGTCAGCTCGGCCATCTGCCTCAGTACGTTACTGAACAAGCTTCGCCAATCAAGCGGCATTGCCTGGCAATTGCCGGACGAGGAGAAAGAAGTTATCCGGTTGGCGTGGTTGCGCAACGTGGTGCGCAGATCTGATCTGCTCGAACGCGAGTTTCTAAAGTCAATTGCGTAATTTCGCACCGGCTTTAATCAGGTTATATGGGTCGTATGAAGCGCCTGGGGCGGTGGGCAGCAGCCAGCATGCTGGTGGTGGCGGGCTGGATTGTCATTTCCAACGTATGGGTAATTGAGAGTACGGAAGAATTTGTGTTTACCGATGCACGGGCCGTGCCAATCAATAAGGTGGGGTTGGTGCTGGGCACCAGTCATCGGCTGAGCGGGGGTGCGCCCAATCCTTTTTTCGAAAACCGCATGGCCACCGCGGCACTGCTGTACAAAGAAGGCAAGGTGTCCTATTTGCTGTTGAGTGGCGACAATCGAACCAAATACTACAACGAACCGGTGGAGATGCGCAAAGCATTGATCAAAGCGGGAGTGCCGGATTCGGTCATCACCCTCGACTATGCCGGGCTTCGCACGCTGGACTCGGTGGTGCGCAGCAAAGAAATATTTGGGCAGGACAAAATCACGATTATCACGCAGCCGTTTCACTCCTACCGCGCCCTGTTTATCAGCCGGTATTACCGCATGGAAGCCGTGGCGCTGGTGGCCGATGAACCACAAAACCCCGCGGCCGCCAAAGTGTATTGGCGCGAGTACCTGGCGCGGGCCAAGGCCGTCCTTGACCTGTATATTCTGAAAACGGAACCTCGCCACTTAGGCAAACACGAACACATAGGCGCATAACACCCGTTAGCCGCCAAAAATAAAGTGGCGGTGGCAGCATCCCGTTGCGCGCGTTCCATCGTATAAATGGTTATTTTTGGCATGGTAACGATGCTGTTTGTGCGCTTTTGGGCAACGCTGGGGTCAGTTGGCTTTTTTTGGATTGTCTCGATAACAGGCTCGGCACAAGAAACCGTGGTGCAAGGCAAGGTAACCGATGCCAACTCGGGCGACCCGATCCCGTTTGTTAACATTGTTTTCAAAGGTACCGCCATCGGTACCACCACCGACTTTGACGGCAACTACCTGCTCAAAACATTGAGTCCGGTGGATTCGATGGTGGCCTCCTACATCGGCTACAAAAACAAAACGCGCCCCGTGAAACGCGGTCAGCGTCAAACCATCCATTTTCAATTGTCGGAAGAGGTCGTGAACCTGCAAGAAGTAGTGGTGCGGGCGGGCGAAAACCCGGCCTTTGAAATTCTGCGAAGGGTCGTGCGGAACAAGGACAAAAATGACAAGCGCAAGCTCACTGCGTATGAGTATGACACGTACACCAAGATTGAAATCGATGTTGACAATATTTCGGATGCCTTTCGGGAGAAAAGAATCGTAAAAAAAATCACCGCGGTGCTGGATAGCGTGGAGCGCATCGCGGGCGAAGACGGAAAGCCCATTTTGCCGCTCTTCATTACCGAGAGCGTCTCCAAACTATACTACCGCGATAACCCTTCGCTCAAAAAAGAACACTTGCTGAAATCCAAAATCAACGGAGTGGGCGTAGAAGACGGCAGCGTGGTGAGCCAAGTCATCGGCTCTTCTTTTCAAGAGTACAACTTCTACCAAAACTGGCTCACCATCATGACCAAAGATTTTGTGTCACCCATTTCAGATGGGTGGCGGTTGTACTACGAATATGACCTGACCGACAGTTTGTACATCGGCCCCGACTATTGCTACCGCTTGGATTTTTTCCCGAAGAGCGCGCAGGACTTGGCGTTTACGGGTACTCTTTGGATTACCAAAGACGAATATGCCCTCAAGCAGATTGATGCTACCGTGGGTGCGCAAGCCAACGTCAACTTTATCGAGAAAATCAAGATTCAGCAAGAGCTGCAACCCACCGCACTGGGCCCTTGGTTGCCCGTTAAAAATCGCGTTCTCATTGATGTGGGCGAATTGACCAAGAACTCGGCCGGCATGCTGGCCAAGTTTTATACGAGCAACAAAAACATCGTGGTAAACAAACCGTATGAGCCGCGTTTTTACGAGCGCCCGATCTTGATTGCCGAGGATGCCCGCCTGTACGAAGACGACCGCTATTGGGACACCCTGCGCCACGAACCGCTGAGCGAGACCGAGAAAAACGTGTACAAAATGATCGACACGCTCAAAAACATACCGGTAGTGAAAACGTACACCGACATCCTGAAAATTGTGCTGGACGGCTACGTGAATGTGGGCAAGATTGAACTGGGGCCCTACTTGGGGCTGCTGGCGTGGAACAACATCGAGGGGTTTCGCGTGCAAGGCGGGTTCAAAACAAACTATAAATTCAGCAAGCGCTGGATCTTTGCCGGACAGGTGGGGTACGGATTCAATGATCAAAAAGTAAAATACTACGCGTCCGCCCAGCGGATATTGTCGCGCCAACGGTGGACTACGCTCACCGTGCGGCACCGCTACGACTTGGGGCGCCTGGGTGTGGACGATGAAGACCTGGCCGACAACCCGCTCTTTTTGACCGCCACCCGGTGGGGATTTTTTAGGCGCGGCTATTACTTCAACGAAACGCGCGTAGCGTTTCAGCGCGAGTTATTCAAGGGCTTTTCGCAAAAGCTCTCCGTCAAGTATTCCACGTTTGATCCGCAGTATAACTTTGGGTTCATCCAAAACCCGGGCGACCCCACACCGGCCATTGGCGATGAGTTTCAGACGGCCGAGGTGTCGCTGGAGGCACGGTATGCCCGCGATGAGTTATTCATCCAAAATGACAACGAGCGTATCAGCCTGGGCACCGACCGCTGGCCGGTACTCACGCTCCGGTACACGCGTGGCATCAAAGGCGTGTGGGGCAGTGATTTCTCGTATGACAAGCTGCGAATGTCGCTGGTCAAGCGCATTAAAACGGGGCCGCTGGGTGTTGCCTACGTGACCATGCAGGGTGAATATGTCTTTAACGCCATTCCCTATCCGCTGCTGACGTTGCACCTGGGCAACCAATCGTTTCTGTATTCGCCCATCACCTACAACCTGATGAACTTTGGCGAGTTCATCAGTGATCAATACGTATCTGTGCAATACCGTCAATACATGGAGGGTTTTTTGCTTAATCGGGTGCCCTTGCTCAAAAAGCTGAACTGGCGTCTGTTGGGCACGGCCAACGTCATTGTGGGCGGCATGCGCCCCTCCAACCGCGCCCTGATTGCGCAGACAACGCCCCGAGGCGAAGAAACGGTTCGCACCGGATTTTTTACCGACAAGCCGTACCTCGAATTGGGCTATGGCATCGAAAATATTTTCCGGTTCTTACGGGTGGATTTCGTCCATCGCTTGTCGTATCTCGACAACCCGGACGTGCGCAGGTTTGGCGTCCTGTTCACGGCTCAATTTCAATTGTAGCGTGGCCACGCTACAACGCTTCAACCTTGCAGCCCTCGTTTACGGATACAGCAGGTATTTTTTTCGTACCGTCCGATACGTCTGTAGGGCAGGCTGCCAGGTAGCGCGTATGTCCTCTTCGCTCATACCCGCTTCAATTTGTTGGCGCAGGTCGGCCGTGCCCGCCAGCTTGTCGAAAAAGGGAATAAAAAATTTTTCCTTCTCCGGATAGTCGCGATACAGCCGAATCAAATGTTTGAGCGTCACCCCCCGGGGCGGCACGCTGTCGATCAGGTTCAAACCAAAACACGGGATGTTTTCATAAGGCGGTTGTTTGCTCATCCCCTCGATGCTTTGTGGGGTGAATGAAAAAGCGTAGGGAGTGAGCTGAGGGTGGCCAATCCATTCAAAGGGATGCTGGGTGCCGCGGCCCACACTCAACACCGTGCCTTCAAACAGGCAGGTAGATGTGTACCAGCCGATGGCGTTGTTGTTTGGTAAATTGGGGGATGGACGCACGGGCACCGCGTAGCCATCGCTGTGCTTCCAGTGTTGCAGCGGCACGACATCCAATTTGCAGCGAACACCATTTTGGAGCCAGCCTTCGCCATTGATCATGCGGGCAATCTCGCCCACGGTGAGTCCATGGGCGATGGGTATCGGGTGCATGCCGATGAATGACGTCAGCTCTTTTTGAAGCACCGGCCCATCTACGTATCCGTTGGGATTGGGGCGGTCGAGCACGATCACTCGTTTGTTCTGTTCGGCACAGGCTTCCATCAGGTAATGCAGGGAACTGATGTAGGTAAAAAAGCGGGCGCCCACATCTTGAATGTCAAAGATTACGGCATCTACGTTTTGCAACTGCTCGGGCGTTGGCTTTTTGTGACTTCCATACAACGAGATCACCGGCAGGCCGCTTCGGCTATCCAGGCCGTCCTTGATGATCTCACCGGCATCAGCGGTGCCCCGGAAGCCGTGCTCGGGAGCCAAAATGCTCACCACCTTTACACCATGACGCATGAGCGTGTCAACCAGGTGCGCGTTGCCCACCTTGGCGGTGTGGTTCACCAGCAAGGCTACGCGGTCGTGGCCGATCACGTGGATGACCCGTGTGAGTTGGTCGGCTCCTGTTTTCACGGAGGGCTGCCCTCCGGCATTCAGGGCGAAAAACAAAATGGCCACAGGAAAAAAAACACGCTTCATTTTCTGCTAATTTGCTGATTGAAAAGCTAAAATTACGCCAATCGTTTGAACCTGCCGTTTTTCCTGGCCAAAAGAATCCGCGAAGGCAAGCAGGGCGACTTTGCCACGGTGGTACACCGCATCGCCATGGCCAGTATTGCCATTGGGTTGGCCGCATCCATCGTGGCATTTTTGGTCATGCGTGGGTTTCGAGAAACCATCAAAGAAAAGGTCTTTGATTTCACCGGGCATTTACTCATCACCAAGTACACGCTCAGCAACGCGGCCGAAGAGGAACCGTTTGATCTGACGAGCGAGGCGGTGACCGAGGCCGTCCAGTTTCCCTTTGTAGAGCACGCGCAGGAATACAGCCACAAGTCGGGACTGATTCGCACCGAAGAGGATGTGCTGGGGGTAATCATCAAAGGCGTGGGAACCAGCTTTGATTCGCTGCGCTTTCAGACCAGTTTGCTCGAAGGGCGCTTTTTGCAGTTGCCCGACTCGGGTTATTCGCGCGAAGTATTGCTGAGCCGCCAAATTGCCGATAAGCTCAATGTCCAGTTGCACGATGAGCTAACCATTCACTTCTTTCAGAACCCACCTCGCTTTCGCAGGCTGACGGTGGTGGGCATTTACGAAACCAACCTGTCCGATTATTTTGATAACAAGGTGATTCTGGCAGACATTCGATTGATTCAGCGATTAAACGACTGGCCGGCTGCATGGGTGGGGGGGGTTGAGGTTCGAATCAACCATGCTCACTTTTCATGGTGGCAGGTTTTTCAATTTGCTGCGCTGTCGGCTTGGGAGCAGGAGTGGCCACTGACCCAACGCATCGGTGCTCTTTTCTCCTTTGATTTCACGCGCGAAGCCGAGCGATTGGCCGCGCTGCAAGTCAACGAGAAGATTGATTATGATCTGTATGTGGAGACCGTGCAAGAGCGCTACATCCCCATTTTTGAGTGGCTGGGGCTGCTCAACCGGCAAGTGGTGATTTTGCTGGTGATCATTTTGGGGATCGTGTGCGTGAACATGATATCTGTGTTGTTGATTTTGGTGATGGAACGCACGCCCATGGTGGGTGTGCTGAAGGCGATGGGCGCGCCCGATCGCGCCATCCGCCAGGTGTTCATCTACAACGGCATGCACCTGATCGTGAAAGGGCTGGCGTGGGGCAATGCCGTGGGGCTGGGATTGTGCTGGGCACAGCATACGTTTGGCATCCTCGCACTAAACCCCAAAGACTATTACATGAACGTAGTGCCCGTGGCGTGGCATTGGCCCACGGTGTTGTTTTTGAATGCGTTGATCTTCGCGGTTGTCTCGGTGGTCATGCTGGTACCGGCCACGTGGGTGTTGCGCATCCAGCCGGTGAAGGCCATCAAGTTTGATTAGTCGTTCCCCACGCTGCCCCACAAAGTGGGGAGTTTTTCCACAGATGTGCGGCACGCAGGAGTGCGGAAAAATGTCAAAAAGGCCCATTTTACCCTCAAAAGGCCACTTTTGTGGAGGGTAACCATCTTCGGTCGTGGTTTTGCCTTAGGTAGGCCAAAACCAATTTACAAACACATGACACGTAGAATCCTTTTGGCCGCCACAGCAGCGGGGCTTTTGTGGGGCTGTAACACGAAAGAGAACACCATGCTCAAAGCAAAGGTCGATTCTCTGCAGGTAGAATTGCAAGCCAACGCCAAGTCGTTGGCCATGCTGGACGAAGTGGGCGTCATGCTGGACTCGATTGAATCAAACCGCATTGTGCTGCGCTCGGGCGTGGTGGAGGGCACCAAGTACAGCGACTATTCGCAGCGGTTGAAGAACCTCAACGAGTACATCCAGACTACCCAAGTAAAGTTGGCCGAATTGGAGAAGGCATCCAAAAAGAACAAGACGTATGCCTCTATGGTGGCCAAACTCAAGTCGGAGTTGGAAGGTAGCCGTCAGCAAATTGCCGCGTTGCAAATAGAAGTGGAAAAAGCACGCGAAGCCAACACGATGCTTGCGCAAGCCGTCACGCAAAAGGATTCTTTACTGGCTGTCAATGCCGAGGTGATCAAAGTAAAGGAACAGGACATTGCCAGCCTGGAGTTGAAAGTGCAGGAAGTAAACCAGAGCTCGGTCAATGCACAGGCCGACCTGTACTATGCCCAAGGGCAAGCGTTGGAGTTGGCAGCCGCCCGCACCAAGCTGGCGCCCCGCAAGAAGAAAGAAACGCAGCGCGAAGCGTTGGAATTGTATAAGCGCGCGTACTCGCTGGGCAAGACAGACGCCAAAGAGCGCATCGAGCAATTGGAAAAAGTACTGAGTTAGTAGGTAGGGAGTAGGGTTAGTTGTAGAGAGGGGTCGCACGCACGTGCGGCCTCTTTCTTTTTTACGAGGCCGCAGGTCAACAAAAGACCATCCCTTTTACTGCGCTATTCTGTTTTTTGCAAGGCCTCCTTTACAAATGCCATTAAATCGCGGATGTACGCGCGGCTAAAATCAAAGCGGATGCCCGCGGCCGCATAGATGTCGGGTATGGTGCGTTGGTTGCCCAACTTCAAGGCGTTTAGGTAACCTTGCAGCCCTTTGGCCGGATCCTTTTTGTAGTTACGCCACACCGCGATGGCACCTAATTGCGCCATGCCATACTCCACGTAGTAAAAAGGAACCTCGTACAGGTGCAACTGCTTTTGCCAGAGATAGGCTTTTCCCTCGTCTAAACCTGACCAGTCGGTTAGGTCATCTCCGAAACGATCCAGCGTGCGGATCCATGCCTCTTTGCGTTGCTCCGGTGTGTGCGAGGGGTTTTCATAAACCCAATGTTGAAACGCGTCAATGGTGGCTACCCATGGCAGTGTTTCGATGATGTCCTCCAACTGATCGCGCTGCGCGCGCTGGCAGTCTTCCGGCTTGGGGAAAAACAACGGCCACTGGTCCATGGAAAGCAGCTCCATGCTCATGGACGCCAATTCCGCCACCTCCATCGGGGGCGACTTAAAATCGGCCAGCGGTAAGTCTTTCGTGAGGAAGTTGTGAATGGCATGGCCGCCTTCGTGCATGAGGGTGGTCAGGTCGCGCAGGGTGCTGGTGGCATTCATGAAAATAAACGGCACGCCCAGTTCGGCCAGCGGGTAGTTGTAGCCGCCCGGGGCCTTGCCCTTTCGCGATTCCAGATCGAGATGACCCATGGCGCGCATGGTGGACAGACATTGGCCAAGAAACGGGTCGAGGTTGGTGAAGGCCGCAATGGATTTCTCGGTCAGATCGGCACCTCCGTCAAAGGCTTTGAGCGGTGGGCGCCCCTCGGCATCCACGGCTTTGTCCCACGGGCGCAGGGTAGCCACAGTCAGTTTTTGTTTGCGTTCCAGCGCCAATTCGTTTAGCAGGGGCACCACTTCGCCTGCCACGGCTTCGTGAAAGTTGAAACAGTCTTGCGGAGTATAATCAAACCGGCCATACGCTTTGAACATGTAATCGCGGAAGTTGGCAAACCCCGCGTTCACCGCCACGCGATGCCGCACCTGAATCAGTTGGGTAAACAATTCGTCCAAGACATCCTTGTCTTGCAGCCTGCGTGCCGTGATCTTTCGGTATACCTCTTCGCGTTTGGCCTGGTCAGTGGATTGCAACAAGACGCCCGCCTGGGGTAGGGTCATCTCCTGGCCGTCCATTTCCACGGTCATCGCGCCCGACAGTTGCGCATAGCGCTGCGTGTGTGTGGTAATCTCGGTGAACAGCGGTACGTTTTCCTCTCGAAAGATTTCGGTTTCTTTTTTCAGGTTGCGGATCAGAATGCCGTAGCCCTCGCGTTTCTCCATCGCGGCAAGCGCAGGCGAGGCCAACGCTTTTTTGTTGAGTTGGTCAGAAACGGGCGCCAGATGCGGTTGGATGTTTTGTACAAAGTGCTGATAGGCCTGGCTGTAGGCTTGGTTTTCGGTAAAGCACGTCATGCGGATGTAGCGCCAGCCCATGTCTTCGGCCAGCACCGATTCGAATTCGCTGCGGTCGCGCAGCCATTGTTCCAGCGCTGCTTCGGTTTGTACCGGCCGCGTCAACAACGCCTCGGCAAAGGGCTGGATTGCCTCCCACGTGGTTACGGTAAAATCATCGGGAAGAAAAGAACGCGTGGGACGCGCAAGAACAGGGGCGGCAGACATGTGATGCAATTTGTTGGTGGTGCGCAAAAATACACATCATCCCCGGAAGGACAGCCATGGCTTTCAGGAACGCCTGCGCCACGGAAAAAAGGCAGACGTGCGTTGTTGATAGTTGCGAAACACCTGGCCGCGCGTGCGCAGCATGTGGGCTTCGGTATAGGCGATACCCGTCACGCGGGTGAGAAAGTAATACATCATCACCGGGCCGATGACCGCCACATAACCATAGGCCGACCCCAGCGCCCATACCAAAAGGCCCACCCAAATAATCCATTCAAAAAAATAATTGGGGTGGCGCGAATACCGCCACAACCCCGTGTCGCACAGTTGACCTTTGTGGGCTGGGGTTGACTTGAAATCGGCCAACTGTTTGTCGGCCAGCGTTTCGCCCCCGATGCCCACACCCATGATGGCCATGCCCAGCCATTCCATCCACGCCAGGTGCGGAGTGGTGTTGAGTTGGATCAGCAAAAAGGGCGTGCCTAGCAGAAAGGCAAATCCGCCCTGAAACCAGTAGAAGCGAAGCATTTTCCATTGATGGGCAGCGCCCCAGGCATGACGCAGGGCGGTATAGCGTGCATCTTCGGCCTGGCCCCACGTTCGCGTAAGCAAATACAAACCCAGACGCCCGCCCCACAGCGCAGCCACGGCCAGCAGCGCCAACTGCCGCCCGGCAAACCCCGGCACCAGCAAAAAGTACAACGCACATTGACCGGGAAAAGAAAGCGCCCAAAAGGTGTCTACCAGGGCAGCATTGCCCGTGCGCAGTTGCACAAACCACGGCAGGGTAAACCAACCCAGCGTGAAAACAAACCCAATCGCCCACGGTATAAAAAAATCGGCCATGCGTTGTACAACCCCCACAAGGAAGCAAAG
This sequence comes from Cyclobacteriaceae bacterium, assembly GCA_025455015.1. Lineage (GTDB taxonomy): Bacteria > Bacteroidota > Bacteroidia > Cytophagales > Cyclobacteriaceae > ELB16-189. Next base: position 83,193 of record JALONI010000001.1, on the reverse strand, counting down.
TTTTTGCAACTTTGAACATTCAGACACGCTATGCGAACGATTCCTGCCTTCCTTTTTGCGCTCACCTTGTTTGCCTCCTGTGGGCCCCGCTACCAAACCACCGGCACGATTGAACGACTGGACCCGGCTTTGGATGCCCTCATCGCCCCCGCGGCAACCATCGAAGTGATTGCCGAGGGGTTTGAGTGGAGCGAAGGGCCGGTGTGGAACCGCGCGCAAAACGAACTGCTGTTTTCAGACGTGCCGGCCAATGCGGTCTTTGCTTGGCGCGAGAACGGTGGGCTGCGTGAGTACCTGCGGCCTTCGGGATTTACGGGTGCGGTAGCGCACGGCAACGAGCCCGGCTCCAACGGCCTGCTCATCAACCGCGATGGCCAACTGGTGCTTTGCCAACACGGCAACCGGGCGCTGTCGGTGATGAACGCAACGCTCGATAACCCGGCTGCTGACTTTATGGAACTGGCCACGCGCATTCAGGGTAAACGATTCAACAGCCCGAATGACGTGGCGCAAGACCGCCAAGGCAACTACTATTTTACCGATCCGCCCTATGGCTTGGCCGCACAGGATCAGGACTCGGCCAAGGAGCTATCCGTTAATGGTGTTTACCGCGTGGATGCGCGCGGCACGGTGACGCTACTGGTGGATTCGCTCACCCGCCCCAATGGAATTGCCCTGAGTCCGGACCAAACCCACCTGTACGTAGCTAACTCCGATCCCGCCAAGGCACGCTGGTATGCATTCCGCTTGCGCGATACGGTAGTTACGGGCGGGCGTGTGTTATTTGATGCCTCTTCGCTGACGTCCACCGAAAAAGGATTGCCGGACGGCTTGAAGGTAGACTCGCGCGGCAACCTCTTCGCCACCGGGCCGGGCGGTGTCTGGATTTTTGACCCCGCGGGCAAGGTGCTTGGCAAAATCAAATTGTCTGAGGCCACCAGCAACTGTGCCCTCTCGCCCGATGAAAAGACCCTTTACGTCACCAACGATATGCAGGTGCTGCGCATCCGCCTTCGAAAATAAACTCGTCCCTGATCATGAAACTACTCATTGACATCCTCGGCTGGGTGGGCTCGGTAGCGGTAATACTGGCGTATGGCCTCAACAGCTACCAAAGAATAAAATCCGACTCGCTGCTGTTTCAAAGCCTGAATCTGACCGGGGGCATTTTTTTGATCATCAACACTGTCTATTATGGCGCCTACCCGTCCACCTTCATCAACATAGTGTGGGTGTGCATTGCGCTGCCCGCCATTGTGCGGATTTTTTTACGCAAACGCCCGGCTGTCTGATGCGGTGTTGTTGACCCGTTTGTCCTGATTTTTTTTCATCGCGCCAAGCGGCAGGGTTTTGTAACTTCGCCCGCATATGAAAAGATGGAAAATGGTGGTGGGGTTGGCCGTACTGGTGCCCCTGTTGTTGTTTGTGGCGGTCACGGCCGGGGTGTATTGGAAGCAGGACGAGCTCGTTCAGCAACTGATTGATACCGCCAACCAGAAGTTTGCCGGCCGCGTGGCCATTCAAGACTCACACATTTCGCCTTTTACCAACTTCCCCTACATTTCCATTGACCTGGAGGGCGTGGCCTTGTTTGAAACAAAAACAGATTCCGTGCCGCTGGTGGCTGTGGCCGATGTGTATCTCGGCTTTGATGTGTGGTCGGTGGTGCGCGGTGCCCCCGATGTGAAGGCCATCCGCGTACGCGAGGGGACAGTCAAACTAATCGAGCGTACCGATGGCAGCTTTAACCTGCAGCGCGCCCTGGCGATGACGCGCACCGAAGCGGTGGAGGATGGGGGCGGGGAGTTTGCCATTCATTTGAAATCCATAGCGTGGGATCGCGTAGACGTGATCAAGATGCGGGAGGCCGACTCGCTCATGGTAGAAGCCTTTGTAGAGCGTGCGCGTGCCCAGTTTCGCTCGGAGGGCGACCTGCTGCATGCCTCGCTAAAAAGTGCGTTTACCCTGCACGTGATGGACGGCCCCGACACCACGTTTTTCAACCACAAGCATTTTCAACTGAACACGGCTGTCGATTTTCAAAAATCCACGCAATGGCTCACCGTGCTGCCTTCGGAGGTGATGCTGGAGAATGCGCTGTTCTCGATGAAAGGCACGGTAGACATGAGCAACGAAGCCAGCGTGGACATTTCATTTGATGGCGAAAAAACCAACTTTGATTTGCTAATGGCCTTTGCCCCACCCGAACTGATGCCCACCTTGAAGCGATACGAAAATGCCGGGCAGATTTTCTTTCATGCCCGCGTGGTGGGCAAAACGCTGAATGGGCACATGCCCCACATCACGGCCGACTTTGGCTGTGAAAATGCCTTTTTCAACAACACCGTATCGCAGCGGAAGCTGAACGACTTGTTTTTCAAAGGCCACTTTACCAATGGCGAGGCACGCCAGCTTTCTTCCATGGAGTTTTCGTTGCTGGATATCTCCGCCCGGCCCGAAGCCGGAGTTTTCAAAGGCTACGTGAAAGTCAAAAATTTTGAATCCCCCGAGATTGATATGCAGGTGCAGTCGCAGTTTGACCTGGATTTTTTGGCAGACTTCCTCAACGTGACGGGTTTGCAGGAGTTGAAAGGAAGCATTGCGCTGACCATGAATTTCCATGACATTGTGGATCTGGACAATCCTGAAAAAAGCATTGAGCGATTGAACGAATCGTATTTTACCCAACTCAGTGTGAAGGGCCTGAGTTTCCGCTCTCCGGATTTCCACCTGCCCGTGGAGCGCCTTGACCTGGAGGCACACATGGATGGCCACCGCGCGGTCATTGATACCGTGTACATGAAAGTCGGGGAGTCGGATGTGCGCCTGCGCGCGACTGTGAGCGACCTGCCCGCCATTCTCCACCACACGGCACAAGAGGTGACGGCCGATATGACCATCCAATCCGCACGCTTAAACATCCGGGAACTTACCTCGGGCGACACCGCCCACCGCCAGCCTTTTAACGAAGTGGTCACCAACCTGGCCGCCCGGTTGAAGTTCAAAGCCTCGGCCAAGGCATTCACCGAAAGCCCCTACTTGCCCATCGGTGAATTTTTTATTGATGATCTCTATGCCAAACTTCAAAACTATCCGCACACGCTGCACGACTTTCATGCCGATGTCTACATTGAACGGGAAGACTTCCGGGTGATTGACTTTACGGGTGTACTGGACGAAAGCGATTTTCATTTCTCCGGCCGGTTGAAGCATTACGATTTGTGGATGCAGGAACAGCCCAAAGGCCACACCCACATTGACTTTGATTTGACCTCGCGCCTGCTGCAATTGAAAGACCTATTCGCCTATGGCGGGGAGAATTATGTGCCGGTGGATTACCGACACGAAGAGTTTCGCGACACCCAACTGAAAGGCCGTGCCGACTTTTACTTTAACCACGGCTTGCAGTCAGTTGATTTGTTCATCGACCGGTTGGAGGGACGTATGAGGGTACATCCGCTCAAAGCGGAGGGTTTCAAGGGTCGTTTCCACTACGAAAAAGATCATCTCCTGGTGGAAGACTTCTCGGGCACACTTGGCCAGAGCACGCTGGCGGTGAACGCACAGTATTACCTGGGCCCCGATTCGACCCTGCGCCAAAAGGATAACTTCTTTTCGTTGAAATCGCCCCGGCTGAATTTTGATGAACTCTTCCACCGGCCAGCGGCTGCTGCCACCCAGGGCAGTGCCCCCTCGGCCGACAGTGCGTTTAACATCTACACATTGCCATTTACGCACATGGCCGTGGCGTTGGACATTGCGCACCTGAATTACCACCGCTATTTGATTCACGATTTCCGGGCGCGGTTGCGCACCACGCCCGAGCACTATTTGTATGTGGACACGCTCTCGCTGCGTGCGGCCGGTGGCACCATCGGGTTAACGGGATATTTCAACGGATCGAACCCGAAGAAAATTTACTTTAGTCCGCAGATGCGCCTTCGCCACGTGGACTTGGACCAGTTGCTGTTCAAATTCGAAAACTTTGGGCAAGACCATGTGGTGTCTGAAAATCTGCATGGAAAGCTGACCGCCTTCATTACGGGTCATGTGCGCATGCATACCGATTTGGTACCGGTGCTCGATGACTCCGAGTTGCACATGGACGTGCAGGTGGTGGGCGGCCGCCTCGACAACTACACGGCTCTGGAGGCCCTGTCTGATTATTTTGGCGACAAAAACCTGAGGCGCGTACAGTTCGATACGCTCCGCAACCGGTTGGATCTGAAAGACGGCACCTTGTCCATACCCGCCATGACCATCAACTCCACCCTTGGGTTTATTGAAATTGCGGGCACGCAAGACTTGAATCAGAACATGGAATACTTTGTGCGTGTGCCGTGGCGGCTGGTGACGCAGGCGGCCTCGCAGAAACTGTTTGGCCGAAAGACGGAAGAGGTAGATCCCGATCAGGTAGATGTCATCCAGTATCGCGACCAGCATCGGAATGCGCGGTTTCTCAACCTGAAAATCACGGGGAAGGGCTCCGACTTTTCGGTGTCGTTGGGCAAAAAACGCGACAGCCGATAGGGCAGTTATCCTTTTTTTTCGGTGATTTTTTGCCCGCCTGCCAATGCCTCCATCGGTAAGCGTTCCGTAGCCGTTTTCATTCGGAAATATTGGAATGGTTGGACATCAACACGTAGTGTGTTTCACTTAAAGTGTTGCATGAAGTGAGGCAGGTTTTTGCTATGAGAAATGAAGTACGAGTGGGCCGAGGGCTGCCATTTTCCCTCGGAAGGCCATGGTAGAAATGTCAGAACTTGCTCTATATTCGCACTCAATTTATCGTTCATGGCAAATGCCTTGATGGGATAAACAAACCAAATTTTCATAGACAACGCTATGGCAAAAAAAGCGAAGAAAGCCGTAAAAAAAGTAGCCAAGAAGGCTGCTAAGAAAGCCGCAAAACCGGCAAAGAAAAAAGTGGCCCGCAAGCCCAACGCAGCTTTTATGGCAGCCTTAACTCCGAGCGCCACTTTGGCTTCGGTGGTGGGGGCAAAGCCACTTCCCCGCACTCAAATCATCAAAAAGATTTGGGACTATATCAAGAAGAACGGCTTGCAAGACAAGAAAAACAGACGCATGATCAATGCCGATGCCAAACTGAAAGAAGTATTTGGCGGCAAAGGGCAAGTGTCCATGTTCGACTTGGCCAAAATCGTAAGCAAGCACGTGAAGTAGTCTCGCAGTTGCTTTCCGAACAAAAAAGCCGCGCAGCCCTGCGCGGCTTTTTTGTTGCCCCGGCACGCGCCTTAGCGCCACCCACCGCCCAGGGCGCGGTACAGGTTCACCCGGGCGTTCATCTGCCGCAGTTTGATTTCGATTAACTCCATGCGCGACTCCAACGCTTCCCGCTGCGTAAGTAAGACCTCGAGATAGTCGGCACGGGCCGAGCTGAACAGGCTGTTGGAAATGTCGGTCGCTTGCGTGAGTATTTCCACCTCGCGCGCTTTGGTGCGGTAGCTGTTGGCGAAATTCTCGACACCCGACAGTTCGTTGACAACATCCAAATAGGCATGTAGGATGGCCTGTTCGTACTCGTACATACACTGTACCTGCCGCGCAGTGGCGTTGTCATAGGCCGCCCGAATCGCGTTCCGATTGACCAGCGGGGCCATTAAATCGCCTGCAAAATCATAGAACAGTGACTGCGGTCGCAGCAAAAACGAAGCGTTGAACGATTGAAAACCTGCACCGGCTGTCATGCCAAACGAGGGGTAAAAACGGGCACGGGCCGATTTCACGTCAAGTTTGGCGGCTGCCAGCTCCCACTCAGCTTGCCGTATGTCCGGACGATTCAACAGCAAGTGCGATGGGATACCGGTAGCCAGTGAGTCGGTTTGAATCTCGTTGAATCGGGCAGAGCTCCGAATGATACCGCGCGGGAAGCTGCCCGTGAGGAAATGGAGCCTGTTTTCAGTTTCCGTGATGCGCTGCCGGACGTCATATTGAAGATTATAGGTGTTGAGCAATTGCGCTTCAAATCGGTTTACGGCCAGTTGTGTCACCTTGGCTGCTTCTTTTTGCTGCCGCACGATCTCAACCGCATTGCTCTGCAGTGTGATGTTCTGCTGAATGATGGCGAGCAGGTTGTCCAGGGCCATCAACTCATAGTAGGCGTTGGCGATCTCGCCAATCAACGTTGTCACCAGAAAGTTTTTGCCTTCCACGCTGCCGAGCAGCTGTGCGGCTGCGGCTTTCTTGGCATTGCGCAACCGTTTCCAAATGTCCAGTTCCCAGGTGGCGACAATGCCTACCCGGTAGTCGGTGAGCGGATGGGGAATAGGCGTACCGGGTTCTACCACCACATTCTCATCAAGGGCGCCCAAGCGCGTGTACTTGCCGTCTTTCTCCACTCCGGCACCGGCCGCTACCCGAACAAACGGAAGATACTCTCCTTTTCGCGCACGCACTTCATTGCGGGCCATTTCAATACTCTGCCGCGCCATGTTCAGGTCTTGATTTTTGATCAGCGCAGAGTCGATCAGTGCCCATAGATTCGGGTCGTTGAAATATTGCTGCCAGTTGAGTTTGGCCACGTTTGCGGTATCTGTGGAAGCCCCAAAGTGACTGGGAACGGTCTGGTTTTCGCTGCGGGTTATGGGTTGAGGAGTAACACAACCCCATAGTGCGGCCATCAGTGCCATTCCGAGGGTCAGTTTATTGCGACTGTTTTTCATTTTTGAGTCTGATTTTTTTGATGATTTGTTTCACGAGTGACAGGTTGGAGGGCTTCTCCACCATCTCTTCGCTCAGGGGCCTTCCGTCTTCGTCTTGGATTAATTTTCGGCCATCGGCCCACCGGCCAAAGATGTAATAGAGACCCGGCACTACCACCACTCCGAAAAGGGTACCGAACAACATACCCCCCAACGCGGACGCCCCGATGGTATGGTTGCTGATAGCACCCGGGCCCGTGGCGATCACCAACGGTATCAAGCCCGCTATAAAGGCAAATGAAGTCATCAAAATAGGGCGGAAGCGGACGCGCGCTCCCTCAATGGCTGAGTCCAATACCGATACGCCTTGCTGGTGTTTCTGCACCGCAAATTCCACGATCAAGACGGCATTTTTACCCAACAAACCTACCAGCATGATCAGTCCGATTTGCGCATAGATGTTGTTGGCAAGGCCCACTATCTTCAGCAAGAAAAACGAACCAAATACGCCCACGGGCAGTGAGAGAATGACGGCCAGGGGAATGATGAAACTTTCGTATTGCCCGGCCAGCACCAGGTACACGAAAATGATCACCACCACAAAAATGTACAGGGCCTCGTTGCCCCGGTTGGCCTCATCATAACTCAACCCTTCCCACGCAATGTCGTAGCCCTGCGGCAGCGTCTGATCAGCCACCTCGCGTATGGCCGCGATGGCATCGCCACTAGTATATCCGGGGGCTGGCACTCCGCGAATGGCCGATGACATATACAAGTTAAAGCGGGTGATCTCGTTCGGGCCTTGCGTTTTGCGCATGGTCATAAACGCTGAGTAGGGCACCATTTCATCGCGGTTGTTTTTGACAAAAAGATTGAGAATATCAGATGGCAGCTTACGGTATTCGGGTGCCGATTGGGTGTACACTTTGAAAAATGTATTGAACCGGGTAAAGCCTTGCTCATAGGTACTGCCGATAAGGATGTTCAAATTCTCCATGGCTTTGCCAATCGATACTCCTTTTTGCATGGCCAGGTTGTTGTCAATGATCAATTCATACTGTGGATAGTTGGCAGCAAAAAACGTAAACAAGCCCGTCAACTCTTTGCGCTCGTGCAGGGCATTCATAAAGGCTGTATTTACTTTATCAAACTCATGATAGTCGATGGTGCTGCTTTTGTCCAGCATGCGCAGCGAGAAACCATCGGACGAACCATAACCGGGCACGGCCGGAGGTTCAAAATATTCAATCACCGCTCCTAGGTCTCGGGTCTTTTCTTCCAGCTCTTCCATGATCTCCGTTACCGAATGATGGCGTTCTGACCAGTCTTTCAGGTTGATGATGCAGGTACCGGCATTGGATCCGCGCCCCTCGGTAAGAATCTCGTACCCGGCCAGCGAGGATACGGATTGAATCCCATCCACCTCTTCGGCTATCTCCTGAAGTTTGCGCGAAACGTCATTGGTGCGCTCCAACGTGCTCCCGGGCGGGGTTTGGATGATGGCGTAAATCATCCCCTGGTCTTCGTTGGGGATGAAACCTGCGGGCAGCGTTCGGTTAACGAGAAAAATGCCTGCACCAAACGCCAACAAGATCGCGTACGTCACTACTTGCCGGTGGGCGATCATTTTGAGCAGGCGTACGTAGCGGCCCGTTCCCTGGTCAAATTTTCGGTTAAACCAATCCAGAAACCTTGTCACTGGCGTGTGGCGCTTAGGTTTGCCGTGGTTGTTTTTGAGGATCATCCCACACAGTACAGGCGTGAGCGTAAGGGCCACCACCCCTGACAAGACAATGGCGCTGGCCATGGTGATCGAAAACTGGCGGTAGAATATGCCGACCGGGCCGCTCATAAATGCCACCGGCACAAAAACGGCCGTCATGATCAGCGTGATGGCGATGATGGCACCGCTTATTTCACCCAACACTTTCTGTACGGCTTTGTAGGGCGAAAGATGTTCGGCTTCCATCTTGGCATGCACTGCCTCTACCACCACGATGGCGTCATCCACCACGATGCCGATGGCGAGCACTAGCGCAAACAGCGTGATGAGGTTGATGGTCAACCCAAATAGTTGCATGAATACAAAAGCTCCGATTAGCGATACCGGCACGGCCAAGGTAGGGATGAGGGTAGAACGCCAATCTCCCAAAAACAAAAACACAACTAACGCTACCAGGAAAAAGGCCTCCACGAGCGTGTGCAACACTTTGTCGATGGAGGCATCGACAAACTTGGACACATCGTAATTGATTTCATAACTCATACCGGGCGGGAAGTCCGCTTCCAGCTCTTTCAGTTTTTCCTTTACGCCATCAATGACTTTGCTGGCGTTGCTGCCAAAGTTTTGCTTGAGCACAATGGAAGCAGCCGGGTATCCGTCTTTGTTGGAGTAGATGTCAAAAAATTCGCTGCCCAGCTCTACTTCGGCAATGTCTTTGAGTTTCAGTATTTCGCCTTGGGCATTGGCACGTACGATGATGTTTTGATACTCCTCGGGTTTGTTGTACCGGCCCTTGTAGGTAAGCACATACTCCAGCGATTGGGCCGTTTTGCCGGAGGCCTGACCCAGGCGTCCCGGCCTTCCAATCACGCTTTGTTCGCTTAAGGCCTCCATTACCTCCTCGGTGGAAATGTTGTAGGCACGCATGCGGTCGGGTTTAAGCCATACGCGCATGGCAAACTGCCGGCTGCCCAAAATCTGCGCCCGCCCCATGCCGCTAATGCGTTGCAATTCGGGTAGCAAGTGCACATTGGCATAGTTGTACAAAAACTTTTCATCGGCATTCTGGTCGGTGCTGTATAAGTTCACATACATGAGCATGCTGGGTTGTATGGGGGTGATGATGATGCCCTCGCGCTGCACCAGAAACGGAAGGTTATTCATGACCTGGTCAACACGCGTTTTCACGTTTACCACCGCGGCATTGGGGTCGGTGCCGGGCTCAAACACGATTTGAATGGTGGCCTCGCCTGCGCTGGTCGCATCGGAGATGATATACTGCATGCCTTGCACACCATTGATCGCGCGCTCCAGCGGAATGAGGGTAGACTCCACCAGCACCTGCGCGCTGGAACCCGGGTAAGCGATGAAGATATTCACCCGCGGGGGGGCAATCTCCGGAAACTGGGAAACCGGGCGGTTAAAAATGGCGAGGATGCCCAAAAAGATAATGGCCAGCGAAATGGCAATGGCCAACACCGGGCGTTGAATGAATTTGCTAAACATACCAATGGGGTTAGAAGATGACGGCTATTCTGCGTGAAGGCGCATGAGATCAGCAAGCACCTTTTCCTGCGGTTCAAACCGGACTTGAATGGTTTGGTTGTTCTTTACTTTGCGCAGCCCCTCCATCAGGATTTTGTCTCGCTCCGTCAACCCCTCGGTAATGGCGTACAAGTGGGGCATCTCGGCCCCCACAGTAATCTGTTGTGACTTCACAACGCCAGCGGAGTCCACCACAAAAACATATCGTTTGTCAAGTACTTCAAAGGTGGCCATTTGCGGAATCAACAAGGCGTTGGGCAGCACGGTAGGCATCCAGATGTTTCCCGTTTCGCCATGCCGCAAAATCCGCTGGGGGTTAGAAAAGGTAGCCCGAAAGGCAATGTTGCCGGTTTCGTTGTTGAAGTCAGCCTCAATGGTTTCCACCACGCCTGGTTGCTCAAACAGTCGGTGGTTGGCCATTTCCAGTTTTACCTGTAGCAAACGATCGGGCTTTTGCCGGGTGGCGTAATCCAGGTATTCTGCTTCGGGCACATTGAAATACACCCACATCTGGCTATTGTCCGATAGCGTGGTCAGCAGTTCGCCTTCGTCAATCAAACTCCCCAGCCGCACGTGAAAGCGGTCCATGATGCCATCAAAAGGGGCTTTTATTTCGGTGAAGCCAAGATGGGCCCGGGCCAACGACAATTCGGCCTTGGCTTTTTCATAGCGTGCTCTGGCCAGCGAAAGCTCGTTGGGCGATACAATGTTTTTATCGGCCAGGCTTTTGGTGTTCTCGTATTCAATCCGGGCAAAATTCACCTCGGCTTCGGCCCGTTCGGTTTCGGCCTGGTAAATCTGGGGCAAGATCTGAAACATGCGCTGGCCTTTTTTAACCCGTTGACCTTCGTCTACATAGATGTTTTGCAGGTAGCCGCGCTCCAACGCCCGCAACTCAATATGCTGACTGGAGTGTATCTGGCAGACGTATTTTTTGTATAGAATGGTGTCTTTGCGAATGGGACTCGATACCAAGTAGACAGCGTCCTCGTGTTTTCCCCTCTCATGGCCGCAGCCGGCTGCCAGAAATACGACTATTACCCAAGCTGGTATAAAAAATTTGTTCATAAGTGTTTTTAATTTCTAGAAAAGTGAATGGACGAAGCCCCCTTGTTCGGATGAAACAAGAGGACCAGACTTGTCGATCAGGAGATTGACAAGCATTTTTCAGAAATCAGCAGACTGAACTCTTCCACGCGTGGTGGAGGACAAAAAGGGAAATGGTGCTCCGGTTATGAAAAGAGCGGGTGTGTGGAGAGAGTGAAAACGAATTTAAAGAGCCAAGGGAACGACAGCTGGTCACACTTGCCCCTGCGAATTTTCCCCATTCATCATCGAGTGAGTCCTTGATGTCTTTCTCATCTTGCGTTTCCGCGGGAGCTGAGTCCGCGTCAAGTGGTATGTCAAGCGGCTGGTGCGGGGTTGGATGATCGCCCACGACCACCTTGGCAGCGAGTTCATGGGGTCTGTCGAGAATAAAGAAACTACCCGTAACTAACGACAGGCCCAACATAACGACCAAACAGTAGCTGGTCAGCACATGAAAACCATCACGCGGCAGGAGTTTCGTTCGGTGACTGAGTAGATGCATCCGTTATCAAAGATACGAATTGAGGTCAAAGGTAACATCCAACCGAAAACAAAACTTTCGGTGTCGGCTGATTGAATCCCGGAAAAAGGAGAAATAGACAAACGGTTGTAAGCTATCTGCTGCTTCAATGAGGCTGTTTTGAAAGTATTACTATCAAATCCTTGACCAATGTCTTATCTTTGAAGACTCTTAAGTCGTTTCTGATTTGTGTATGATACGGATTTTGATTGTTGATGACCATAAAATTATACGCGTGGGACTTCGGGGCTTATTTCAACTTCAGCCCGATATGACGGTGGTGGGCGAAGCCGAAACCGCCACGCAAGCGTTGGGATTGACTCGGTTACATCATCCGCATGTGGTGGTGATGGACATAGACCTTGAGCAGTCCAACGGTATTGACGCAACCCGACAGATCAAAGAACTCGATCCGAGAATAAATATTCTGGCACTGACCCTACACCACGATATTTCCTTTATCCGACCTATGCTGGAAGCGGGTGCCAGTGGATACGTGCTTAAGAATGCCGAACCTGAGGAGCTTGCCGAAGCTGTGCGTGCTGTGGCGCGCGGCAACAGTTATTTAAGTTCTTCTGTATCAGAGACATTACTGAAAGCAATGACAAGCCCACCGCGACTAAACTCCGATCCGGACGGGCTTACGCCCCGCGAGCTAGAGGTACTGACATTGATAGCGCGTGAGCTTTCAAATGCCGAGATTGCCGAACGGCTTTTTGTATCCGTGCGAACGGTGGATACCCATCGGAGAAATCTTTTGGACAAGTTAAATGCGAAAAACACGGCTGGGTTGGTGAAGCACGCCATTGCCCGAGGCTTGGTGTGAGAGGCTCTACGCTTTTTAGCGTATTTTCCTAAATACGCTTTTTTACCGCTGCACAGCCCGGTTTTGTCAGCTACGTTTGGGGTAATAATCAACACCTAAACATATGAAAGCACCCGCGGCCCCATCAGATGACATGCTCATTGCCGAATTGAAAAATGGCGTAAAAAGTGCCTTTGGCCAATTGTACACACGCTATAGTAAACTTGTTTTCCACCGCTGCCTTTCGATTTGCAAAGACCGCGATTTGGCTTTTGACTTGAGCCAGGAGGTTATGTTAAAGGCATGGGAAAATGTTCATCAATTTAGGGGTGACTCTCATTTTTCGACTTGGCTTTACGTGATCGCTACCCGTCACACCCTTTTATACTTGTCTAGAAATAAGCGATTTGAAATGGATTCATCGGGCGTTCCTGACGAGGCCATGGTAACCTCTGATCAAATGGACGCTGAGGAAACCAACCGCATTATGTTAACACTGATCCACCGCTTGCCTGAGCAGGAAAGACAGTTGCTTCTTCTAAAATACCAGCAAGGTGAGTCCATTGAAACGCTGGAACGCACTTTTAACCTTTCGGCCAGTGCCATCAAAATGCGACTGAAACGATCGCGCGAGCGGTTAAATGCCCTGTACAGCCTCGCGCTGACCTATGGTTTGGATCAGGTGTTAAATATTTTTGAAGTGATGTGACTTTTGGAGGGCACGCTCATCCAACCACATATGATGTTTCAACAGCCAAGAGTCGTATTTCCATTTGCGGGCAACAAAATTTCGCTTGAAGCTTTTGCGTGGGCCAAGGAATTGGCGGCCAAAGTGCATTTGCCGTTCTATGTATTTTGCTCTCTGCTGCCGGAAAATCTGTTTTCAAAAATCCACATATATCATGAAATGCTGGAGGCAGACGGGTACTATTTTACGCATTACAGCGGCCATCCTTCCGAAAAAACTCACATTCGAATAAAAACAGGTGATTTTCGATCCAACTTCCGCCACTACCTAAATCGACATCCAAACGACATTATTGTTGTCGACCCGTTACAAGATTTTTCAGGGATCAACAATCCATCCGGGCTGATGGGCTACCCCAACGGCATTATTTTCTTACGGCAACTAGAGAGCTCGGGTGCAGGAGAGGATGTTTTTTCTCACATTTTAGACACGGCTGACGTTTATCATTTGCCACCCGGTTTTCATGCGCAGGCACATCGTAAGCCGCATCTGGCGTCCTTGTTCCTGTCGTTGCTGGGTCGACATAATTAAAAGGCAAAAAGCAGCCCAAGGTCAACGTATTTTCTTTTTTTGTGAGATAAAGTCCGACTCTTTTTTATTTTGCGCAGGTGAAACCTGCCTCTCGCCTCCGCAGCATCCAATACTTTTTAGGCATTTCGGTCTTTTTGACTGTTGTCAGCGGCTTCATTACCGTGTACAACGCGGCTGAGAAGAAGGAAGCCACCGATTTGGTCATCCATACGTATCGGGTGTTGTGGATTGGCACCGACATTAACCTGCAACTCATGGAAATGGAATCTGGTCAGCGCGGATTCCTGCTCACGGGCGATTCTCTTTTTTTGATGCCTTACTTTCAGGCACAGGCCCAACTCAAACGGGATTTGAGTCAATTTGATTCCTTGATAACCTTGGCCGAAGCACGTGCTGTTTTGCAGCAGCGTTTGAAGCCGCTAATCGCCCAAAAGCAATTCGTATTCAGTGAAAGCTTCGAGCAATTTGCGAACGGAGGCTCCACGGCCGCTGCGCGATTTGTGGCATCGCGCCAGGGGTTTGAATTGATGAAAGATATTCAAGAGGCATTTGCTGAAATCGAAACGTTCGAGAAGTCGGCTTTGGATGCCAGGCGCGGTCAACTCGACTTTATTTATTGGGCCAACAATCTTTTTCAGTTCATAAGCTTTGGGATGATTGGCTTGGCAACATTGATTGCCTGGAACATTCTGCGAACAAAGGAACAGGAAATTAAACACTTGGTAGCCTCGCTTCGCGAGTGGAACATTGAGTTGGAGAGGCGTGTGCACGAAAGAACACTTGAGATATCACAGGCCAACCAAAAACTGCGTGAATTGAACGAGGAAAAAGACCGGTTCATCGGTATTGCTTCACACGATTTGAAATCACCCTTGGCGGGAATTACCCGGTTAGCTCGACTGATGCGCCTCGAGGGTGTGGCAGAAGCGCAGCGAGAATACCTGGACTTGATCGATCAGAGTTGTATCCGGATGGAGAAACTGATCACGGATATTCTCAACGCCAAACAAGCGGAACAAGGCGTACGGATCGACAAGCAGAAAATGACTATTGGTGAACTGTGGAAGTTACTGGACGATGAGTTTGGGAAGCAAGCAAGCGCAAAGTCCATTGAACTACAGTTGCAGCCGGTAATGGAAGACGCCACGGTATATACCGACAGTGTCCTGTTGTTCCAAGTCATTTCCAATATAGTGTCCAATGCCCTTAGATTTTCAGCCGGGGGCTCCGTGGTTAACGTGGGTTACCATCAAACAGATGAATATGGACAGGTTTCAATCAATGATACCGGTCCCGGTATAAAGGCTGACGAGCTGCCGCTTCTATTTCAGAAGTTCAGGAAATTGAGTGCCCGGCCCACCCAAGGTGAGAACTCAACAGGTTTGGGGTTGTCCATCGCCAAATTGCTTGCCGATCGACTTGGTTTGACGATCGCGGTGGAGTCGATGGAGGGTAAGGGTTCTACCTTTCGGGTAAAAATTCCACGGAGCGGTTAGGAGCAAAAAAAAGCCGATGCACGGGGCACCAGCTTTTTCACCTAAACCTACCTTACCTAACCCACTGACTCGTTTGCCAGCATTAACTTTTTGTGGACGGTGGAAATTGTTTCAGCAATTTGCCCAGTTCCCTTTCTACAAATTTTTCTTCGTTGAAGCGGTTGATGGGAGCCACGCCATAACCTCGCCAGATCAGATGATCGGTTTTGGAGTCGATGATATCCACTATTAACGTACCCTCTTCGTAGTTATCGACCCAGAAGTTATTCCATTGAGGGCCCCACCAAGTATTCAGGGAGTAAAATCGGTAATACGGATAGAAGAACCCGGGAGTCGTCAGATAGTTGTGGATTTCTCGTTTCTCACGGGCGCCCGCAATAAATGTGACAATCAGGTCCGGATTAGTACCTGATTCTGAAAGCCCTTTTTGACGTAACTGCGTGCTCAGCGCGGCCTCCACGTGCTGATTGATAAGGCTGCTGACCGTGTCCTGTAGGCCGAGTTGACGAATGATTCGTCCCGGCTCGAATCGATAGGTCTTGTACCCTTTGAAGTTTACATTTCGGTCATAGTCAACATGTACTTGGGCGAGCGAAGCGAGTGCAAGCACGCAAAGCGCCCAGGTGGAAAGTAGTGTTTTCATAGGTTTTGTATTTGCTCGTTTGAGGCGAAGACCGTTTCCGGGTCACACCTGCACATTCTTTTTTTTCAGGCAAGATTAAAGCGAGTTTGGCAGTGTGACCGCAAAGGCGGTTGATGCTCCAACTGCACACAGACTATGAGACCAATACCTATTCTTACCCTCTTTTGTTTGTTTTCGCTTGGTGCCGGGTGCCAAACCAAGCTCACGTTACCACAGGCTCTTGAACGGGTCAAAGCCCATAACCCCGATTTACGGTGGCTGGAGGAGAACATAGATGTAGCCGCGGCCGGAGTAACCGATGCGAGAATTAAACCAAACCCGATTCTGAATGTGCAACTTTTACATATTTCCAACAGAAGGTTTTTCACGGAGAATACCGTGTGGTATCAAAGTGCCAACACCCAGTATTGGTATCAGATGACAAAGCCTTTTCAAGTAGCCGGACAGCGAAAGAACAAGATCGCGTTGGCCGATAACGGACTTTTGCAATCAAGACTGGACTATGACGAACAAGTCCGCCAGGCTTTATTTGAAGCCAGCCAGGTTTGGCTGGATGCTTGGGCGGCTGCTAAAAAGTCGGAGATATTGGAGCAGGGATTAGCCAATGTTGACAGCTTGGTGAGAATAAGTGAATTCCGTCTGCGCGATCAGGTGATCACCAAGACAGACTACCTGCGTACGGATTTATTGCGGCAGCAATACCAACGCGATCTCACCCTTAACAGACAATTCTGGTACATTGCAACACACCGCCTGCAATTGCTTACAGGCGTGTCTGATACGCTTTTGGTAGATGTACAGGATGACGCATTTGCTGAGGTGTTTCCCGGCATGGATAGTTTGGTGGCTGAGGCACTGTCGGAGCGAACCGATATAAAAGCACAGCGCAATGCGGTACGCGGAAGTCAGCTTAACGAAGACGTGCAAAGGTCGTTTTCCTTTCCGCAGCCTGAATTGGGAGGCATGTGGAACCCGCAAAACCGTGTGCCTTACTGGGGTTTATACGGGACTATTGAAATCCCCATTTTTAACCGCAACCAGGGGCAACGTGAACGCGCAAGAGTGTTGACCGTGCAAGCCGATGAACAACTATGGGCAGCGCGGCAAAGGGCACAGACTGAAGTGGTTGTAGCCGTCAACAAAATGACCACCTTTCAAACTCACTTGATTAACTATCGAAATACTCTGCGCGAAGCAGAGGAGATTGTACGCAGCGTCAGGTATTCGTATTTAAAGGGTGCCACCTCCATTGTTGATCTTTTGGAAGCACAACGCTCGTGGCTGGATACACAAATGCGATATCACGAAACCATGGAGGCTTATCGCAGAAGCTATCTGGAAGTATTGTTTGTGTCCGGAAAAATAAATCAAGTCCCCCGCTAATATGAAACAAAGCGCATTAATTTTTTGGGTGTTATTTGGCTTGCTGGGTTGTGGCAGGCAGAGTGCTAAACACACCCCACATTCCACACCGCAGCCTCAAGTGAGCCGGGGCGGTGTTGTTATTTCTTTTCCCGATGAAAGTATCAAAGCCGGTTTCTTTGCTACGTCCATCGCAGCAAAAGAAGACATGAACGCCAACTATCAAGCTCCTGCCTCGGTGGCTGTGAGCGTGCTGGGTACAACGCTGGCAGGCATGCGTAGCAACGTAATGTTTGATGACCCTGACTTAGGTGCAACGTATGCTCAGTTTTTACAGCACTTGGTAAATATTAGCACGTATCGCGTGAATCTAGCCCGTGTCAAAGATCTATATGGACACAGTGCAGCTACCGGTAAAGAGGTACTGGAGGCCGAGACGCAACTGGCTAACGAAGAAGCGGCCATTACCGAGCAAGAGGCAAAGTTGCGAATAGCAGGTCTTGATCCGGAGGCACTACGAGACCCCCGCCCAACCGAGGCTTGGCTACTGTGTGAAGTGCCAGAAAGCCAGATAGGCAGCATCCGTACCGGAGCCGTCTGTCGCGTGCGGTTTACAGCCTACCCAAACGAGATTTTGAATGCCACCGTCAACGGCCTTGCAGCCGAAGTGGATGCGGCTACCCGTATGGTCAAAGTACGTGTGGTTTTGCCCGACAAAGCCAACCGATACCGGGTGGGAATGTTTGCGACCGTTACGTTTGCACTTCATGAAGGAGATGTGCTGTCGGTTCCTCTTTCGTCACTTGTTAATGTGCAAGGGAAAGACTACGTGTTTGTGCAGAACGACTCGAATACCTATGAACGAAGAGAAGTGCTGATTGGGCAACAGGTTGGCGACCGCGTCACGATTTTGACTGGAATTGGTGAACATGAGCGTGTCGTGTACACAGGTGTTATGGCCCTGAAGGGAATTTCATTTGGCTACTAACGCATTAATATATGCTGCAAGCACAGTTGTTTATTGATTTGGAGGAACAGGTAGGTGACCAGTTGCTTCACGACTATGTCATGCGTTTGCTGGCCGAAGAAGGCATTGCCGGGGCTACGTCTTTTCGCGGCTATGCAGGCTTTGGTCGAAATCACCGGATCAAGTATCCGCGCGACCTTTTTTCATTTGATGAACCCCCGGCTCTGGTCGTATTTGTGGACGAGGACGATCGCGTAGAGCGCGCAGCCAAGAAGCTAAAAGTGATTGCGCCATCGTGTCTTATGGTCATTTTTCCCGTATTAAAAATCTGATTTCATGATCCGAAAACTGTTGGTCTTTTCGCTCAATAACCGTACTGCTGTCATCATTTCGGCACTGATCCTGATGGCGGTTGGCTTTATTTCTTTTGAATTGTTAAAAATTGAAGCCTATCCGGACATTGCCGACACCAATGTGATTGTGATTGCCAAGTATCCGGGGCGAGCGGCCGAAGAGGTAGAGCAACAAGTAACCATTCCGATTGAGCGTGCGCTGAATAACGTGCCCCGCGTTATTGCCCGCAGGTCTCGTACGGTGTTTGGTCTTGCGCAGATTCAGCTTTCGTTTGAAGACGGCACGAACGATTATTTTGCGCGTCAGCAAGTAATAGAACGGCTTGCTTCGGCTGATTTGCCCCCGAATGTGGTGCCGGAAATGGGCCCGTTGACCACCGCGGTGGGAGAGATCTACCGCTATGTTTTACAGGCACCCACGGAAGTCACACCTACGCAATTGCGTGATCTTCAAGACTGGGTCATTGTACCGTCTATTTTGCAAGTGCCGGGTGTTGCCGATGCTGTCACCTTTGGCGGGCCAGTGAAAGAGTTTCACGTTTTTACTTCGCCTGAGAAGCTTCGAAAATATAGCCTTGCCTTAAGTGATGTCATGAACGCCATACAAGCCAATAACCAAAATACGGGTGGTAATATTGTCGAACGGGGAGGGCAGGGGCTTGCTGTACGAGGCATCGGTGCCATCCGGTCGGAGGCAGACATCAATCAGATAATGGTTACCAGTGTGGCCGGGGTGCCGGTATTCGTAAAGGACGTTGCTACCGTTGAGATCGGGCCCCCTCCGCCACAAGGTATTTTGGGCTATGCTATTGTGCACGATGGCCTGGAAGTAGACTCCGGTATTGAGGGCATCGTATCCATGCGCAGAGGCGAAAACCCTACGGAAGTTCTGCGGGCATTGAAGAAGAAATTGAATGATTTACAGCAGAATGAATTTCCCCGGGGCGTTACTGTCACGCCTATTTATGATCGTACTTCGCTTGTTGATAACACACTTGTCACGGTGTCGCATACTTTGTTTGAAGGGGTCTCTATAGTCATCATTGTATTGATACTTTTTCTGGGCAATATTCGCTCCGCGCTGGTGGTGGCATTCACCATTCCATTTGCGCTGCTGTTTGCTTTCTTATTGATGAAGCTAAACGGTATACCGGCTAACTTGCTTTCGCTCGGGGCGATTGATTTCGGGATCATTGTAGACGGAGCCTGTGTGATGGCCGCTCATTTGGCACATAAGTTCAAAACTGCAACAGACGCGGAGCGTGCCGAGGGGATTGTGAAACTTACTTTGAATGCAGCTCAAGAAGTGGGGCGCGAAATCTTTTTCTCAGTCACCATTATTATCTTGGCGTATCTCCCTATTCTGACCATGCAGCGCGTGGAGGGAAAGCTATTTTCACCCATGGCGCTGACGCTCGCGTTTGCTGTGGTGGGGGCAATGATTTGCTCACTTACCCTCATTCCGGTTCTTATTACGTTTGTGTACAGCAAAAATCTTTCTTTGGATTCGGCAGAAATAAGGCCAATGCCCACCTGGCGTAAACGATTGGACGTCATGCGTTGGTTGGAAAAGAAATACGAAGGGCTGCTTCCGCGCGTGTTGATCTATCATAAACAAGTGGTTGTGGTCGGGTTTGCTGTAGTTTTGGGCGGAATTACCTTGGGCACGGGCTTGGGTACGGAGTTTTTACCCCCCTTGGATGAGGGCTCTATTTGGATGCGAGCCTTTTTGCCAGCGGGTACCTCGATCCAGGAGACACAGAAGATCGCGCCTATCATCCGGCAAGTGGCAAAAGCTCATCCGCAAGTTGCCAGCCTGGTCACGCAGTCCGGGCGCAATGACGATGGCACTGACCCCTTTCCGTCCAATCGGACGGAAGTCATGATGGTGTTGAAGGATTACAAGCTCTGGGCGACCGATACATCAAAGCAGGAGTTGATCAGCAAAATGCGCGTAGAAATGAAGCGTCAGCTTCCGTCCGCCTTTATTTCGTTCGGTCAGCCGATTATTGACAACGTGATGGAGTCCGTAACAGGGTCGGCTGCGGACTTGGCAATTAATATTCAGGGCTACGATTTGCAGAAGATGCGTGTAATGGCCGACACCATAAGGAAAATTGTGAGGCAAATGGCGGGAGCAACCGATGTGGGTATGGAACAGGAGGGGCCCCAAGCGCAATTGAATGTGCGTATCAACCGGCTAGAAGCTGCACGGTACGGGATAAATGTGGCAGATATCCAGCAAGTGGTGGAGGCCGCTATCGGTGGAAAGTCCATTGGTTTGGTTTTTGATCGCGACCGCAAATACGACATCGTAATCCGCTATAAGCCAGAGGATCGCAATAGTCTGAATATGATCAAGTCTATCCAGGTGGCGGCTGCACAAGGTCAATTGATTCCGTTAGATCAAGTGGCAAGCGTACAATTGACAGATGGTGAAACGAACCTATACCGCGCTAACGGAAAGCGACTTCTGATCGTGAAAACCAATATACAAGGGCGTGATCAAGGCGGATTTGTTGAAGAAGCCCGGGAAAAAATAAAGAAGGCGATTGCGTTGGAGCAAGGCTATACCATTGATTATGGTGGCCAGTTCGAGAACCTTCAACGGGCAGGCAAGCAGTTGCTTATTGCCATTCCGCTTACGGTTGTCATTGTGCTGACGGTTCTGTTTTTTCTGTATAAAAATCTACGTTACGCCCTGTTAACAATCACGTGTGTCTTGTTTGCCTTGGCAGGCGGCATCGTGGCACTGTGGTTGCGAGGCTATCACTTTAATGTGTCCGCTGGCGTAGGGTTTGTGTCATTGTTTGGTTTATCGGTGATGGCGGGCGTTTTGCTCATCTCTGCGATAAACCGGGAACGTACATTGAACGGGGCGCATTTGGAGTCAACCATTGCGGTTGCATCGGCAGGCCAGTTACGGGCTATCATGATGATGTTAATTGTAGCCATTATCGGTCTGATTCCGGCAGCGCGATCCTCCGGCATTGGCTCCGACATCCAGCGGCCACTAGCCACGGTAATTATTGGTGGCCTCACCGCTACTTTGTTGTTTACGCCTTTTGTGCTCACCGCGTTGTACTTTTGGATTGAGAAGCGGAAATGAGATGGCGAAGTGTTTTGTTTGGGTGTATTATGTTTTCGTCCGCGTTTGGCCAATACCGGAAGTTTCCCCTGACGATTTCGAAACAGGACCGGTATCTATTCTTTCCATTGATTGTGAAGTCACCTGAGTATAAATGGGGCCTGGGCATGGGCGGAATCTGGTATTTCAAGCCAGGCAACGACACCGCCAGCCGCACGTCCAGCATCAAAGCAACCACCTTTGCCACGGTACGCAGGCAGGCGGTGTTTGCCACCGAAGGAACACTTTTCATGTCCGAAGAGCGATACATTTTACATTACACGGCTAGCGTGAGCCATTTCCCCGACCGCTTTTGGGGTCTCGGTAACGACTCTCATCCTGAGCAAGTGGAACCCTATACAATTTCGCAGGTAGATGTTTACCCGCAGGTACTACGAAGAATACTTCCGCATTTGTACGCAGGCCTTTCTTATGAATTTCAACATGTATTTCAGTTTTCGTACAACGATACGGGCACTAGTCTTTTTAACACGCAAGATATTGTAGGGCGAAATGGCAGTCGGGTTTCTGGTTTGGGGTTCCTGTGTACATGGGATTCGCGTAACAATTCATTTAGCTCGTCAGGCGGATTTTACTTACAATACTTCAATATGTGGTATCGCAGAGCATTGGGTAGTCAATTTGACTTTGGTATTCAGGGCTTGGATGTTCGCAAGTATTTTGAGGTAGGCAAACACGCGGTTCTGGCCTTTCAGGCAGTAACTACGGAAGCAACCGGAACAATACCCATTCGAAATCTATCGATTATCGGTAGCGATTCGTACATGCGCGGTTACTATCAGGGTCGATTCCAAGACCGAATCATGGCCGCAGTGCAAGCGGAGTGGCGGACACCCGTGCACGGCCATTGGGGCGTAGTGCTTTTTTGTGGAGCGGGGCGAGTGGCGTCTTCATGGGCTAACTTGGTCGATGGTTTTGGGCTGAAGCCTTCCGTGGGCTTAGGGTTACGCTACGCCATTAGCCCAAGAGAAAAATTGAATTTGCGTTTTGATTCCGGATTCGGCACCAACTCCCACGGCTCTTACCTGAATTTGGGAGAAGCTTTTTGACTCAATCAGTACGTTTGATTTTGCACGGGAACGGTGACTTGTGGAAGCGGATTCCTAGTCCCTATTTTTTTTATTCAGTAGGTTTTCAATCGTGCGCAACATCTCCCATTGACGGGTTTGGTTTTCAAACAGAATCCTCAGTTGCTCCTGGAGTAAAAGGTCCATTTTTTGATGCAGGCTTCGCACCTCGAGTTCGGCTTTTAAGTTAATGAGGTAGTCATTTTCGCTTCTTTTTCGATCTTTCTCTTCTTTGCGATTTTGACTCATCATAATGACGGGTGCCTGCAAAGCAGCAATGCAGGACAACAATAGATTCAAAAAGATGAAAGGGTAGGAGTCAAAACGAAAGGGCGGTGGCAGGATGGAATTCGCGAAAATCCAGCTGGCAAGTAGAATGCCGAACCACGTAATGAACTTCCAACTGCCGCCAAAGCAGGCAAGTTTGTCCGAAAGTGTTTGCCCCCGCGTCAACACTTCTTCTGGCGGGTGCAATAGATTTTCTAGGATGAGGCTCTCCTCTGCGATCGACTTTTTCACAATCTGTCGAAGTTTGTGCACGTACTTCCGTTCTTCCTGTAGCAGATTGTCGGGCTCCTGATTCATACCTTAGTGGATTGTTTTTTGGTCAGCAATAAGTCGGCTAATTGTCGGTAAGCCCAAGTATCTTGTCACCCCGCGCGGTGATTTCAATTTCAGTTACATCGTGGCCGTTTACTCGCAGTAAACCCGGGCCTATCGGCTGTAAGAACAATTTGAAATTGAATGCCATTTTTTGGTGATTGCCGAACAGCAACCCCGTAAACTCGACTTCGTTGTAGAGTGCAACTTTTCCGAGCGTTATCTTGGACTTTAGACGTATGGTCTGATTTCCGCCAAAGAGGGAAAGATCCAATTGCGCGTCTACTTCGGTGGGTAGTTGAGACACAATGGAGATGAAATCGGTGGCATTGATGAGCGGTAGTACCTTTTTCAGGTCCGAAGAATCGGCTTCCGCATAGATGGTTGTAACCGGGATTAGGAAAGTGAACTGTTCCTCATTATCAGAAAGTTTCGCCAGAAGCTGGTGTGAACCCAATCGCAACGACTCTTGATCTGTTTGGATACGTATCTGGCAGGTATTGCCACCGGTCAATGTCGTTTGGGCCCTGATAGGCACTGATCCTAAAACGATAAAAAGTGTTAACAGAAGTAGGCTGGGGTGCATACAGGTTGGATCACCAATTGGGGCGCACGTCACATTTTACGATAGAAATTGATTGATTAGTCAGCCGCCCGGTACAAAGGGGTTAGCTGTCCCATTTTCGCCCGCAACCTCAGGGTGAAATGCTCCGTTAAGATGCAGATAAACAAGAGAAATCACACAGCAGGCACATCCAAATGAACCATCCGGATGACAGATGGCCCATGGGAAAAGAGTATTGGGCGGCATGAAGGGATGCCGGCAAGCGTAGTCGCCTTATTACGCCAACACGACTATGCGCCAATCGGAAAACTGGAGCACGAAGAAGCTATGGCGATGTTTAGGTCAGGTGTGTTTAACGCAGTGATTATCGGTGGGGGCGTAGATGTACAAAGCCGCAATTAACTTCACCAGAAGTTTTCAAAAGTTAACCCTCACATTAAAATCATCGATGGTCAACCGAAAACGATCTTAACCGCCCTCAAGGCTGCTCTACAGGACGAGAAGTGAAGATTCTGCGGCTGTTCGAATCCGTTTGGACTGAACAGATTCAACCACCGCCCAAAGCTCTGTCACAATCAAACACCAGTCCCACGCGAAGAGGTGGTCTCACCGGGAATCGAACCCAGATCAAGAGTTTAGGAAACTCCTATTCTATCCGTTGAACTATGAGACCACCCCTTCTGGTCGGGATCGGGCTATCCTTACAAGGCCAAAAAAAGTCTTTGCAGCGCGCAAAGGTAGCACAAAATCAAGTTGGCACAATCATTTGGGCAAGCGTGCCAACTCAGCTTCGGCCGCAATAAAGCCAAAGGCCGAAAAGTAGTTTCCACCCACCACCTGCTTAAAAACCTTGCGTGCCCGGGCGGTGTCTCCACGGTACAAGTACCAATTCCCCACGCCATAGCCTTGCGTGGCCAGCGCAAGGTCCGCGTCTTCGCTACCGGTCTTCACGGTGAGCACAGAGTCGACCGGTATTTCCCCGCGGTACAGTCTCAGGCGCACCCAATACGAATCGTTTTCCACGATGACAGGGTTGCGGGGCAGCCCTTCCAGCAATTTCCTGGCTTCGTCTCGTTTGCCCTGCCGTTGGTACGTCATGTACAGCCAATCGGCCACCGCCAGCGCGGAGTCATCGTTCCGGCAAACGGCTTGACAAGCCAAGTACGCTTTCTCTGCTTCGGCAAACCTTCCTTGCAGATAGTAGGCCAAGCCCAGATGATACCAGACATTGAACTGCGTGGTGGACAAGGGTTGGTTGAGCGCGTTGGGCTGCCCATCGGGTTCTGTCTCCAGCGGCTGGCCTTCCATCAACCGGGCCGCTTGTTGAAAGTCAGCGATGGCTAACTCAAACTGCCGCAACGTAACGTACCGATGGCCGCGGTGGCGCAGCAGCCGATAGGAGTGGGGGTAGCGCTGAAGGCCCGAGGTAAACGTGGCGATGGCATCGCGATATTGATACAGATAGGCCTGTCTTCGTCCGAGCCAAATGTAGTTTTGTTCGGTGGGGTTGAGGTTAAAGCTGTCGCGGGCAATGCGCAGGGTTTCCTGCAGCCGGGCTTCGGTTTCGGGCGGCCAGGTGGGCAAAAAGTATGCTTGGCCCGAAAGCCCCGTCAGCACTGGCTCTTGGGCCTGAGGGGTCACATCGGTTTCTTTTTTTGGATTGCCACACGCTACCAGCCCGATAGCAATGACGATGGTAAACGCGAGGATTTTCATAGGAGCGGAGATTGCAAATTCCAGATTGTAAGTTTCAGGGTTGAAAGTTTCAATGTGGTAGAGTTAGAGGTCGGAAAGTCGGAGAGTTTGGAAGTCTGGAAGTCGGAAAGTTTGGAAGTTTGAAAGTCTGGAAGTCTGGAAGTCTGGAAGTCGGAAAGTCTGAAAGTTCGGAAGTCTGAAAGTTCAGAAGTCTGAAAGTTCGAAGTGTGACGGTACACCCTTTGCCTACTTGCTATTGCCTACTGCCTACTGCCTACTTGCTATTGCCTATTGCCTCCTGCCTCCCACCTCACAAATCAGTCCACCCCCGGTTGTTTTAGCGTGAAGCCGGCCTTTTGTTTTTCATCGGCCACCAGTTTGCGCACATCGGTCAATAGTTGTTTGGCATCGTACACAATGCCGTCCTTTACAGTGTACTTAACACCCCCGGCCCGGATCACTTTGTTTTGATCATTTAGCTGCACGGCCCCGGTGCCATACAGGAGCTGTAAGTTCTGCAGAGGGTTGGCATCAATCACCACCAGATCGGCCAATTTGCCTACCTCCACCGAGCCGATTTCCTTTTCCATCCCTAGCGCCTGGGCACCATACAAGGTAGCTGAGCGGATGACCTCCAACGGGTGAAACCCGGCCTCACGTAGGAGTTCTAACTCGCGTATGTATGCAAAGCCATAGAGTTGATAGATAAAGCCACTGTCCGAGCCGGCCGTCACACGCCCGCCCCGGTTTTTATATTCGTTCACAAACGTCATCCACAGCCGGTAGTTTTCTTTCCATTGCACTTCTTCTTCCGTTCCCCAGCTATGCCAGTACGAGCCATGTGAGATGCGGCTGGGTTGGTAAAAGGCCCACAGTTGCGGCAATGTGTATTCCTCGTGCCATTCGGCCCTGCGTGCGCGGTGCAAATCGCGATTGGCTTCGTAGATGTTGAAGGTAGGGTCGAGGGTAAAATCCAACGCCAAGAGGCTATCCATCACTGCATTCCACTTGGCCGTGTACGGCTTGGCTGCCTGCCTCCACAGTTTGCCGGCTTCTGAAAAGCGGTGTTGTTCGTTGTTGTAGTTGTAGTCTAGCCGATAGTCTTGCACGGTTTGGTTGTCAAACAACGCCTCCGGCAAACCGTACCAATGTTCCATGCTGGTCAAACCCGCTTTCGCGGAGTGCAGCACGTTCCAGCGCGCCACGCCCAATTGCGCGTGGTGGCAGGCCGAACGGAGCCCGAGGCGTTTGTTTTCGCGCAGGGCAGCCTCCATGACATCTGGGGCAGCCCCGAAAAATTTGATGCCATCGGCACCTTTCAATTTGTTTTCGTTCACCCACGCCCGCGCCTGCTCGGGTGTGTTGATGCCTTCCTTCGCACCTTGACCAAAAACGGTGTAGGCTTTGATGCGCGGGGCGATGATCTTGTTTTCCTGGCTGCGCTTTTTTTGATCCAGCACCCACTCCAGTCCATTGCCGGCTGAGGGATCGCGGATGGTGGTGATGCCGTGCCCCATCCACAGCTTGAAGACGTATTCGGCAAAGGGCGCTTGCGAGCCGCCCATGTGCCCGTGCAAATCCACAAAGCCGGGCAGCACATACATGCCCTCCAGGTTCAGTTCTTTGCCACCGGCCTCCAGCACCGGACGGGCTTTGTCGTTGATAGGCACCCCGGGGTAGCCCACGTTGGCAATGCGCGCAATCTTGTTTTGTTTGATCACGATGTCAACGGGGCCAAACGGAGGTGCCCCGGTTCCGTCAATGAGCGTGACCCCGCGCAAAATCAGTTGGGTGTAGGGCCCGTCACCGGCATTGCGGTCCGGAGCCTTCGCGATGCGGTCGGCTTGGCCGCGTGACACGTAAAAGCCGAGGAGCAACAAGAGGATCAAGGATAGTCGCATGTTCAGGTTTGGGTTGATGGGTCAAAGTAGGAAAGGACGCGCATAAACCAAACAAGCGATAGGCATTTTATGTCAGCGGTTGGGTTTCATTTTATGCCCACTTCAATCGGATTCGGTAATTTTTGGGAAATGTTGGTTTATATTTTAGCCCAGTGTTGTAAAATTGCACATCAAACCACTACCGCTGACCTATGAGTAAACCCAAAACCCGCTGGATCGTCATCTTTGCCATACTTTGCGCACTGCAATTGCTGGTGCTGTTTCAGGCCGGCAATCCCGAATCGGGTGGGGCGCATGCGGCCGCGCTCGACAAGGCCGACACCGCATGGATGATTGTGGCTACGGCTTTTGTGTTGTTCATGACTCCGGGCCTCTCGTTTTTTTATGGCGGCATGGTAGGCACCAAAAACGTCATTTCTACCATGCTCCAGAGTTTCATTGCGCTGGGGGTGATCTCGTTACTTTGGTATCTGGTAGGGTTCAGTCTGGCGTTTGGCGAAAGCATCGGGGGCATCATCGGCAACCCGGCCACGTTTTTTGCTTTTCGCGGGGTGGGTGTTGACCCGCACCCCGACTTCGCGCCCACGTTTCCGTTCTTGCTTTTCGCGCTGTTTCAGTTGAAGTTCGCCATCATTACGCCCGCGCTCATCACCGGTAGCTTTGCCGAGCGGGTGAAGTTCACCTCGTATCTCATTTTTATGTGCTTGTTTTCGCTCGTCATCTACTGCCCGCTGGCCCACTGGACGTGGCACCCGCAAGGTTTTTTGCGGCAATGGGGTGTGTTGGATTTTGCCGGGGGCACGGTGGTGCATATGTCAGCCGGCTTTGCCGCGCTGGCAGGGGCCTATATCCTGGGCAAGCGCGAAAACAAAACACACGTGCCGGCCAACATTCCGTTTATCATCTTGGGCACCGGCATGCTGTGGTTTGGCTGGTTTGGTTTCAATGCCGGGTCTGCGTTGGCAGCCAATGGGCTGGCCGTGTTGGCGTTTGCCACTACCAACATGGCTTCGGCCTCGGCCATGATCACCTGGGTGATGTTTGATGCGCTGGTGGGGCGTAAGATTTCCGCCATGGGGGCATGCATCGGTGCCGTGGTGGGCTTGGTGGCCATCACCCCCGCGGCCGGCTTTGTCAACATCGGGCAGAGCGTATTCATCGGTTTTGCCGCGGCCATCGTCAGCAATTTGGCCGTGTACTACAAACAGCGCACGTCCCTGGATGACACGTTGGATGTGTTCCCCTGTCATGGCCTTGGCGGGATTGTGGGCATGATTCTGACAGCCGTGTTTGCCAAAGACGTGGGGCTCGTTTATGGCGAAACCAAGACATTTCTGTACCACTTGCTCACCTTGGTGATTGTGGGTGTGTTCACGTTTGGAGGCTCGTACGTCATTTACAAAATCACCGGGGTGATGACGCGCTTGCGGGTATCGGCTGATGATGAGCGGCTGGGCTTGGACCTGAGCCAGCATGCCGAGACCATTGTGGCCGAAAAAGCCGCGTGAGCGAACACCGCGCAGCTCAGCGCGTGGGCAGCAGCAAGCCATCCAGCACAGCCACGAGCATCCGTGCCTCACCGGCCCACGTGGCATCTGATGCGGGCGTGGGGTAAAACACGTGGGTATTCATTTGCGCCAGCACGCGGGCCGCATCAAAAGGTAATTTAATTACGATGGCAGCGCCATGCGCAGCGCACGTGTCCGTCCAGGGCGCGTGGTCAACCAGCAAGATGGGCAGGTGGCATGCCAGGTATTCATAAAGTTTTGTGGGCATGGTGTTTTCAACCATGGGCGAGGGGCGATAGGCGATCCACCCAAAGTCGGCCGCGCGAATGGCCGCTGCAATGCGGGTGTGCGGCACCAGCGTGTCGCCCCCTTCCAGCGTAATGAACTCATGCCCCCGGATGGCTTCCGCGATGCGCCTTTGCGTGCGCCCTTGAGCCGCATGTCCGATGATGTGCAGGGTCACGGATGCATCCCGAGCGTGAAGCGCCTTGCTCCAGGCAATGACTTCCAGGATGCCCGTTGATTCCGCCAGGGTGCCGGAGAACAACAGTTTTTTGCCCTGCGGTTTGCCGTTGCGTACATCATTTAGCAGCGATTTGTTTTCGATCACCGTGGCCGTTCGGGCAAAGGGCATTTCTTTGACATAGCCGCGCTCGGCCACGAACAGGTGGTGTGCCCACGGGGCGATCATTCGCTCTTTGATGCGCACCCAGCCTGCGATCAATCCCCGCAAGGGCCACGGAAAAGCATCAGCATAGCGGATGTTGCGGTAGTAGTTTTCGCGTATGTCATAGACAAATGGAATCTGTCGCAGTATCCGCAACCAAAAAGCAGCCGCAAGCAATTCGTGTGTGGCCACCACCCACACAGCCGGCCGGCTGCGCCAAACGTGGGCGGCTATGCGAAACGAGGCCGTCCAGCGGGCTGCACTGAGGCGCGCAAATGAGCCGATGCCATGCTGACGGATGTTGGGCACGTGGGCCGAAGGGCTGCTGCGCCCGATCACGACTACTTCGTAACGGCCCGTGGCCGCCAGCGATTGAGCCATTTTTTCGAACATGCGCGTATCGTCAACCGGTTTCAGAACCGAGGCGATGACTATTGTGCGTTTTTTCATTTCTTGCAGCCCGATTTAAAAGTAAGCGAAAAAGATGGAACTGAAAGCCCTGATTGAAGCCGCGTGGACCAACCGCGAACGATTGAAAGAATCCACTACGCAGCAGGCCATTCGCGAAGTAGTGGCACTGCTGGACAAAGGTCAGTTGCGTGTAGCCGAGCCGGTAGGCACGGGATGGCAGGTACATGAATGGATCAAAAAAGCGGTCATTCTGTACTTCCCCATTCAATCGATGGAGGTAATTGAAGTGGGGCCCTTTGAGTTTCATGATAAAATCGCGTTGAAGCGAAACTACCGCGAGTTGGGTGTGCGCGTGGTGCCTCACGCCCTGGCGCGCCACGGCAGTTACGTGAGCAAAGGGGTGATACTCATGCCCTCGTATGTGAACATTGGCGCCTACGTGGACGAGGGCACCATGGTGGACACCTGGGCCACGGTGGGAAGCTGTGCGCAGATAGGCAAGAATGTGCACTTGAGCGGTGGCGTGGGTATTGGGGGTGTGCTCGAACCGGTGCAGGCCGCACCCGTCATCATCGAAGACAACGCCTTCATCGGGTCGCGCTGCATCCTGGTAGAGGGCGTGCGGGTAGGCAAGGAGGCGGTGTTGGGCGCCAACGTGGTCTTGACGGGCAGCTCCAAAATCATTGACGTCACAGGCCCCGCGCCCGTGGAATACAAAAACTACGTGCCAGAGCGATCGGTAGTCATACCCGGCAGCTATACGAAATCCTTTCCCGCGGGCGATTTTCAGGTGCCCTGCGCCCTCATCATCGGCAAACGCAAGGAAAGCACCGACAAAAAGACGTCATTAAATGACGCATTACGCGAAAATCAAGTTTCTGTGTAGGCTTGGCACAGGCTTTGTCTAACGTTCGGTAAGTTTTTAACTTTGCTTGCCATGAAACGGTGGTTTATCGGGGTGTTGCTGGTCGTAGGCTTGGGTTCATTCACCCTTGGCACAGATACGCTTTTCCCCTCGGTGAACAACACCAGTTTTAGTACGGGCGAGGTGCTCAACTACCGCGTGAACTTCGGGATTTTTACCGTTGGCCAGGCCACCACCAAAATTGAGCCCAAGATCTATCAGATAAACGAGCGGCCGTGTTACAAAGTAGATGCCTACGGGGCTACCAGCGGCATGGTGGCCTGGGTAACAAAAGTGCAGGACCAGTGGGGCGCTTATCTGGACACAGCCGCGTTGGTCACGCACGTGGCCTATCGCAAAATACGCGAGGGGAAATACCGCAAAGACGAGATCGTCACGTTTGATCACCGCAAACACGAGGCGGAGGTGAAAGAAATGGATGGCAAAACCGGCAAGTTTAGCCAGCCAAAGTATTACAAGACACCCGAACACGTGCGCGACATGGTAGCCGGATTTATGTACCTGCGTGTGATCGATTTCAAAAAATACAACGTGGGCGATACGCTGACGGTATCCGGTTTTTTTGAGGATACCGCCTACAGCCTCAAAATCATGTACAAGGGCAAAGAAAGCGTCAATACCAAAATCGGGAAAATACCCTGCCTGAAACTCGTGCCCGTAATGCCCGATAACAAGGTGTTTGACGGGGAAAATTCAGTTACCTGTTGGATCTCGGATGACAGGAACAAAATACCCGTGCGGATTCAGGCCAAGATGTTCATCGGCAGCACGGGCATTGAGCTAACATCGTTCAAGGGGCTTCGCAACCAATTGCGCGTGGTGCAGCACTGACCGGCCGCGCCTTACACAATTCGCAGCAATTCCGAAAACCGCTCAGGGCTTACGGGCTTCACCACATAGTCTGCCACCAGCGGGTTTTCACGGGCTTTGTCTATGTCGCGCATGTCAATGGAGGAACTGACCATGTAAATGGTGATGGGCTTGGCCAATGACTCGCGCACGGTGTGGAAGTCGTCCAAAAACATCCATCCATCCATCAGCGGCATGTTGATGTCCAGAAAAATGATATCAGGCAGGTGGGCCGGGTCTTCGGCATGGTCGCGCAGGTAGTTGAGAATCTCGCGCCCGTTAGAAAACTGCATGACCGGGGTGGCCAGCTTTACATTTTGGAGCGTGCGCATGGCGGTGAACTGAAAAATCGGATCATCGTCTACCACGGCTACGGTCGGCTGTACAGGCTCACTCATGCTGCAAACGTTATGGTAAATACACTTCCTTTTCCCTCCTCGCTGCTCAACGCAATGGAGCCCCCCAAGGTTTCTATTTGGTTTTTCACCAGGAACAGGCCAATGCCCCGGCTGTCGGGGTGGTCATGAAAGGTTTTTCGCAATTTGAACACGTGATGCCCGTAGCGTTTCAAATTGATGCCCAGGCCATTGTCCACCACTTCCAGCACCACGTTTTTGCCGCTTTGGCGCGTGAGCAGGTGGATTACCGGCTTGCGCTGCGGATGGCGGTATTTGATGGCGTTGCTGATCAGGTTCAGCAAAATGCTTTCGAGGTAGATGGCCGGGTAGGTGATCTCGGGTACGTCAAAGTCTGCCTGAATCACCGCCCCCGACTCCACGATTTTGGCGTTGAGCATCTTCGACACCTCGTCCAACTGGGTGTCAAAGCGCAACCGCTGCCGCTCAATATTTTTATTTTGTTTGATTTTGAGAACTTCGTTGAGCTCGGTCAGGTTTGAAAACATCTTTGAGACGGAGTCGCGCAGCATTTTGATAAACGTGGCGCGTTCGGTCTCGTCCAGCGTGCTGTCGTAAAAATCCAGCAACGTTAAGCTGTTGGTAATGGGCGAGCGCAGGTTGTGCGACACAATCTGGGTAAACTCCTCCAACTGCTCGTTTTTATTTTTCAGATCGTCCGCAATGGCCACCAGGCGCGCGTTTTGTTCGCTGATTTTCTGCTCGGTGAGCTTGCGGGCGGTGATGTCGCGGAACTCCGTTACCCGCACCACTTTGCCCTGGTAGGGGATGGATTTGCCGTGAATCTCCAAGAAATAGCGAGACCCGTCTTTGCGTATGCCTTCGGCATCATAGGGTTGCGAGTCTTGCATGTTGATCTTCTCACGAATCAGGTTGTGGTACTCGGGTGCGCACAGCAGCAGGCCGTTCATGCCGATGAGTTCATCACGGCTGTAGCCCGTGATGTCGCTCAGGCCCTGGTTGCATTCCAAAATGATACCTTGGTCGTGGATGCCAATGCCTCCAAACGAAGCCTCTTGCAGGGTGCGGTAGCGCAGTTCGCTTTCGCGCAGTTGGTGGGCGGTTAGTTCTTGTTCGGTGATGTCTTCCATCACCCCGAGCATGCGCCCGATTTCACCGTGTTCATTGGCCACAAAAAAACCGCGGTCTTGCACGGTCACGTACCGGCCGCTGCGCGTCTGAAACCGATAGCTGACGTCAAATTTCCGCTCGGTTGCCTTGGCGTGTTCCAGCGCAGCCAAGGTTTTGGCCCGGTCATCGGGGTGGATCATTTCCACCCATTGGTCCAGGCCGCCCATTTCGTGCGTTTCAAAATCGAGCACGGCTTTGGTGTTGCCACCCCAAATAATGTTGCCGGAGGCCACGTGGTAGTCGTAGATGATCTGCTGGGAGGAGTCCACGATGAGGTCGTAGCGAACCTGCCAGTCCCGGCTGGCCAACTGCGCGTTTTTTTGGTTGGTAATGTCCTGTACGGTGCCCAGCATGCGCACGGGGGCCCCTGCGGCATCACGTATCACTTCGCCACGGCCCGAAAACCAACGTACTGAGCCATTGTTGCCGAGGGCACGGTGTTCCGTTGCGTAAGGCTGGTTTTGTTCCATTGTTTGCTCAAGTGCCTGCAGCAAATGGGTACGGTCGTCCGGATGGATGATCTTCAGGTATTGCTCAAAAGAGCCGTCAAAATCTTCGGGTGCTATGCCCACCATGGTGTAGATGTTGGGTGACCAGTACACCTTTTGGGTTTCGATCTTCCATTCCCAAACCCCGATTTGGCCGGCTTCCATCGCCAATGAAAGGCGCGATTCCAATTCTTCGATTTTGCGGATAGAGCGCATGCGCTCGGTGACGTCCAGCACAAAAACCACCACTCCGTCTACCTGTCCTGTCTCATCGTAAATAGGGTCGTAGCGGTCTTCCCAAAACGAGCGCTGTAGCTTCTCGTCTCCGTACTCTTCGATTTGCGTAAAGTGCTCACCGGCCAAGGCCCGGTCAAAATTGGCTTTGGCCTTTGAGCGGTCGGGTTCGGGCAAAAAATTCAACATGCACAGGCCCTCTTCAATCGTCACACCCCATATTTTTTTGATAACGATTCTGTGCGACTCGCTAAAGGAGGTATAGCAGTAGTTTTTGTCCAGCGAAAAGACGATTACCCCGGTGGAATGCTCCACGGCACGGGTCAGTTGCACAGGGTCTTTCGGAACGGTCATTGGGGGGGCAGCGTGACAAAAGTAGGTTTTCGGGGGATACAAATAAGTCCTATTTTCGCGAAAATCTTACCTAAACATTTCAACCTATGCTAAAAGAATTCAAGGCCTTTGCCATGCGGGGCAACGTAATCGACCTTGCCATTGGCGTGATTATTGGCGGTGCCTTTGGGGCCATTGTTACCTCTCTCATCAATGATGTGATTACTCCGCTTCTCCTCAAGCCCGCGCTGGAGGCGGCCAATTTGAGCAAACTGGAAGACCTCACGGCTTTGGGCGCGGTCAAATATGGCAAATTCCTGGCCGCTACCATCAACTTCATCATCATTGCGTTTGTGCTGTTTTTGATTGTAAAAGGGGTCAATGCTGCCAAAAAGAAAGAGGAGGCAGCGCCTGCGGCCCCGGCCGCCCCGCCCGCGGATATTCAACTGCTGACCGAGATACGCGACTTGCTTAAAAAATAAGGGCTTCGGGTTTCCCTTCCGTAGGGGGCCGCTTCCATGTTCCTTTTTTTGGATGCGTGGCTTCGGCCCCTTACTTGTTGTCAGCGGGTTCGTTTGGCTGCCGGGCGCGCAGTTTTTGGTACCGCTTTTCCTGGGTGCTCCACATCAATAGGCCAAACGTGAGAAAGCCCAAGGACGTGTAAATGAGCCATCCGACCAGCAGCCTTTGGGGGTCGTGCGCGTAGTCGGCAGGCCGCGTGCAGTACTTGAAAAATTCGGCCAACACAAAAGCCGGCCACGCAAAAAGGAGTACCCCATGCCTGAACGAATAGTGCCATTTGCCGCGCTTTCGCTTCTCGCCCCAAAAGCGAATGAAACGTTCTTCCAGGTCGGTCATTTTTTGAACCGTTCGGCCACTTCCAATTCTTTGCTGCCCGCTTTGTATTGATAAAAGCCGCTTCCGCTTTTCACGCCCTTATGGCCCGCCTGCACCATGTTCACCAGCAAGGGGCAAGGGGCGTATTTGGGATTTCCAAACCCATCGCGCAGCACGTTTAAGATCGACAGGCACACGTCCAGCCCGATAAAGTCGGCCAGTTGCAACGGCCCCATGGGGTGCGCCATACCCAGTTTCATCACCGTATCGATTTCTTGAACGCCCGCCACTCCTTCGTACAGGCTGTAAATGGCCTCGTTGATCATGGGCATTAAAATGCGGTTGGCCACAAACCCCGGGTAGTCGTTTACCTCTACGGGCACCTTGCCCAAGTGGCGCGACAGTTCCATGATTTGTTGGGTCACGCCATCGCTGGTGCTGTAGCCGCGTATCACCTCCACCAGTTTCATCACCGGCACGGGGTTCATAAAGTGCATGCCGATAACATGGGCGGGACTTTTGGTGACGGAAGCAATCTTGGTGATGGAGATAGACGAAGTGTTGCTGGCCAAGATGGTGCCAGCCTTTGTGTTTTCGTCCAGTTCTTTGAATATCTTCAGTTTCAAGTCGATGTTTTCGGTGGCCGCCTCCACTACGAGGTCGGCATTTTTCACGCCTTCTTTGATGAACGTGGTGGTGGTGATGTGGCCCAGGGCGGCCTGGCGCACCGATTCATCAATGGCGCCTTTTTCCACCTGGCGCCCAAGATTTTTATCGATGGTGGCCACGGCTTTTTTCAACGCCTCTTCCGAGATGTCAATGAGGGCTACGGAATAGCCATGTTGGGCAAACACATGGGCGATGCCGTTGCCCATGGTACCCGATCCGATTACTGCTATGGATTTCATTTTTAAGGGTTGCCGCGGTGGCGGTGGAAGGGTAAGGTGTATTTATTCAAAGACAATTTCTTTCGCTAGCCCCACCGCATTGAACCGCACCGTAAGCCGTTGCGCGGTGGAACTGCCGCCCGGGCATTCGGCCGAAGGCTCCAAGAAATAGTAATAAAACTTTTGGTTGCGTTTGTAGAGCTCCGTCTGGTCCGGTTTCCCCAGCAGTTTTACGATGTCCATTTCCGTCAGCGAAGTCAACTTGGCGCGCTGGCTTTTGAGTACTTCTATGTCGCGCGTGCGCAGACCCTGGCAGGCTTGGCGGTCGCGCTTCCACGCGTCCAGGTCGATGGAGTCAAGCACCGGCAGCGGCTTGCCACAGGCCACAGCGATCAACAGCACCAGAAAGAAAGAGTATTTCATGTTATTCGTTTGAACCAAAAGAACGAAACCAACCCATACATGGCGGGTGCGGCATACGCCACCGCGGGCACTTCCAACGTGTAAAGCCAGCCCGCGGCACACAGCGTCATCACCGCCATCCGAAACCACTCGGCCGCCACCACCCACGCCTTTTGCTCAAAAAGCACCCCACAGTTTGTCACCCACCAACAGATCAACGCAGCAGCCACTGCCTTTTCAACGAGCGAGAATTGATTTTGTTGGAACAGCAAGAAAGCCGTGACGCCCACGCAGACTACGTATTGAAAGAGCACGTAGTAGCTGATTTTGACGGGCGCGGGGGTGTCATACTTTTGGTAGTGAGGCTCAATTTCGGGGGCGGCCCGGTAGCCACCAAGGTAGGTGGGCAGCCAGCCCGGTTTGGCAAAAAGGTATCGCACTTTGTCTTTCGCGGAGGCGATTTGCCTCAGCTCAGTCCACATGTGCTGGTAGTGGCTCACATTGGCCCAGGCCGCGTTCCAACTGTTCAACGGTTTGGTGATGCCATAGGTAGGTCGTTCTTCCTCTTCCTGAAAGGTGCCAAAAAGCCGATCCCAGATGATCAACGTGCCTGCGTGGTTTTTGTCAATGTACTTGGGGTTGCGGCCATGGTGCACCCGGTGGTGGCTGGGGGTGTTGAAAAGATACTCAAACCAACCCAGTTTGCCGATGGTTTCGGTATGTATCCAAAACTGATAGAGCGTGTTGAAAGCAGAGATCAGCACGAAGTCAGTGGTTTCAAACCCCAGCAGCGCCAGGGGCAGGCTAAAGGCAAACGTCCACACTACTTGAAACGAACTCTGCCGCAGCGCCACCGACAGGTTGTAGTCTTCGCTTTGGTGATGGACCACATGCCCTCCCCAAAACAGATTGATTTCGTGGCTCATGCGATGGGCCCAGTAGTAGGCCAAATCCACCAGCAGAAACAGGGCAAGCCAATACCACCACGTGGTGCGGTCAAGTGAAAAAAAGGCAAATTGATGGAACAGTACCTCATACACCCCCACGGCCAACACCCGCATAAAGAGGCCGGATACTTGTGAGGTGATGCCGCAGCTCAGGTTGGCAATGGCGTCCGGAAAGCGGTACAGCTGGCGGTGCGAAAGGCGCTCCACCACCAGTTCAATCCCGATCAACAGGAAAAAAACCGGGATAGACAAAACGATCGGGTTGAGGTTCACGGATATTTCTTGCGTAAACTTGCGCTGCCAAAGGTAAACACATGATTGTAAAAATTTTCAGGGCGGTTTGGTTCTTTTCGCTGCTGCTCTTGCTGGCGTTGTTTTTCTACTCGTACGCGGGCTGGCCGGATCCGCTGGTGCTGGAGGAATCGCTCTCACCGCTAACCATTTCAAAAGATGGATTATTCTATGCGGTTTTGGCGTGCGTAGCGTTTACCAGTGTGCTGGCGTTTGTGGCGGGCCGCTGGAAGTACGGCAGCGAGTCGTTTCGTTCCTGGCTGTTTGGGCTCATCACCTGCTTCCACTTGTTTGCCGGTATGGCCATCAACTTCATCAGCATCTTCAACAGCAGCGAGAAGTTTGATTTTGGTCGCCTGGCCGTATTGATTTACGGCAGCCTGATGTTAATGGTGGTGTGGGCCGCCAGTTGGCCGGTGGTGTACGTGCTCGGCAAAAAGAAATCGACCTAGGAGGAGGTGTGCCAATCAACAACTGTAAATCAACTGATTAGGCAGGTTTGTTTCACTAAAATTTGTAAGTGCAGGGGAGGTCAGCCGTTGGGTTTCCCGAATAAATGTGCGTTCTTCGAAGCGCATTCCTGATTTTTTTGGACTTGCAGGCTTCCGGCAACGGAATTTTTTAAACTATTTCGCAGCGTTTTTTTACCGGCATTATGGCAAAAGATTCGATACAGTATGACGAGTCGAGTATTCGCTCGTTGGATTGGCGTGAGCACATCCGCTTGCGCCCCGGCATGTACATTGGTAAGTTGGGCGATGGCTCCAGCAAAGACGATGGCATTTACGTGTTGGTCAAAGAGGTGATCGACAACTGTATTGACGAGCACATGATGGGCTACGGCAAAACCATTGATGTGAAGATCACCGACTCTAAGGTGGTGGTGCGCGACTACGGGCGCGGTATTCCATTGGGTAAGGTGGTCGATGTGGTGTCCAAGATCAACACGGGGGCCAAATACGACTCGGGCGCGTTTCAGAAGTCGGTGGGCTTGAATGGCGTAGGTACCAAAGCCGTTAACGCGCTGTCCAATTATTTCAAGGTGCAAGCCTTTCGCGAAGGGGCCACCAAGTTGGCCGAGTTCAAAAAGGGCGTGCTGGTCAATGACCCCAGGCAAACCAAAACGGATGAAAAGAACGGAACACTGGTGGAGTTTGAGCCTGACAACACCATGTTCAAACATTACCACTTCATCCCCGAGTACCTGGATGACCTGATGTGGAACTATGCCTTTTTGAATGCCGGGCTCACCATCAATTACAACGGGCGCAAGTTTTATTCGAAAGACGGGCTGCTGGATTTGCTCAAACAAAAATCCGATCCCGAAGAAATCCGCTACCCCATCATCCACGTCAAGGGCGATGACATCGAGGTGGCCTTGACACACGGCAACCAGTATGGCGAAGAATATTATTCTTTCGTTAACGGGCAGAACACCACGCAAGGGGGCACACACCTGGCCGCCTTTCGCGAAGGGGTGGTGCGCGGGGTGCGCGACTTCTATAAAAAAGAATTTGATGCGGCTGACATCCGCGCCAGCATCATTGCGGCCGTGGCCATCCGGGTGCAAGAACCTGTGTTCGAGTCGCAAACCAAAACGAAGCTGGGGTCCATCAACATGGCCCCCGATGGCCCTTCGGTGAAAAACACCGTGGGTGACTTTGTGGCCAAGGAATTGGAAATATTTCTGCATAAAAACCCGATCGTGGCCGAGGCCATGCTCAAACGTATTTTGCAGAGCGAACGCGAGCGAAAAGAGATTGCCGGCATTAAGAAACTGGCCAACGAGCGCGCCAAGAAAGCCAATTTGCACAACAAGAAATTGCGCGATTGCCGTGTTCACTTTGACGATGAAAGGGGTGAGCGCGGGGCGGAGTCGATGATTTTTATCACCGAGGGGGATTCGGCCAGCGGCTCCATCACCAAATCGCGCGATGTGGAAACGCAGGCCGTATTCAGCCTGCGGGGCAAGCCGCTGAACTGCTATGGCCTTACCAAAAAGGTAGTGTACGAAAACGAAGAATTCAATTTACTGCAACATGCGCTCAACATCGAAGACGGGCTGGACGGTCTTCGCTATAACAAGGTGATCATTGCCACCGATGCAGACGTAGACGGCATGCACATACGCCTGTTGTTGATGACATTTTTCCTGCAGTTCTTCCCCGACCTGGTGAAGGCCGGCCACGTGTATATTTTGGAAACGCCCCTCTTCCGCGTGCGCAACAAAAAGGAAACCCATTATTGCTACAGCGAGGAAGAGAAACAGGCGGCCGTTTACAAACTGGGCAGCAAGCCGGAGATCACCCGCTTCAAAGGGCTGGGCGAGATTTCGCCCGATGAGTTTGCTGCGTTCATTGGCGAAGACATCCGCTTACAGCCCGTCCTGATCGACAAAGACAAGCACCTGGTGAAAATACTGGAGTTCTACATGGGTAAAAACACGCCCAACCGGCAGGAATTCATCATTGACAACCTGCGTGTTGAAATGGATAAGGTGGGGGCAAAAGAGCCGCAAACAGAGCCCGAAGGTGCCGAAGTATAAAAACCAGCCATTGCATTTTTTCTGCAATTTTGCCGGTATTGCAGTTTTTCTGCAATTTTGTAATTATTGCATTTTTTCTGCAATGACCTCCTGGGTATGAAAATCATCTTAATGGCTGATGTAGTAGACAGTTCCAAACGCAAAGGCAAGGCGTTGATGGGTGACTTCAGCAAGCTGGTGGCTGAGATAAATGACGAACGTGCCCACCATGTTCTTTCCCCGCTCACCATCACGTTGGGAGATGAGTTTCAGGGAGTCGTGAAAAACCCACAGGTAGCCGTTGAAATGGTGTTGGACCTCGAAAAAAAGGTGATGTCTTTAAAAACGCCTTTTATGTTGCGCTACGTAATCCACGAAGGGGAAATACAGACGAGGCTAAACCGGGTGCGCGCACACGAGATGCTGGGCCCGGGACTAACAGAGGCGCGATCAAAGCTGTTGGAAATGAAGACCTCCAAGGCGCGTTTTTTTGTTTCGCTTGAAAACAAGGGAGCCAGCGAAAAACTCAACATCCTGTTTTCGGTACTTCAGGGCATTTCCGATCAGTGGACGAGCGCCCAACGGAAGGTGGCGACTGCGTTTTTCGAACGGGGCGACTACCGGGCCGTGGCCGAATACTTAAAAAAAGACCCCACCACCATTTGGCGGAGAAAAAAGTCATTGATGATTGAGGAATACTACAACGTACAAAAGCTCATACGACTAACCGTGCCAGCAAAATGACCAACGAAATTTTAATAGGCATTGCCACGTTGGTAGGTGGCGAGATTCTGCTGCATTTCTTATTTTTTCTTTTGAGTAAGTTTATCGGCAAAGGAAAAAAAGATAAAGTTGACCGCACGAGCATACTGAAGGGAGTTTTGGAGCGCTTGTTTGTCGTAGTCTCATTTTTTTACGGCTTCAGCTCGGCACTCACTTTGTTGGGTGCCCTGAAGATTGCTACCCGCATTAAAGATACCGAGGACAAAGTATCCAACGATTTCTTTGTCATCGGAAACCTGATTTCCATCCTTTTTGGAATTGCCTACTACATTGTTTTAAGGGAGTTGATTGATATTGAGTTATGAGTAAAAAGAAGATAAGCGCGACCTCTTCACCCGAGGCCACAGAGACCAATGGCGCCATCCACTCCATCGCCATTGATGGCATGTATGAAAACTGGTTTTTGGACTATGCCTCGTACGTGATCTTGGAGCGGGCTGTGCCGCGCATCGAAGACGGCCTCAAGCCCGTGCAACGCAGGATTATGCATGCGTTGAAAGAAATGGACGATGGCCGCTTCAACAAGGTGGCCAACGTGATCGGCAGCACCATGCAATACCATCCTCATGGAGATGCGGCCATAGGCGAGGCCATCGTCAACATCGGGCAGAAAGACCTCCTGCTGGACACCCAGGGTAACTGGGGTGACGTGCGCACGGGCGACAGCGCTGCGGCCCCCCGCTACATTGAAGCCCGGTTGTCGAAGTTTGCGTTGGATGTGTTGTACAATGCGCAGACCACCGAGTGGCAACTGTCGTATGATGGCCGCAAAAAGGAACCCGTTACGTTGCCGGCCAAGTTTCCGTTGTTATTGGCCCAAGGTGTGGAAGGCATTGCCGTGGGGTTGTCCACCAAAATCCTGCCTCACAACTTTTGCGAACTGATCAAAGCGTCCATTGATATCCTCAAGGGAAAGAACCCCAAAATTTACCCCGATTTCCCCACAGGCGGCATAGCCGATTTCTCAGAGTACGATCAGGGCTACCGGGGCGGCAAGGTGAAGGTGCGCGCGCGCATCGAAGTGGTTGACAAGAAAACGCTGGCCATTAAGGATATTCCCTTTGGCACCACCACGTCTTCGCTCATGGAGTCGATTGTTAAGGCGAGCGAGAAAGGAAAAATCAAAGTCAAGCAAGTGGTGGATAACACCGCGAAAGACGTGGAGATACTGGTGCATTTGCAGGCAGGCCAGTCGCCTGAAATTGCCATCGATGCCCTGTATGCCTTTACGGATTGCGAGGTTTCCATTTCGCCCAATGCCTGCGTGATTGTGGCCGACAAGCCGCAGTTCATGAAGGTAAACGATATCCTGAAGTACAACACCGAACAAACGGTTACACTGCTCAAGCGCGAGCTGGAAATCAAGAAGTCGGAACTGATGGAGAAAATACTCTTTTCGTCACTGGAAAAGATATTTATCGAAAAGCGCATTTACCGCAGCATTGAAGAGGTAGACACCTATGAAAAGGTGATCACCACCATCGATAAAGGTCTGCAGCCCTACAAAAAGCAGTTCTATCGCGAAATCACCCGCGAAGATATCCTGAAGCTGATGGAGATACGCATCAAGCGGATATCCAGGTATGACTCGTTCAAGGCCGATGAATTGCTCAAAGACTTAGAAAACGAACTGA
The DNA here is from genome assembly GCA_025455015.1 of Cyclobacteriaceae bacterium. Lineage (GTDB taxonomy): Bacteria > Bacteroidota > Bacteroidia > Cytophagales > Cyclobacteriaceae > ELB16-189. Next base: position 40,506 of record JALONI010000001.1, on the reverse strand, counting down.
AGCAGACGCTTCATCACTTAAAGCATTTGACCGACTTTGCCATTGCGTACTATCAAAACCTGTTGGATAAGTATGGCAAGGGGCGGGAGCGGAAGACGGAAATCAAAAGCTTCCAGTCCGTGGCCGCCACCGAGGTGATCGCCAATAACCAGAAGCTGTACGTCAATCGCGAAGATGGTTTTGTGGGGTGGGGTATGCGTAAAGACGAGTACATCTGCGACTGTTCAGAGCTGGATGACATCATCGCCATCCGCAAAGACGGCAAAGCGCTGGTAAGCCGCATTGGCGAACGCAAATTCATGGGAAAAGACATCCTGCACGTGGGCGTTTGGAGAAAGGGTGATGAACGCATGGTGTACAACCTCATTTACAGCGATGGCAAATCCGGAAAGACGTTTGCCAAGCGTTTTGCCATGCCCGCCATCATCCGCGACAAGGAATACAATCTGGATCAGGGAAGCCCCAACAGTAAAGTCCATTACCTGAGTGCCAACCCAAATGGCGAAGCCGAGGTAGTGGAAGTAAAACTGAGCCAAAGCAGCACCGCCCGCAAAAAGATTTTTGACTTTGATTTTTCAGAGTTGGAGATCAAGGGGCGCGGGGCGCGGGGCAATGTGGTGACCAAGTATCCCGTTCGCAAAGTCGACTTCAAGGAGGGGCGAGGCTCTACGCTAAGTGGGCTGAAGCTGTGGTTTGATCAGGCCTCGGGCCGTTTGAATAAGGACGAGCGCGGTAAGTATGTGGGCAAGTTTGATGGCGATGATCAGATTTTGGCAATCACCTCCAGCGGCAATTACAAGATCACCCATTTTGATTTGACCAACCGGTACGAGCCGGAGAAGACCATTTTGCTGGAGAAGTTCAATCCGAAGCGGATCATCTCGGCCGTGTATTGGGATGGCGAAAGCAAGCAACACTTCGTCAAACGCTTTGTGGTGGAGACCAACACGCTCGATAAGGAGTTTAATTTTATTTCGGAGGGCATCGGCTCGCGGCTGGAGTGGGTGACCACATCCGAAAACCCCGAGGTGGAAATTGAAACAGTGAAGGGAAAAAACAAAGAGAGAGAAACCGAGGTTGTTAACCTGGAAGAGATTGTAGATGTGAAAGGCTGGAAGGCATTGGGCAACCGGTTGTCGCAATACAAAGTGACCAAGATAAAACCGCTGGATGAGCCGGACGAAAGCAGCCCGGAAGATGACGATGAGCAGGACGAACCGACACCAAAGGCGACCGGCACCGGAAAGGGTGTTGAGTCGCCAAAAAAAAAATCAGCTCACCCGGAAAGTGAAGACGCCAGCGGCCAAGCGGGCAGCCTCTTCGACCCGCCAACAGAAAGCGGGCAAGACGAAAAGCGCAGCGAAGGCGCCCAAACCAGCCTCTTCGGGGAAGGCCAGGAAAAAGACAGCCAAAAGGAAGTAGGGAAAAAGCAGAGCGGGCAGCCGTCCGCGTTTGGCCCGGGCGAAACGTTTGAGTTTGATTTGTAGCACCGGCCCGGTGGGTGCGTGGCCATTTTGTATTTTCGAAACAAACGCCAACCTTGCATAGTAACTCTTTTCTATGCGTGTACTTTTACCCTTGCTTTTTGTTGTCAATGTATCGATGGCCCAAACGGACTCTACCCGCCAGTTGCGCGAGGTGACCATTCAGGCCAACCGCATCCAGCCCGGTTTTGATGAACTGTCGGCCAGCGTCATCATTGTATCCCAACAGGACATTCAACGCGCCCCGGCCCTCAGCGTGGGGGATTTGCTCCACTACTATGCCGGCATTGACATCCGCCAGCGCGGGGCCAATGGCGTACAAGCCGACCCCGGCATCCGCGGTAGCACGTTTGACCAGGTGCTCATCCTGATCAACGGAATAAAAATCAGTGATCCGCAAACCGGCCATCATTCGATGAACTTGCCGGTGGACATAGAGAACATCGAACGGATTGAAGTGTTGAAGGGGCCCGCTGCCCGCGTGTTTGGGCAAAATGCCTTTGCGGGGGCCATCAACATCATCACCAAAGTACCCACCGAGAATTTTATCAAAGCGCAGGTCATGGCCGGTGATTTTGGGTTGGGCGGAGGCCGCTTTGCCGCAGCCTTGACCGAGTCAGGTGTTTCCCATTATTTTTCTGCTGCCCGCGATTTTGCACAAGGGTATCGGTACAACACTGATTACATCATGAATAATTTTTTCTATCAGTCGCGCATCGAGGGTGTGCGCGGGCAATGGAATATTCTGGGCGGGTTTTCTGATCGGGCGTTTGGTGCCAATGGCTTTTATGCTTTGCCTGCAAACCGCGATCAGTATGAAGAAGTACAGACCAGTTTGGTGGCCGTGAGCTACCAAACGCGTGCAATAAAGGCATGGTCATTTAATCATCGGCTCTATTGGCGCAGAAACCAGGACATGTACCTGTTTGTGCGAAACAATCCGCTCCTGTATCGCAATTTTCACATCAACCATACGGTAGGATATGAGCTCAACACCACCTTTGCCAATGCGTGGGGCATTTCCGGTTTTGGACTGGATGTCAACTCCGTGGTGTTGCGAAGCAACAACCTGGGTGACCGCGAGCGTCAGGTAGCTACGCTGTTTGCCGAACATCGGTTTGAGTTTCTGAACAAACGGGTGGACGTGACCCCCGGAGTACAATTGAATTACTATTCTGACTTTGGGTTGAATGCCTTTCCGGGCATTGATGCGGGCATCAAGCTGACGGAGCGAATCAAAGGCTTCGCCAACTGGGGCTATACGTATCGCGTGCCCACGTATACCAATTTGTACTATAACGATTCGAACAACGCAGGCGACCCCAACCTGAAACCCGAGTTTGCCATCACGTACGAAGCGGGCGTTAAGCTCATCGATTCCAAGAAAGTGGAGGGGCAAGTCTCCTACTTCAACCGACAGGGTAACCGCATCATTGACTACACCCGGCAACCCACCGAAACGGTATGGCAGGCAGCAAACCTGGTGAACGTAGACATGTCCGGAGTAGACCTCAACGCCTCGTGGATGCCCGCTTCGCGTTGGCTGGCCAAAGCAACGGTGGGCTATACCTATATTTTGTCGTCCATCCAGTTGGATGTGAACGATCTGGTTTCGCGCTATGCGTTGGATAATCTCAACCATCAGGTGGTGGCCAACGTGGTGTTGCGCTACGGAAAGCAGCTGTTTCACTCCCTCAACTATCGCTATGCCGACCGCGTAAACCTGACCGACTATTCAGTGGTGGATTCGCGAATCTCCTGGCAAGGCAGTAAATGGAATTTTTTTGCCGATGTGACGAACGTGGCGGATCAGCGCTACTCCGAGACAAATTTGGTGGAGATGCCCGGCCGTTGGTTTAAAGCGGGAGCCGGTTACACCTTTAAGCCGCGGTAGCCATGGTGGTTTACGGCATCAAGAATTGCGATACGGTGAAGGCGGCTTTAGCCTGGCTGACGAAGAACCGCGTGGCATTTGAGTTTCACGATTTCAAAACCAAGGGCATTACCGAAGCCAAACTTCACGACTGGAGCAAGCAGGTAGGCTGGGAGAAGCTGGTGAACAAACGCGGCACCACCTGGCGGAAGTTGAGCGAGGCGGAACAACAGCAGGTGACGTCTGAGCGCGCGGCCGTGGCGCTGATGAAGGAAAAGACCAGCGTTATCAAGCGGCCAGTGCTGGAGCAAGGCAACCGCGTGCTGGCCGTGGGTTTTGATGAGGCGGAATACCAAAGGTGGTACGGCAAAAAGTGAAATAAAAAGTCCCGACACAGCCGGGACTTTTTTCATGGCAGGGGGGTGATTACTTCTTCGCCAACTCCAGCGTGAGATCCACCAGTTTGTTTGAGTAGCCCCATTCGTTGTCATACCAAGCCACCACTTTTGCAAAATGGTCATTCAATGAAATACCGGCTTTGGCATCAAAAATGGATGTGCGCGCATCGCCCAGGAAGTCCTGCGACACTACATCGTCTTCGGTATAGCCCAAAATGCCTTTGAGTTCACCTTCTGAGGCAGCCTTCATCGCGGCCTTGATCTGCTCGTAGCTGGCAGCCTTATCCAACCGCACCGTCAAATCCACGACCGACACATCGGCTACCGGCACGCGGAACGACATGCCGGTGAGCTTACCTTTCATTTCGGGAATCACCAACGCCACGGCCTTGGCTGCACCGGTAGAGGAGGGGATGATGTTCTGATAGGCGCCACGGCCTCCGCGCCAATCTTTGGCCGAGGGGCCATCCACGGTTTTTTGCGTGGCCGTTACTGCGTGCACAGTGCTCATTAGTCCTTCCACAATGCCAAAGCTGTCATGCAATACTTTCACCACCGGGGCAATGCAGTTGGTGGTGCAAGAAGCGTTCGAAACGATGGTATGCTGGGCCGTTAGTTTTTTGTGGTTTACGCCCATGACAAACGTGGGGGTGTCGTCTTTGGCGGGGGCGCTCATCACCACTTTTTTGGCGCCTGCGGCAATGTGTTTTTGCGCATCGGCTTGGGTCAGGAAAAGCCCTGTGCTTTCAATGACGATTTCCGCGCCCACGTCATTCCACTTTAAGTTGGCGGGGTCTTTTTCGGCCGTCACGCGGATTTTTTTGCCGTTCACAACCAGGTGGCCGTCTTTGGTTTCCACGGTGCCCTGAAACCGGCCGTGGGTGGAATCATACTTCAACATATAGGCCATGTAATCCGGCTCCACCAAGTCATTGATGCCCACGATTTCGATATCGTTGCGTTGCAATGCCGCGCGAAAGGCCAAACGGCCGATGCGACCAAACCCATTAATTCCAACTTTTGTCATGTGCGTATGCGGTTAAAAATTTTTCGAGGCCAAAAATAGACAGTGCCACGCCCAAAACCAACACCCGCCACCGTTGGCGTTTCAATCGATTGTGGTGCTCAGGAGCGTCCTTTTTTCAGCCAGCCCAACCAACGGTGGCGGCTCGGGTACAAAATGTACAGACAGCTCGCCAGTACCAGGCAGGCATACAGGAAAAGTTGCCCGCCATCGCCCATGATTTCGAAACCCAAGACGGTTAGGTGTGATAGCAGCGCGCCCCCCATCACACCGGCTCCGATGGCGGCTCCGTACTCACTGGTGCGGGGGTACAAGATCAGCAGGGCGGCAATCAACTCGGCCACGCCCGAGCCGATCCGTCCCCACGGCTCCATGCCCACTTGCGTAAAGATGTAGACCGATTCGGCTGACGCAGTGAATTTGAAAAACAACGTCTGCCACATGATCAGGGCCGCCACCAGCCGGGCGATCCAACGAAAAATAGTCTGTGTTTTCATGTTATTGAGGGAGAACAAGTGAATTCCAGGTGATGGCCAACGCGGCCACGGTAAAGGCCAGCAAGAGCAGGGCCGTGGCGCCATGCAGCCACGGCTGCACGTTTTTGGTGAGTGTCATCACCAAGGCAGGAATCAGCAACAACCCTTGTGCCCACTGATCGGCCAGTCGATAGCCGCCAATAAAAACATTGTCCACAATAGCTAAACCGATCAGCACCGCCAAGAACAAATACAACGTGCGGTAGTGAACGTGGTAAAACTCGCGCAGCGACTGCTGTTTTTTCCACCGAACGGGAAAGAGCAAGTGTGCCAAAATGTAGAGGTTGATCGGGTATAGGACCACAAACAGAAACACGGGCAGACGCCACGCCTCGTAGCTGCGCAAATCAAAAAACGCCCACCATTCCTGTATGTGCAGGACAAACACCAACAGTACCAGCACCGCATGGGGCCAATACAGCGAAACCTGCTGCCAGCGGGCCACCACGGCCGCGATGCCCGCCACCAGGCGCGCAATGCCCATCCCCAGGATGATGGAAACCAAAACCGATATGTATTCAAAGGTGGACATCATCCGCAGCGATAAGTAACTGAAATAACTCGAAACGAGTTGTCGGCAGGGTGTCAAATCTGCCATAGTTGTCGGGCAGGCTACACTTTCTATCTTTGATGCCTATTGATTGTTACCGCACGATGGTCTGGAAAAAAGGGTTGTTGCATGGAGGGTTGTTCCTCGTCACGTTTGTGACCACTACGTTGGCAGGGGCCAGTTGGACGCACGGGACATCGGTTTTTTCCGGCCCCTTCACGTGGACGGATTTTGCCAGCGGGCTGCCATACTCCATTTGCTTTCTGACAATCCTTACGGCCCATGAGTTTGGGCACTATTTCGTGGCGCGTTACCACAAGGTGAAGGCCACCTTGCCGTATTACATTCCCTTGCCGCCCCTGCCTTTTTTCTTTGGCACATTGGGTGCCCTCATCCGGTTGAAGAGTCAGGTGCCTTCCACCCGCCAGCATTTTGATATCGGGGTGGCCGGCCCGCTGGCCGGGTTTGTGGTGGCCTTCGGATTTTTGTGGTATGGCTTTACCCACTTGCCGCCCCCGGAGTATGTTTTTCAGTTTCATCCCAACTACCAGGTATTTGGCTTGGACTACGCCAACCATGTGTACACTGATGAGTTCATGAAGGGCGGGGCCGATGTATTGATCGGAAAAAACCTGCTGTTTCTGTTCTTTGAAAATTGGGTGGCCGATCCTGCACGCGTGCCTAACCCGCACGAAATCATCCATTATCCGTTTTTGTTTGCCGGCTTTTTGTCGCTGGTGTTTACCAGCATCAACCTGTTGCCGATGGGCCAGTTGGATGGTGGCCACGTGGTGTACGGGCTGTTTGGCTACAAGCGGCATTTTCAGATTGCCGCTGTGGTATTTCTTGTTTTTCTGTTTTATGCCGGGCTGGGCTATGTCGATCCGCGTGCGGGGCTGGAGGCTATGCTGTGGCAGGTGCCGCTGACCATCGGCTTTTACTTTTTTGCGCTCAAAGGCCTGGGCCTTTCTCCGCTCAATACGGCTACTTTGGCGGTGGGCATCTTTGCGTTGCAGCATGGGCTGGCTTTTTTTGTGCCGGGCATTACCGGTTATTCCGGTTGGTTGCTGTTTGCGTTTTTAATCGGCCGGTTCATGGGCATTGCCCATCCGCCTTCGCCAGATGAAACACCCCTCAACCTGCCGCGCAAGATCATCGGCTGGGTGGCACTGGTCGTTTTTGTCCTATGTTTTTCGCCCAACCCGATCAATATCCGCCTCATCGAACCATGAGGCGCTGATGATACTCGCGGGTGCCGTGCCGGTAGCGGATCACGTAGCAAGCAGGCCGCGGGCTCGTCAGTTCCACGCGGGTGCGTTCGCTTTCGCGCGAAGCGAGAAATGATACCGGTTGGCCCATCACCGAAAACACCTCAATCGCTTGTGCCTCCGCAGGAAGATAAAAATAGCCCGAAGAAGGATTGGGGTAGGCGGCCGGCAACGGCTCGTTTTCGATTCCGGTAATCGGCCCACCGCCATCGCCAAAGCCGGGTCGTATCATCAAGCTGCCGCCAAAGTCGATGTCTTGGCGCCAGGTGCCATTGGTGTTGTAGTAAATACGGTCGCGTGTGTCGTGGCTGTTGTCGAGCCCAATGGCAATAACGTTGACTACGCTTTGCTTCCATCCGATGAAGAACGATCCTTGCACGGACACGTCTTGGTCAAGCCGAAACCGCCAAAACCGGTTGAGTTCGCTTCGCCTCAGCGGTACGTTGGCGCTGTACAACACGTTGCCTTCGGTGCCGCTCAGGTCGCTCATCACCTTGATCTGGATCACCTGGCTGCTCTCATCGCCAAAGCGCGGAAAATACAGATCGATGTACTCCAATTGCTGAGGCCCCGGCACAGACAGGTCGAATCGGTAGGCCATTTGGGCGTTTACGCTGTTCAGCCCCGCGCCATATTCTGCGGTGCCATCGTCATAAGCATAAAAGTCGCTGAGCGTATATCGGGTGCGGGTGGTGTCGTTCCACCGGAAGTCGATGCCCGGAAATTCCCGCACGGCACAGTCCAGGTTGGTCGGAGCGGTTGATTCATCACCACTTTCAAGGGTGGCCATGAAGTTTACGTACACCGAGTCCCATTGCGGATCAAAGCTATTGGCCGCGGGCCGCGAGGCAACGGTAAGGGTGGTACGATCAAGGCCGTTTAGGTTGCCGGAATTCACGCGATTGTCAAGCATTACGCGTGCCCCCTCGGTGGCAGCCGCGGAAGAGAAGTGCGTGTACTGCGTAAACGTGTAGTAGGCGATGGGCTGCATGTTGTTATTGCATGCGTTGTACAACGGAAACGCTACGCGGCTGAGGTTGGCCTCGGGGTCTTGCAGAAAGTGGGCATAAGGCATAGACCGGTATTGGCCAAACAACGGTGACGGCACGTGCGTAATGGCCCGGTCAGGAAAAAAAACACGCCCCGGACCGCGGGCAAAGCCGCGATCCCAATCTAGAAAGACATAGTCAAGGTTCCACGTATCGTACGGCCCTGATCTGCGGCCAAAGTTTTGAAACAGGAATTGAAAGCCTTCATGGAAATAGTCGTTGAGGGTAATGGGCAACACGACTTGGTAAAACACGGTGGGGTCCAGTAGTTCGCTGTTTTCCATCTCCCAAACCTCTTCCCATGTGCCATCCGCTTTTTTGAACCACAGCTCCAGGCGGTCGCGCCTGTCGGGGGCTTCGCCTTCGCCTTGTGCCTGGTAGAAAAAACTCAAAAAAGTCTGCCCCCGATCGGCCAAGGGAACCAAATCCATGCGCAGCTCGCGCGAGAGCAGTGTGTCGGCATAGCCGCGGGCGTTGATGTCGTTGAGCACATAAGGCCTTCCGTTGGCCCCGTACCCGTCAAACGTGGCCACCCCGAGGGTGAGGGGATTGATTCCGATTTCCTGGCTGATGGCCACGGCCGCGTTTTTATTCCAGAGGCTGTCTTGGGCCTTGCCGTTCACGGCAAAGGAAAAGTCATCCCAAAAGGGAAGGTTTTTGGCCGGAAGCGTTTGCGTGCGCGCGGCCGCGCGTGCCTTGGCGTGGGCCTGCGAGGCGGCTGATGCCGGAATGGGGATGAGCCGAACCTGTGCCGAGCCGAGCCCACCGGTGGCCAGCCCCATCAACACCACCAAGGTAGCGCGGTTAATCATGGTTGGAGTTCTTCGTCTTCATCCGGTGCAGGTTTGTAGCCGCGGGGCGCTATCCACAGCCGTACCGCATCGCCCACGCGCACCGAGTCGCCCGGTTCAGGCAGTTGTTTGAAAACGAATGACTCCACCCCGGTAGTATCTATGCCCTCGGGTATTTCCACTTCGCCCAACAGCAAATTCCAGTTGGCTAATTTGAGTAACGCGCGCTCATAGCTGTCGCCCAATACGCTACCCACGGTAAAGTCGGCCGGGCCATTGCCATCACCTACCACCAAGTCAATGGTGGCGCCTTTGGGCACACGCATGCCGGGCTGTACTTTTTTGCCCGCGTAGCGTGCCTCAATGACAAAGTCGCGGAAGGGGCTTGGCTGATACAGCGTGCGCCCTTTGCGCAGCTCGCTGCTTCGCAACACGGCCTCGGCATGGATCAAACTTTTTTCCATCAAGTCAGGCATGGGCAACTGGGGTGCATCAAACCGGTTGATGGACACGAAAATCATGCGGTTATGTTTCACGTGGGCGCCTGCCCGCGGAAACTGGCGAAGCACGGTCAGCGGGGGCATGTCTTCCTGGTATGCGGAATCATTAACGGCAAAACGCAAGCCTGATTCAGTCAGCCGGGCTTCGGCCTCCTGGGCCGACAGGCCGCTCAGGTCGGGCACAACCCACGCTTTGCCGTGATCAGTCACGTTGGGCAGATACACGTAGAAGTAGGCAATGGCGATGATCAAAAAAATTCCCAGGGCTATGCCCACGTGCGCCAACATGCCGCCAACAGTATCTTTCTTAAAAAACGGAGGAAGCTTCATATCAGAACTTTAATGCGGATTGATAGCCGCGCTGTAACCGTTTGCTGTGCTGGTGGCGTTTCTCGGCCAATTGCACCAGGCGCGTGATCAACTCGGTAAAGCCAAGGCCGCGTTCTTTCCACATCATCGGGTACATGCTGCTGTTGGTAAAGCCGGGAATGGTGTTGATCTCGTTCACAAAAACATCTCCTTCGGCTGTCAAAAACAGATCCACACGTGCAAAATCCTCGCACGCCAGGGCTTGATATGCTTTGAGCGACAGTTCGCGAACGGTGTCTGATTCGCGCGCGGTCATGGAGGCGGGTATTTTGATCTGCACCGCCTCGGGGTCTACGTATTTGGCATCAAACGTGTAGAACTCGTACTTGTCGCTGATGATGATTTCACCGGGCAGCGATGCCTGGGCGGGCTGGTTTCCCAAAATGGCGCATTCCACTTCGCGGCCTTTGACATACTTTTCAAACAGCACTACGTGATCGAAGCGGAAGGCTTCGTCCAATGCGTGGTCAAACTCGGCTGCGGATTTCACTTTCGACACACCCACCGAAGAGCCCAGGTTGGCCGACTTCACCATGAAAGGCAGGCCAAGCGTTTCGCTGACGCGGGCAAACGAAAACGCATCGCGGTTGTCGAAATAGCAGTACAGAAAATCGGCCACCGGCAAGCCTGCCGCTTGCAGTATTTTTTTGGAGATTAACTTGCTCATCGAAATGGCCGATCCCAAAACGCCTGTGCCCACCAGCGGGATGTCCATCGCTTTGAAGAGGCCCTGAATGCTCCCATCTTCCCCATCGGTGCCGTGCAACACAGGAAACGCCACATCGGCTGTCAGTTCGCGGCCTGCTGCGGTGCGAAAACGAGGCCGCTGCGCATCGAGCACGAGCGTCAGCGGCTCACCTGCCGAAATGTGCTTGTCCACCTCCGGGGTCAGATGCCACGTGCCTGCTTCGGTGATGCCGATGTAAAAGGGTTCAAATTGTTGGCGGTCGATAAACTTGGCGATGTTGCGGGCAGAGTTGATGGACACTCCGTGCTCAACCGAGCGGCCGCCATATAAAATAGCAATGCGTGTTTTCTCCATGTAAAAAAATCCAACCCCAAATATGGCCAACTCTGGCGGTATTTCCACCGGGGCAGGCGCCAGGCGAGTCGTTTTTGGCGGTGAATTGAGCCCCTTTTTTACGTTGGCAAACCACGCCAACGGCTCTCCGGTGCGTGTTGCTTACTCCAGGTAAATTTTCTGCGCCACGAACTGGTTGCCGATCTGCAGCCGCACAATGTACAAACCGGGCAAGCCGATGTGGGTGTCCAGCGTGTACGTTTGATTGAGCGTATTGGGCAGGGTGGTATCCACTATCGACTGCCCCAGCAAGTTGATGAGTTGGAGACGAACGTCTTGGCGCTCGGCCAGGTTAAACGTCACCGTCACCGGATCCCGGCCATAAATGGCGACAGCCTCATCCACGGAAAACGAGGGCCTGTTGTTGGCCACAAAAAACTCGATGTTGTCAAGGTATAAATTGTTGCCATTGCCACTGGTCACCACCCACGCCAGACGGGCGCGGTCGGCCCCCGCCAGCGGTTGGAGGTCGATGACTTGTTGCTGCCAGTCGGCATCGGTGCGAGGCTGCCAGGGCGTAGGGGTGGCGATGGCAGGCAAGTCGATCGTTTCCAACTCAAAAAAACGTAGGCCACAGTCGGTGCTGCCCAACAGCGTCAAGGTTTCGTCCGCTTCGTCCGATTGAGATCGGTAGCTGAAGTCGAAGGTGAGCAGTGGATTTTTGGTTTGGCGCAGGTCGAGTACCGGGCTTACCAACCACGACTGGGCACCGCGCGGGTGGTCAAACGCCTCGTACACGAGCGATTGCCCTTGGTTGGTACGCGCGTACTGCCACGGGGCATCATTTCCCTGGCTGACGATGGTCCAATCACGATCAAGGGTTTCAAACCGTTGCCGCAAGGGTGCCAGGTCGGTGGCCGTGTTCACCGCTATCCGCTTGGACAATAGGTTATTGCTTGTGATCAACTCCGGCCCGTTGTTGATGCCCGTGAGTTCCACCGTTAGGATGTTTTCACCCGAGCCCAGCGGGTAGGTGCCGAGGGTTACAAGCTGTTGCTGCCCTTCGGTGATGTTCAGCCCTGTGATCGTCAGCGAGGCCGCAGCTCCGTTGTTTACCTGCACGCGCAGTTGCAGCGAGTTGATGACAATGCCGGGCGAGCTGCTGTTCTGCACCCGCACGCGGGGCGTCACGGTTCGTTCGCACGTCACGGGCGAAGGTTCTTCAATGTCCACCAGGGAAGCATCTGCCAGCGGACTGGTGAGCAGCCGCACATTTCGCAAATACAGGTTGTTGCCAAAGTCGTTGATGCCCTCAAAGGCAAGCTGCACGGTGCTGCCGTTCACACTGCCCAGCGAAATCGTTTCCGTGATCCACTGCGCGGGCGTGGGGATGAAGCGCGCGGTGGTGGAAGGTGCCGTGGCCAGCGCATCACCGGCCTTGTCAAATACCGTTTGTGCCTGGGCGAAGTCGCACGTGGCGGATACCAAAATCCGAAGCCGGTCTACTTCACTGTTGCTGAATTTGGCGTAGGCACGGTCGAACTGTAGCACCGCGGCCGGTTGGTCTAACACGAGCCGGGGTGTGATTAAGAAGTCGCGCGCCCCTTCATCTTCGTAGTCATAAAAATTTATGTGCTGACTTTCGATCGCACCGGAGGTGGTAATGGGTGCCCACGTGGTGAGCCCATCGGGGTTTTCAACCGCCCACGTAGGTGGCACACTCGCCAGGGGCTCAAAAAAAGGAACGGAGATCGTGGCGGGTGTACGCACAGACTGCTGGCGTACGTTGTTGGCCGGGTTGCCATCGCTGGTGCCGTTGGTTTCCACTACCTCAAAAGCCAGCACCACGGTACTGTTGCTCGGTAGGTTGACAGGCGCAAACGAGACCTCCGCAGTGGCCAGTGGTGCGAGCGTCAGCACTGCGTCTTTGGTCTCGGTCAGCACCCCGTTTAGGCGCAACGTAATCCGGGCGGTGGTAATGGAGTTGGTGCCATAATTTCGTACTTCAACGAGGGGAGTGGACAGACCCGGGCAGGCCGTGGTGTTGGGTGCCACCACTGCGCGCAGGCCCAAGTCGTTGCTCACAAGCACCGGTGGCACCGCCCCCAGTGACGAGGCCAGCGAGGCCCTGCGTGGGCTGTTGTTGAGCACAATATCCATGCGGCCTACCTGCCCCGCGGTAAAAATGTTCATGCAGCGGTCGTCTGTGTAGTCCATGTAGTTTTGGAACATCTTCACCACAGAACACGTGGTTTGTGGGTGACTCGGGCAGCCGCGCGTTTCGGTGGCCTGGTCGGGGGTGTCGTTCACATAATCCGTGTCATCGCAGCCATTCTCGTCCCCCCAAATGTGGCGCAAGCCAAAGAAGTGGCCCACTTCGTGCGTGGCCGTGCGGCCTTTGTCGTATTTCGGATCGAGGGGTGTGCCAAAGGGACCATCGTCTCGGCTGCCGAAAGAGCGGAAGTCGACCACTACGCCATCGGTGAGTGCGTCTTTGGGCCCCTCGTTGGTGCCGGGGAGGTTCGATACGGGAAACTGCGCATACCCCAACAAGTCCGAAAGCTCCACCACCCACACGTTCAAATAGTCCTCGGCCGGCCAATAGCTCAACGACTTCAACACTTGATTGTCATCGATCGTCCACGAGGGCTGTGGCCCTTGCACACGCACGATGCCGTTGGTCGGCAACCCTTCCGGATCGCGCTTGGCCAGCACAAACTCAACCTCAAAGGGGGCCGCCACGCCCTGAAACTCCACGGGCGTAAGCACCTGGTCGGCATTGAGCCGTTGAAAGTCTTCGTTGAGCACACGCAGTTGCGATTCGACCTGGGCGGTTTGGATGTTGCGGCCGCTGCCGAGGGCTTCGCCCGCGTGAATGACATGCACCACCACGGGAATGGTAACGGTGGCTTGCGTGCGTTGTGCCCCCGAGGTTTGTCGGCTTCGCTGGCGCATGGTTTGAATCCATTGCTCAAAGGCGTCCACAGATTCGAGCCGCGGATTTTGCCGATGTCTTTTCTCTTCGTAGGGCACTGTGCCGCAGCGTTCCTGTGCCCGCGTGGTGGTAAGCGCTGCCCCCCAGAAAAAGATCAACACGATCAGCCGATGCATCCTTCAAAGATATTGATTCTTGATGGCTTTACTGCGGCCGAAGTAACAGGGTTGTAACTTTTGTTTCACGCGGTACGCGTCTGACCAGGCTATCGCAAATACCGGAGGCTACTTGCGCCCCGTTTCAAAACGCAGTACCTTACCCCATCTGTACAGCAGCGCATGAAAGCGATTTTTAAGCCGGGCGATAAGAAATCCTACTCCAAAACGGTGGAGGTGGCCGACCAGGCGGCCTTTCAGGGCGAGGTGGTGCATGCGGTGTGTTCCACGTTTGCGCTGGCGCGCGACTTTGAGTGGTCGTCACGCTTGTTTTTTATCGACATGAAAGACGAAGACGAAGAGGGCGTAGGCACGTTTTTGACCATCGAGCACAAAAGCCCGGCCTTTATTGGCGAGCGCATCGACTTTACGGCCACGGTGGTGAAGTTAACCGGACACGAGCTTACGTGCAGCATCGAGGCGCGCGTGGGCACACGGTTGGTGGCGCAAGGGGCCACCGGCCAAAAGATGCTGAAGAAGGAGTGGCTGAAGAAAGTGTTTGAAAAATAATCGCGTGGGGGCACCGAAAACTATGATAATAATGAAAAAAAATCTGTTTTTTCTTTTCCCGATTTGGTTTTTGAGCATCGCGCCCGGCTACGGCCAACGAGACTCCACCGAGCGCCATCCCAATACAATTCGTATCACCACGCAGGTGAATTCACCCCTCTACATTCTCTCCGTGGACGACAAGTTGCTGGAGCTCAATCCGACACTAACGCCAGGCGTAGAATTGGAAATGATTGATCCGAAGCATATCAAGTCCATAAACGTGGTGAAGCAGCCAGAAGCCGCGAAGAAATATGGCGATAAAGGGAAACATGGGGTGGTCATCATTACTCTCAACGAGAGCAGTTCGTTGCCGAATGCGCTTCGGAAAAAATTTGACGAGATGCCCAAAAAATGAAATGACACGGCCTGATCGATTGTGAGCCAATGTGCGCGCGATCGGGATTTCCGCCTGCATTCATTAGCTTTGCGCCCCGCATCATGGAAAACAAGAAAGAACGTTTTGGCAATCCTGTCAACATCCGCAACCGGCAGGCCACGTTTGAGTTTGAGATACTCGACAAATACGTGGCGGGCATGGTGTTAAAAGGTACCGAGATCAAATCCATTCGCGAAGGCAAGGCCAGCCTGCAAGAGGGCTACTGCTATTTTCACGGCAACGAATTACTGGTGAAGGGCATCAACATCACACCCTACGCGCAGGGCTCGTTTTACAACCACGAGGCCAAAGCCGAACGCAAACTCTTGCTAAAGAAATCAGAGTTGGCGCGCCTGCAGGGCAAAGTGGAAGAAAAAGGACTTACCCTCATACCGCTGCGGCTGTTCATCAACGACCGCGGCCTGGCCAAGCTGGAAATCGCCTTGGCCCGCGGCAAAAAAATACACGACAAGCGCGAGAGCATCAAAGAAAAGGAAGCCAAACGCGAAATGGCACGTTCCGCGGTGCGCTAGTCGTCATCAACATTCTCTATGGAAATTAATGAATATGGCGTATGCCGACTGAGCGTGGTGAGTATGCGCTCCGAACCGGGCCCGCTGGCACCGCAAGTAAACCAATTGTTGTTTGGCGATCACTACACCGTGCTCGCGCACGAGGGCGACTGGTCGCGCGTTCGCGTATACATGGATCAGTCCGAGGGATGGATTTGGCAGCCCCATCACCACGCCATCACCCCCGAGTACTTCGACCACATCAATAAAGTCGACTTCAAGATCACCACCGACCTGTCATCGGTATTGCTGTACAAGAAAATGCCCATGTCCATTGTGCTGGGTAGCATTGTACCCATCTCTTCGGCTGAGTTGTTTGCGCATGACGAGCAGTTTGCCTTTGCGGGCGAGTCCAAGAGCCTGGGCCAGCAGCGCGATTTCGACTTCTTAAAAACCATTGCCTTCAAATACGTGCATGCCCCCTACCTGGCCGGAGGAAAAACACCCTTTGGGGTGGATGCGGCTGGCTTTGTACAAATGGTGTTTAAGCTTACCGGCTATCCGTTGCGCAGAACGTGTGCGGCCCTGTTGGAGCAGGGTAAAAAAGTGAAGTCGGTGGCCGAGGCTACGCCAGGCGATGTACTCTTCTTTTCGCTGGGGGCGGAGTGGCACCCGGCTATTTTGCTCGACAATCAACGGGTGATACACCAAACCGATTGGGTGCGGGTAGAAACGCTGGCCCCCGAAGGGCTGGCAGCCGAAGGCAACCGACCCGCCCTGCATGTGGCCGAGGTGCGGAGGTATCTGGCGGGCCGCAAATAGCCGTGCGGCAGCCCCAGGTGCGCATGGGCCTGGTTTTTTTTGAGTTTAAGCCAGTGAGCAAGTGCCGTTTAACCGGAGGGCGGCACCCATCGGAACCACAGCCGGGCGCCCGTTGTTTGACGGGTGATTTTGGTAAACCCAAAATATGGCTTTATCTTTTCCGGTATGAACAATCGCGTATTGGTGTTAAATCAAGACTTCAGCCCGCTCATGGTATGTTCCGTGGAGCGCGCTTTTGTGCTGGTTTTCCTCAACAAGAGCGAAATGGTGCGGTCGGCCAATGGCCACAAACTGCGCACCGTCAGTTCCAGCTATCCCATGCCGTCCGTGATCCGGCTGAACCGCTATGTAAACGCGCCCTACAAAGGGGTGAACTTGACACGTCAAAACATCTTCAAGCGCGACAACTTCGAATGCCAGTATTGCGGCACGCGCAGAGACCTTACCCTTGATCACGTAGTGCCCAGCTCGCGCGGAGGCGGCCACAGTTGGTCAAACTTGGTAACCGCCTGCAAACGCTGCAATGCCAAAAAAGGCGATTGCACGCCTGAGGAAGCCAACATGCCGCTGCGGCACAAACCCTACAAACCCTCGTACGCGCTCTTTTTGAAAGACCACGCCAACGGCCATACGCACGAGTGGGAAGAGTTTCTGGCCAAGTAACCGGCCCGGTAGCCGCGGCCAACGGCTAAGTGGAAACGTGCGTATCTTCGCGGCTTACAGGCAAGCATGGCCATCATCGGAACGGACATCGACAAGGCAAAGACGCTTTTGCAACAAGGCGAGGCGGT
The DNA here is from genome assembly GCA_025455015.1 of Cyclobacteriaceae bacterium. Taxonomy (GTDB): domain Bacteria; phylum Bacteroidota; class Bacteroidia; order Cytophagales; family Cyclobacteriaceae; genus ELB16-189. Next base: position 23,440 of record JALONI010000001.1, on the reverse strand, counting down.
GGGCATCCCCACGGAAACCGTCTATGGCCTGGCCGCCAACGCCTTCGATCCGCTGGCCGTGGCCAAAATCTTTGCCATCAAAAACCGACCTGTGTTTGATCCGCTGATCGTGCACGTGGCCTCGTACCAACAGGCGCTCACGGTTGCGGATTTTTCGCCTGTGGCGCAACGACTGGCGCACGCGTTTTGGCCAGGTCCGCTCACATTGGTGCTCCCGAAAAAGGCGATGGTACCCGACCTGGTTACTTCCGGATTGACCACCGTGGGTGTGCGCAGCCCGCGTCACCCCATGGCGTTGGCGTTGTTGCAAGCACTGCCGTTTCCGCTGGCCGCGCCCAGCGCCAATCCGTTTGGCTATGTGAGCCCTACTACCGCGCAGCATGTACATGATCAACTGGGCGACAAGCTTTCCTATATTTTAGATGGCGGCCCCAGCGCGGTGGGTGTGGAGTCTACTATCGTGGGCTTTGAAGGAGGAGAAACGGTCATCTACCGGGTGGGCGGGGTTTCCGTGGAGGCGCTGGAACAGGAAATCGGTGGTGTTCGCTTGGCCCTCCACGCTTCGTCCAACCCCAAGGCACCCGGGCAGTTGCTCAGCCACTACGCTCCGCGCAAGCGTGTTACCCTGCAATCATTGTCTTCGTTTACCTCCGAGCAGTTGAGCCGCATGGGGGCGTTAGTCTTCCGGCTGCCGGCCGAAGGCATCCCGCTAAAAAATCAGGTGGTTTTGTCGCCTGCGGGCGATTTGGCCGAGGCCGCCCAAAATCTGTTTTCGGCTTTGCGCAAGTTTGATGGGCTCGATGTTTCGCTCGTGTGGGCAGAAGCGGTGCCCGAAGAAGGATTAGGCCGCGCCATCAACGACCGGTTGCGCAGGGCTGCGCATCCAGCATAGATGGTTTTGCCTTATCTTTGATAGATCATACATGACTATGACCAAGAAAAAAATATTGATCCTTACCGGAGGTGGCGATTGCCCCGGGCTCAATGCCGTCATCCGCGGTATCGCCAAACGCGCGCGCAAAGAAAAAGAGTGGGAGGTGCTGGGTAGCATGGAAGCCTTCAACGGGGTGCTCAACACCCCGCAAGAGATCATTCCACTCACGAGCAAACGTACGGCCGGCATTCACGTGAAGGGGGGCACGATCCTCAAAACCACCAACAAAGCCAACCCCATCAAGTACCCCATCGAAAAACCCGATGGCACGGTGGTATTTGAAGATCGCTCGGACGAACTGGTCAAAAAATTGAAGGCGCTCAAGCTCGATGCCGTCATCAACATCGGGGGCGATGGCTCACAAAAGATATCCAAAGTGCTCTTTGACAAAGGTATTCCCGTCATCGGGGTACCCAAAACCATCGATAATGACCTGTCGGCCACGGATGTCACGTTTGGGTTTCAAACGGCCGTGCAGATTGCCACCGACAGTTTTGACAAGCTTGTGACCACCGCGGAGAGTCATCACCGCGTGATGATCATGGAAGTGATGGGGCGCGATGCGGGATGGATTGCGCTGCACACCGCCATTGCGGGCGGGGCCGAGATTTGCCTGATTCCGGAAATACCGTACGACATCCGTAAAGTGCTGAAGCGCATTGAGCTGCGCTACAAAAAGGGAAAAGGATTTGCTCACGTAGTCATTGCCGAAGGAGCCAAGCCGAAAGAGGGCTCCATCGTGGCCCGCAAAGGCGACAAAGGATCAGAACATGTGCGCCTGGGCGGAGTAGCCTATCAACTGTCGCAACAACTAAAAGATGCGGGGTGCCAGGCCGAAATCCGGGAGACCGTGTTGGGGCACGTACAGCGAGGCGGTAGCCCGGTAGCGTTTGACCGCGTGCTGGCCTCCCTGTTTGGGGTAAAAGCATTTGAGTTGGCCTTGGAGAAAAACTTTGGCCGCATGGTGGCTCTGCGAAACAATGAAATCACCTCCGTGACGTTGGAAGACGCCACCAAACAATACAATTTTCTTAACCGCGATTCGTATTTAGTCAAAGCTGCGAAGGGGTTAGGTATCAGTTTTGGGGATTGAACACGGTGATCCATGAACCGCATCGACCGACTTACGGCCATTTTGATCCAGTTGCAATCCAAAAAGATCGTCAAGGCCGAAGAGATTGCCGAACGGTTTGAAATCAGCCTGCGCACGGTGTACCGCGATGTGAAAGCGCTGATGGAGGCAGGCGTGCCCATTGGCTCGGAAGCAGGGAAGGGATACTTCATTGTAGACGGCTTTCACCTGCCGCCTGTCATGTTTACGCAGGAGGAAGCCAGCGCTATGATGATGGCCGGCAAGCTGGTGGAACAGATGACCGACCAATCCGTGCGCCAGGCGTTTGACGGGGCGTTGTTCAAAATTAAATCGGTGTTGAACGAAGCACAAAAAGATCATTTGCAGATTTTGCAAGACCACATCGAAGTCTTGAGGCCGCGCACCAACCTGCCCGCGCGGTCGGGCAGCTACCTGACCGAGTTGCAAAAGGCCGTGGTGGCCCGGCATGTGGTGAAATTGGAATATCAAAATAACCAATACGAAACCTCGGTGCGCGAGGTGGAGCCCATCGGACTGTTTTACTACAGCGCGGCCTGGCACCTGATTGCCTGGTGCCGGTTGCGGGCGGGCTATCGCGATTTCCGGTGCGATCGCATCCGGGGTTTCGACCACACGGGGCAACCGTTTGAGCCGCGGGCCATTTCCACGTTGCAGGAATATTTTGCCAGCCTTCAGCAAGCCAACGAGGAAATGAATCGCGTGACGGTTTTGTTCGACAAAAAAGAGGCGCAGTATGTGCACAATTCGCGGCATTACTTCGGGTTTGTTTCCGAAGAAGAAGCGGAGGGCGCGGTGCGCATGCACTTCCTGACGGCTGATTTGTCTCTTTTTGCCCGCTGGTTATTGTCGTATGGAAATGGGGTAGAGGTGGAGCAGTCGGATGAGCTGCGGGCCGTGTTGCACGACCTGGTGGTGGAGTTGCAGGAGCATTACCTGAAGGTCGTGTAGATTTTTGCAGATGGGTGTGGAAGGTATGAGTGATAGTAACTATATTGCATTGTACCCATTATCTTGATTTATCTCGTTTGTTCGCTGTAAACGATAGTTCCCTATCTTTGACCCGCAGTTACTGTCCCTGCGGCATGTAAGCCTGAAGGGAGAATCTGCGGGAACTGAGGTCGAAAGGATTTTGTTACCAAAAACGTGACGTATGAAAACTCAATTTGTAACGGATGATCACGGCAAGAAGCTAGCGGTGATTCTTCCCATTCATGAGTACGAAAAAATAATGGAAGACCTCGAAGATATGGAAGAAGTACGCCTGTATGACGAAGTAAAAAAAAATGATATCGGAGAGCGTATTCCGATGGAGGAGGCATTTAAAATGATTGAAGCCAAGCGCAGAAAATAGTAGTGCATGACATATTCGTTGAACTTCACTAAAAATGCGTTCAAGGAACTGGAAAAAATCAATGAACCCCATTACTCGACCATTAAGCAAGCGATCCAAAACCTTGCTACCAACCCACGGCCAAATGGATATAAAAAACTTAAAGGCCGGGATGGTTACAGAATACGCATTGGTGACTAACGAGTAATCTATGAAGTTTTTGATTCCGTCCTCTTGGTCGAGGTTATCGACTTAGGGCATCGGAAAAATGTGTACGAGTGAAATTCTATCCGCACGTGACGAGGATGCTGAACCGCGCCTGACACAAGCCTGTTGTTGGTTGGCCGATCATTTTAGAATCTTTTCACCCCGAAACTTTGTCCTTGATTTCTGTGTTCAAAACAAGCCAGCAAGAAAATATTTTTTTCAGGCAGTTTGCTGGTGTTGCGCACAGGCTTTGCGCGATTGCACCACCAACAAACAAAACCAACATCGTACAAGAAAACCAGTTGTTTAAATTTATGTCGTTTGTCAGTGAACCTCCCCGGCAGCTCAGGCGCAACACCAACAAAGGCCGGGATGAGGCAAAACGGTTCGTTTACAGAGTCTCCAAGGCGGGAGACTCCGTGAGGAAGTAAGACTAAGAAACCACCTCATAAATAGTTTTGATATTGCCTGTTGTAGCTTTGGAATAAGAACAAATTGATTTTGTTGTTTCTACCAGTTTTTTGGCAGTCTCATCATCCACACCGTTTATTTTAACCAGAAGATGCCCACCAATATCAAAATTACCCTTATCGTGAAGAACAGCAATTCTGGCGGTTACGGTAACTTCTCCAATTTTAACTTTTTCAATTCCGGCTGCAACGGTTACACTCGTACCAAAACAGGCAGACCAGGCCGCGGCAAATAATTGTTCGGGGTTCGTGGCTCCCCCGGTGCCGCCCATTTCTTTTGGGAATCGGACATCTAGATCCAGTAATCCATCCGATGATGTTGCGTGACCGTTTCTGCCTGCTAGTGTGGTTACCTCGGCTTCATATAATTTTTCCATTTTTAATTCTTGTTTGATTTGTTATTTGTTTTCAGTTGTCCTCTACTGACGAATGGGTTTCGTGTATGTTCAGCGAGGGCAGCATCTTAATTTGTTAATCTCTGAATGGGGCGAATTTCTACGTTCCCGTTTTCTTTGAAAATAGGACACCCTTTTGCAATCTCGACTGCCTCGTTTATGTCTTTTGCGTTGACGATGATGTAACCGTTAATCATTTCCTTGGCTACGATAAATGGACCATCTGTCACGACTTTGTCTTTTCCGGTTACCTGTTTACCCGTGCGCTGCATATTTTCGGCTCCTGCAAGAATTCCTTTCTGGCCAAGTCCCTGCATCCAGGTAATCCATGATTGAATGTATTCCTTGGCTTCTTTTGAATCATCGGCCGTTTGGGGGTGCGTGTCACCGCCTCTGAACAGCAACGCAAATTTTTCCGTTTTGCTGTCAGGGTTTGGTTGTGCGTAACTGCTTGTCGCAGCCATCGTCATGATGGCCATCGTAAATACTGCTGTAATTAGATATTTCATTTTTAGATAGTTAAAGATTGAGGTTTTATAAGTTGATTGAGTCAGTGGTTTTGTACTACACCCGCCAGCACGTGGCCGGATGTGTCGTGGATGATTTCGGTGGTGCCGACCGTCATTTATCTGCCACAGCTATTTCATGGAATGAAGGCCAACTTTGTTTCCTTCGGTGTCGATAAAAAGTGCTATGAAGCCCCTGTCGTTGCCAACAGATGTTTTCGGCAGAATAACTTTTCCACCGGCACTTGCTACTCTGCCTAACGCAATGGATAGGTCATTTCCGCCATCTAAGTACACCGTGGTGCCGGTCATGGCAGGCACATAATTTTCACCGTAAGCAATAGCTCCGCCAAATCCGCCTTTTTGTGGATCGGACGGTAAGAATGCATAGTGCTTATCGAAGTCATGAATTTGAGCATCTAAAACTTTTGCATAGAAAGTCTTTGCTCGAGCGAAATCTGTTGCTGGGATTTCAAACCAATTTAGCGTAGTTACCATGTTTGTTAAAATTTATGTGAGTTGTTAAAGTTTGATTTGATTTGTTTTATTTTTTAAGGAATTAAAACAGTTTTACCCATCGTTTTCCTGCCTTCCATTTGTCTGTGCGCTTCGGCCGCGTCTTTTAAAGGGAAGGATTGTCCGATGTGAACTTTTAGTTTCCCTGTGGCGACTTGCGAAAACAGATAGTGATACGCTTCCTGCATTAAATCTGGTTTTCCAAAATAACTGGCTAATCCAAAACCTTGTAAAATGTGGTTGTTATTGACAAGTGTAAAGGCTTCCACTGATGTAGATCCACCCGTTGGATTTCCAAAGTTTATCAGCCTGCCAAAGGGCGCAAGGCAACTAATGCTATCTCTCAAAATTCCGCCTCCTGTGGAATCAAGAATTAAATCAACGCCTTTTTCTTCTGTAGCGGCTTTTACTTTTTGAACCCAGTCCGATTCTGTATAATTTATTAATTCATCAGCACCTAAGGATTTGGCCACAGCAAGTTTTTCAACATTGCTTGCGGTGGCTATTACTTTACCCGCTCCCATTTGTGTTGCCATTTGAACTAGGAGTGTGCCCACACCACCTGCTGCGGCATGTATCAGCACAGTTTGCCCGGCTTGTAGTTTTGCTCCATCTTTCAACATTAAGTATGCAGTAAGGCCTTGAACTTGCAATGCCAAAGATTCTTGTGCAGAGATAGTAGGCGGAAGAACTGCTGCCAAATAAGAGGGTGTAACAGCAAATTGAGCATATCCTCCACCACCAGGAAGCATAGCCACTACGCGATCTCCTACAGAAATATTTTCGACACCTTTTCCAAGCTCGGTAACTATTCCGGCCACTTCAAAGCCGGGTAAAAAAGGTAAAGAAACGGGGAATACATATTGATTTCGTCTTTGCATACCGTCAGAAAAATTTACTCCTGATGCTTCTACTTTGATTAGAATTTGCCCATCTCCGGCTGCCGGCATCGGTACATCCTGTGAGATCAATTTTTCAGGACCTCCAAATTCAGTTACCCGAATCTGCTTCATTGTTTTCATCGCTTCTATTTTTTAGTTGTTCATTTTTACTCCGCCAAGTCCACGATTTTGAAGTACGGCCGCTGTTCTCAATGGGCGCGTGCCAGGGGACATTTCTACCCACGTGGCAATTGCCGCTGCTACCTGTTCGGGCGTTACTTGTCTCGTTCTTTAGTATTAATTAGATTTGTACCGCAAGTATTCGGAGTTAAATTAATTATAGCAAGTAGGACGCTTTAAAGGAGTAAGTATGAAGAAAAATACTATTGCTGATAATCAAGTAGATAAGGTAGAAGAAAAAATTATTTTTGATGAAAATACTTGCCCCGTAACGGCAACCATGAAAGTTTTGGGAGGAAAATGGAAGCCAATCCTCATTAATGCCATCTACTTTACGGCCCCCGCCAGGTTTGGCGAATTAAAGCGAAGCGTTAAAGGGATCACCCAATCGATGCTTACGCAGCAGTTGAGGGAGTTAGAGGATGATGGGTTGATCAGCAGAAAAATTTATGCAGAAATTCCTCCGAGGGTTGAGTATGCACTAACCGAGTTCGGGCTTACGTTGGGGCCAACCATTCAGGCGATGGCGAAATGGGGAAAAGAGTATCGAATGAAAAAGCAAAAGGGGTGAAGCACCCGAGGGACAATTCAAGGCGGTGACGACCCTCACCCTTTTCGGTGTCGCGCACGGCTTCGCGCGATTGTCGTCATTGACTTCTTTGTATTGCCCCTGTTGTCATAATTTATCTCATTTGTTGGTGAACCTGCCCTCGTTGCTCACGCGCAACACCAACAAAGGCCAAGATGCCAGATGCGTGGAGAAAGTCGAAGCACAATCTTCTTAAAAACACCTCGCTTTTCGCAGGATAAATTCCGGCTCGGCTTTGTTAAATTTTTAATCTTCCCACGTTTTGATTTTTCAAAGTCCAAGTTGTATACGAGCCACTCATTTGCCCCTGTGGGAGGTCGTTGTTTGGAAATTATCGGGCTTCTTGTGAAACACTCATTTGCGCGGGCCTTATTGCTACCAACACCCGGCTCTATCCAATTGCCCGCAGCCCTAATACAGCCGGAGCCGTGTAAAAAACCCAAAAACCCCGCCAAAAAGGGCCCACTCCTGACATAGGGTTGTCAGTCGAGGCAAAAAAGAGACATTTTTTTTCATCTCTCGCGTTGGGTGCTGACATAGGGCTGTCAGTGGGCGTGCGTTGCTTTACTCAAAAATCAACCCCATGACAGCCCCCCATCAACCCATTCGAAAAACCGTCAAGCCCATCAATTTTCTTTTTCACCGGGCGCAGGTCACCCTTGCCCAGCTATCGCAGCAGGTGCCGTTGGCCAAAAAGCTCTTTGCCGAGGCGGTCGCCCACGACCTGCATGTGACCGGCCCCGTGCACTGGCACTACTTCGGCTTCATGGGCGATGAGTCGCAGCCCTTTACGTTGGAGGTCTGTCTGCCCGTGGCCTCAACTGTGGCCGCCTATGATGGCCCCTTTCACTTCAAGCGAACGGAGCCGTTCACGTGCGTAAGCCTGCTGCACGAGGGCGGCTGGCAGGAGATACCCCGCAGCTACCAAACGCTCATGGCCTTTGTGGCCAAAAATCAATGGCTACCCACAGGCGTCAATCGGGAGTTGTACCTCAATGCCGATTTCCAACACCCGGACGCCAACGTGACCGAAATTCAACTGGGAGTCGTAGCCGCTCAACCGAATTAAGCCTATGCAACCCAAAACGAAACGGATGATTGTAGTGGCGGGCATCGTGGTCAGTATCCTCTGTGCCTGCATGATGCGATCCAACGGACAAACCAAACCAACGCAACCCATGAAACTCAATGCCGGTATTGCCACCGCCAAGCTGGCGGAATCCAAAGACTTTTACACACGTGTGTTGGGCTTTGGCGTCTCCTTCGAAAATGACTTCTACCTGCTGCTGCATACGCCTGACGGCCGTGCACAGATCAGCTTTCTGTTGCCCAACCATGCCTCGCAACAGCCCGTGTTCAAACCTGCCTATGGCGGCCAGGGCATGTATTTGACGATCGAGGTTGAAGACGTGGACGCAATGTTTGCTCGCCTGAAGGCGCTGGGTACTCCGCTGGCCTTTGACGTACGCACCGAGCGGTGGGGCGACCGTCACTTTGGCCTGGTTGACCCCAACGGAATTGCCATTGACATCGTTACCTACACGCCCCCCGATCACCACTAGCTGCCATGAACGTACTGGTATTCAAAACATCCGTGCAATCCACCGACCAGGTGAAGCAATTGCGACCACTATTGAATAAATTGGCAGGCCGTGGGCGCTGGAATTTTGCCCTCGATGATGGCGACAAAATATTGCGTGTTGTTTCTGACCGCGTTTCAGCCGAGGCCGCCATGCATGTACTGAGAAAAGTTGGCTTCGAGTGTTGCGAGTTGGACTGACCCCTGGCGTTGTAGGCACTCGGGCAATCGGGAGGCATAAAAACCGTATCAACGAATATGAAGAAGCAAGCTGCGAAAAAGACCACCAGGCCGTTACGCCCCAAAAAATCGTGGACGGACAAAGTCAATGATCCCACCAAGTCGTTTATCGTCAAGAAACTCGACAACGGCTTTGCCGATATGCCGGCCGGAGCCAAGATGCTCATTGCCACGCCCAAAATTGTGGACGACTATGTGCGCGACATCCCGAAAGGAAAAAGTGTGACGCTGAAAACCTTGCGCAGCGACCTGGCCCGCGAGTATCGGGCGGAGTACACCTGCCCGGTGACCACGGGTATTTTTTTGCGTCTTGTGTCAGAAGCCGCTCATGAGCAGCTCACCCAAGGCAAACCGCTGGGCAACGTGGCTCCCTTTTGGCGGGTGGTGGGCCCTCAGTCGGCCCTCAACAAAAAACTTTCCTTTGGCGAAAGCTTTGTGAAGAAACAGCGAAAAGCCGAGGGCATTGCGGATTGACAAGCCGGCTTAAAAGGCTGCGTTGCCCGGGAAGCGGGGGTAGGGGATCACATCGCGGATGTTGGTCATGCCCGTTACAAACAACATGAGCCGCTCAAAGCCCAAGCCAAAGCCGCTGTGCGGGGCCGACCCAAACTTGCGAAGTTCCAGGTACCACCACAGGTCTTTGAGGGGCATGTTGAGTTCTTCCACGCGCCTGAGCAACCGGTCATGGCGTTCTTCGCGCTGCGAGCCTCCAATGATTTCGCCAATACCCGGAAAGAGCACATCCATGGCTGCCACCGTTTTGCCATCTTCGTTTTGCCGCATGTAAAACGACTTGATGGCAGCCGGGTAGTTGTACAAGATCACCGGTTTTTTGAAGTGTTTCTCCACCAGGTAGCGTTCGTGTTCGGATTGCAAGTCGGTACCCCAGTCTTCGATCAGATATTGAAATTTTTTCTTTTTGTTCGGGTTGGAGTTTTTCAAGATGTCGATGGCTTCGGTATAGCTCAATCGCACAAAGTCGTTTTCGGTCACGAAGGTGAGTCGCTCCAGCAGACCCCACTCGCTTCGCTGCTCTTGTGGTTTGGTGGCCTCTTCATCGTGGGCCCGTTTGTGCAAAAACTCCAGGTCTTCGCGGCAATGCGCCAACGCATAGCGCACCAGGTATTGCAACAGTTCCGTGGCCAACTGCATGTTGTCGGGAAGGTCGTAAAACGCCATTTCGGGTTCAATCATCCAAAACTCAGCCAGGTGGCGCGTGGTGTTTGAGTTCTCGGCCCGAAACGTGGGTCCAAAGGTGTAGATCTCGCTCAGCGCCAGTGCGTACGTCTCGCCTTCGAGCTGGCCCGACACGGTCAGGTTGGTTTCGCGGCCAAAGAAGTCTTCCTGGTAATTCACCTTTCCCTCTTCGGTACGTGGCGGGTTGGCGGCATCCAGCGTGGTCACGCGAAACATGGCACCGGCTCCTTCCGCATCCGAACCGGTGATGACGGGCGTGTGTACATAGTAGAATCCCCGGTCGTTAAAAAACTGATGGACGGCAAAGGCCATGGCATGGCGGATGCGCATGACGGCTCCAAACGTATTGGTACGGATGCGCAAGTGCGCGATTTCGCGCAGGTACTCGAGGCTGGGCCTGTTCTTCAGTTGCAGCGGGTACTGCTCCGCATCGCATTCGCCCAAAATTTCCAAGGTCGTCACTTTCACTTCCACGGCCTGCCCCTTGCCCAGCGAGGCAACCAACGTGCCGGTGACGGACACGCAGGCCCCCGTGGTGATGCGCTTCAACAGGGTGTCGTCCAGTGAGTTTAGTTCAACCACCGCCTGCAGGTTTTGCAAGGTGGACCCATCATTGATGGAAATGAACTGATTGTTGCGAAAGGTACGTACCCAACCCTGCACGGTCACCGCCTGCGCGGTGGGCACCGTGGTGAGAAGTTCCTTGATTTTGATGCGTTTCATATGAAAAGGGGAGCGCAAAAAAAGTTAATTTACCTATGGAATCAAAACCACCCGGCAGGCGCATGCCGTGATAGATCTTCCTTTTTACTGACGCCCCGAATTGGTATTTTTGTCCATTCTTACCGATCATGCAGAAACTTGGCCTCAGTCAAACGCTTCAACAGAAACTCTCCCCGCAGCAGATTCAATTTATCAAGTTGTTGCAGGTGCCTACGGCCGAGCTGGAAGGCCGTATTGAAGAGGAGATTGAGCTGAACCCGGCCCTGGAAGAGGGTGAATCAGAAGAACCGGAAGAGACCTATGCCGAAGAACCGGAGCCGCTCGAGGAGGAGCCCACCGGGCAAGATGAGATTGACATCAAAGACTATTTGCGCGATGACGACTATGCGGGCTACAAAACGTATGACGGTGGCAGTGGCGATGACGATGACGAACGCGAGATGCCCATCCCCATGGCCACTTCGCTGCATGAAACACTGCTCACCCAATTGGGTTTCCTGGGCTTGGATGATCGCGAAACGGCCATCGGCAAGCAATTGATTGGCAGCATTGAGGGCGATGGATACATACGCAGGGATTTAGAAGCCATCGTGAACGACCTGGCCTTTTCGCAAAGTATTGAAACCAGCCTGGGGGAGGTGGAAGAGCTGCTAAAAAAGATACAGACATTTGACCCGGCCGGCATTGCCGCCCGCAACCTGCAAGAGTGCCTGCTGCTGCAGTTGGAGCGGATGGACGATGGGCAGGATGTGGACGTCATCGTGGCCAAACGGATACTGGCAGAGTGCTACGAAGAGTTTACCAAAAAACATTATGCCAAAATCCAGAAGAAATTGGATTTGGATGATGAGGAATACATCAAAGACGCCATTGAGCTAATCGTGCGGCTGAACCCCAAACCGGGGGGCGAGTCTACCTCGGGCATGGCCAAAAACCAATACGTTATTCCCGACTTTATCCTCACCAACAACAACGGCAAACTGGAGCTGGCCTTAAACTCACGCAATGCACCCGAGTTGCGCATCAGCCGCTCCTACACGGAAATGTTTCACGCCTACGATAAGGGCGACAAGAAAGACAAGAAACTGAAAGAGGCGGTCACGTTTGTCAAACAAAAACTCGATGCTGCCAAATGGTTTATCGATGCCATTAAGCAACGGCAGCAAACGTTGCTGCGCACCATGCGCGCCATTGTCGACTTTCAATACGAGTATTTTCTTGACGGAGATGAAACCAAGCTCCGCCCGATGATTTTGAAAGACATCGCACAAATCATCAACATGGACATTTCCACCGTGAGCCGCGTGGCCAGCAGCAAAACCGTGCAAACGGATTTTGGCACCTTCCCGCTCAAGTATTTTTTCAGCGAAGGTATTGCCACCGACTCAGGCGAGGAGGTGAGCAGCCGCGAAGTAAAGCAGATCATCAAAGACTTGATCGAGGGCGAGGATAAAAACAAACCCTTTTCAGACGATAAGCTGGAAGACCTGCTCAACCAAAAGGGATACAACATCGCCAGGCGCACCGTGGCCAAATACCGCGAGCAGCTAAACATACCTGTGGCGCGCCTTCGCAAAGAACTTTAAACCTTCAACGTTGAACTTCCCATCTTCCCGTCCTCCTGACTTCCGGTCTTTCGGACTTTTAACCCTGGACTTCTAAAACTTGAACTTCCCCGCGCTGTGACAACCCTCGCCAAAGCCGTGTCCGTCCTGTTTCACCCGTTGTTGTTAACGACCTACCTCGTGGTGCTGCTGGGGTGGTTTATGCCCGAAATGCTGCGCATACCATCATCGAAAATGATGGCGTTTACGGCCGTGGTGGCCGTGATCACCGGTGTGTTGCCGGCACTAAACTTAGTGCTGCTAAAGTACCTGGGCTCCATCCGATCGCTCACCATGCGCGAGCGCAGCGAGCGGCACGTGCCGTTCATCATGATCACCGTGTTTTACGTGTCGGCTGCCATCTTGTTTTATACCATGGACAGTCTCAGTCCTAATTTTGTAAAGCTGCTGGCCATTGTTTCGATGTTGATCGTGATGGCCACGGTGATCACATTTTTTTACAAGATCAGCATCCACAGCTTGGCCATGTGGGGCGCGGTGGGCATCTTGCTGCCGTTGACCAAGGCATCGCTGGGCCAGTTGATTTGGCCTACCGCCCTCGTCATCGCATTGACCGGCCTGGTCATGTCGGCCCGGCTGTATTTGCAAGCCCACACCCCGCGCGAGGTGCTGTATGGCGCCTTAACGGGATTTGGCATCGGATTCCTGGGCATGAACGTATTCTTTTGATATCTATGGCAGCAACATTTCAGTTTTTGAGTTGTCAGGCGGAAGGCGGTGTCGCAACCATTACCCTCAACCGCCCCGCGGTGTACAATGCGTTGAATGACGAGATCACCTATGAGTTGCAAGACGCACTGAAGCACGTAGCCAAAGACGACCACGTGCGGGTGGTGGTGCTCACGGGCGCAGGCAAGGCGTTCTGTTCGGGTCAGGATTTGAAGGCGGTCTCCGGCCAGCAGAAGCGTTCGTTTATGGAGTCGCTGCACAAACGCTACAACCCCATCATCCGCGCCATGCGCACATTGCCCAAGCCGATCGTGTGTCGGTTAAACGGAGTGGCGGCAGGGGCGGGCGCATCACTTGCCCTGGCCTGTGATGTGATCGTAGCTACGGAGGAAGCCTCGCTCATTGAAATTTTTGTCAATATCGGGCTCGTGCCCGACTCCGGGTCTTCTTACCTTCTGCCACGCCTGGTGGGCACGGCCAAGGCCTTTGAACTGTGTGCCATGGGCAGCCGTGTGATGGCCGCGGAAGCACTGCACCTGGGCCTGGTAACCAAGGTGGTGCCCACGGCCGAGTTGGACCAGGCGGTAAAAACCTACACCGACCATTTCGCGCAAGCGCCCACCAAGGCCATCGGGCTTATCAAAAAGATGCTCAACAAGTCATCCACGGCCACGCTGGACGAGATGCTCGACTACGAGGCGTATTGCCAGGAGATAGCCGGTCAGTCGGCTGATTACAAAGAAGGCGTAGCGGCATTTTTGGAGAAGCGCAAGCCGGTGTTTGTGGGGAAGTGAACAGGATAGTGATGTTTGCGTGACAACCGCGATCTAATCCTCCATCCCTCCGCCAATCTTGCAAAAGTTGTCCATGCCAATGTGTAATAAGGCATCCCCCGCGTTTACCACCGGGTTGTTGTTGAGGCCTACTACGTAGCCGGTGGAGGGCGACTTTACTTTTTCTTTGAATTCGCCAAACGGATCGGTCAGTGTGCCTACCAGTTGCCCTTTTTCAATGTAGTCGCCACATTTGATGGTGGGTTGAAATAATCCGGCTGTGCGGGCCCGCGCCCAACTGCTGTTCCATACAATGCGGTTTTCCTCTTTGGGCTCGGGGGCCCAGTCAATCATTTTCAGGTGGTTCATCAGCCGCAAGGTGCCATTGATACCTTCTTCAATGGCATGCTGATCAAAGCGGATGCTTTCACCGCCTTCGTATACGATGATGTTTTTTCCTTTTTTGGCAGCCGTTTGTCGCAGCGAGTGCGGCCGAAAGGGTGAGTCGATGGTAAAGGGGGCACAAAAAGCTGCGGCCAGTTCCACGTTTTTGGCTTCGGCCATCACACAGCGTACCTGTGGGTAGTTGGTGCGCATGGCCCCGCCCGTGTGAAAGTCGATGCCGTAGTCGATGCAGGGAATGATGTCGTGCGTGATGTGGTAGGCCACGCGCGAGGCTAGCGAACCGCCCTTGCTGCCGGGGAACGAGCGGTTGATGTCTTTTCCGTCCGGCACTTCGCGTGAGTAGTTGAGAAAGCCGTAAACGTTGATCACAGGCATGCACAGGACAGTGCCGCGCTTGACGTGATGAAGCCCCGTGTCAATGATTCTGCGCACGATCTCCATGCCATTGATTTCATCGCCATGCATACCGGCTGTGAGCGCCAGCGTGGGCCCGTCTTCCAAGCCGCGGTACACGTATACGGGCGTGTCGATCTGGGTGCGGGAGGGAAGCCGCGCAATGTTGATATTGATCTCCTTAAACTCTCCCGGGCGAACGTGCTGCTCCGCTATGACGATGTCTCTCATTCGATAAATTCAGAATTCAAAATTCAAGCCGTAAAGTTCAACGTTCAACCACTGCCTATTACCCATTGCCTACTGCCTACTGCCTATTGCCAACTCCCAACCGCCCCTTGCTCACACACCTACTTCTCACGCATTTACCTTGTCTTTTTGGATCATGTGTTTGCCTGCATTTTTCTCGATGTATTGGTAAATCTTTCCGGCAATGTCAACTTTTGTGGCGCCTTCAATGCCTTCCAGCCCGGGCGAGGAGTTTACTTCGATGATCAAAGGTCCGCGTTTGGAGATAAGCATATCCACCCCGGCTACGCCCAGGCCCATTTTTTTGGCAGCCGTAATGGCCGTATGCTTTTCTTGTTTTGAAAGCTTTACCAATGTGGCTACGCCCCCACGGTGCAGGTTAGAGCGGAATTCACCTTCGCGTGTGGCTTGCCTGCGCATGGCGCCCACCACCTCGTCATTTACCACAAAGGCACGCACATCGGCCCCTTTGGCCTCTTTGATAAACTCTTGCACAATGATGCGCGCCTTCACTCCGTGAAAAGCCTCGATCACTGACTGGGCGGCCTTTTTATTTTCGGCCAATACCACGCCCAGCCCCTGCGTGCCTTCCAGTAGTTTGATGACCACCGGTGCCCCGCCCACGGCTTCGATCACCCCTTCGGTGTCTTTCGAATAATCCATGAAAATGGTTTTGGGCAACCCTAGGCCGGCCCGCGATAAAATCTGAAGGCAACGCAGTTTGTCGCGCGAGCGGATCAAGGCCTGCGACTCCACGGCCGTGAAGACCTTCATCATCTCAAACTGCCGTACCACCGCAGCGCCATAAAACGTGACCGAGGCCCCAATGCGCGGAATGACCGCATCAAAGTAATCGAGCCTGCGGCCGTTGTACCACACCATCGGGTTTTTCTTTTCGATGAGCAGCACACACTTCATGTGGTCGATGATTTCCACTTTGTGGCCGCGTTTTTCACCGGCTTCTTTTAGCCTTCGCGTGGAATACAGTTTGGAGTCGCGCGAGAGGATGGCAATGTTCATACGATGCGGGGGTTGGGGGTTACCGAGCGTATTTGCTGAGGAAAGATAGGTCTTTTTTGGTGACGTCAATGAGGAAGCGGTCGCGCAGTATTTTGCGACCCAGCAAAATGGGAAACGTCAGATTGCCCCGGTTGCTTAGCGAAAACTCGGCCCGTATCAGGCGGCCGTGAATGCGGATGGTGGTTTTGATCACATAGCGCAATTCGGCCTCACCAAAGGAATTTTTTATTTCGCGCTGTTTGAATCGTTTGAACACAAACTTCATCCCGGTAAACTCGGGGCGCTCTTCGTCCAGCAGGACAAACTCCAGTTTTCCGTCCACCACCTCGGCACGGGAGCAGTGCAGGCTGCAGTTGTAAGCGCCCGTATCCACTTTGGCATGGATGTCATAGATCCCCAGCTTGGGTAAATCCACGCGGTCGTTACGACCCAGTATTTTCAGTGGCTTGGTGACGTCCGGCATACCGCTGTTAACCGCGGAAAAGTTAGCAGAATATTTTGAGGAAACGCAAAATGAAAAAACCCCTTCCGGACGGGAAGGGGCGGTGGGGCGCAGGCCTCCGTTTCTTGGGTGGGCGCTACCTTATTTGCTCTTGACCGAGAAACTGACCAGCGTGTTTTCCCAACTGAGATTGATGGCGCTGGGGTCAGTGGCAATGGTGAATGTTTCGACAAAAGCGGAAGGCTTGCCTGCCTTCACCGTGGCGCGTAGCACATCGCTGCTTTGGTTGTATTTATACGCACCCCACTGCTTGCCAAATTTTTGAACTATGATGGTCCATTCGGTTTCGCCCGGGATGGTAAACAGTTCATACTTCCCCTTCGGCAAATCCTTGCCTTCAATGACCACGTCCCGATCAAACTCAATCGTGGTAGCCTCATTGGCACCCGTGCGCCAAACCTGGCCATACGGTTCGTTTCCGCCTAACATCTTCCGCCCCCGAGCTGACGGGCGACAATACACAATCTCAACACCAGCACCTCCTACGGTGCCTTTCACGGTTTCTTTGGGGCTGGCGGGCTTTTTGTCTTGCGCCTGCGCAGCCGTTGCAACAGCCACGAGCACTAACAAATACGACAGTTTTTTCATGTTTTTTGATTTTTGAATGAGTTGATAATAAAAAAGGAAAATGCTCCGGTATTGGTTCCAGAGCATTTTCGGGTGTATGGTTAACCTATAAACTCCTTTACTAAACGGCCACGGTTGGGCGATGGTTCTGTTGCGGCCGGTTTATTTTTTCGCTGGGCCTGAACATACACGGGCGGCCACCACACGCGGCTGTGGGTAAAAATCGGAGTTTACAGAGCCCTGCCCGGGTGGCTTGGGGTGAGCGAAGGACAATAAAAAAAAGCCATCTGATCCAGACGGCTTTTCTTCTCGGGGCGGTTGCCTTACCCGTTGCCTTTTTTGGCTTTCTTTTCGGCTCGTTTTTCTTTGAGCGTTTTGGTAGGAGCCTTCTTGGTCTCCTTGCGTTTGTCTTGTCCTTTTGCCATAGCGTTATTGGTTTGCGTAAATAACGCTACGAAGTAAAAGAAATTTACGTGGAATGTCAAAGCCGGCCTGCCCGGGGCCATCGGCCGGCTACCGCCCAAACGGATTCAGCGCATTCAGCGCGCGTTTGCCCCCACCCATTTTGTTTACGGTCTTCATCATCTTGCGCATGTCTTCAAACTGTTTCAGCAATTGGTTCACCTGTTGCACAGAAGTGCCGCTTCCCTTGGCGATCCGGTTTTTGCGGCTCGGGTTGATGATGTCGGGGTTCTGCCGCTCGTCCAAGGTCATGGAGCGGATGATCGCCTCCACCGGTTTAAACGAATTGTCGTCAATGTCTACGTCTTTCAGCGCCTTGCCCATGCCGGGTATCATGCCGAGCAGGTCTTTCATGTTACCCATTTTTTTGATTTGCTCCAGTTGGCCCAAAAAGTCGTTGAGGTCAAACTGGTTTTTGCGCATTTTGGCGTTGAGCCTGCGCGCCTCTTCTTGGTCAAAGGTCTGTTGGGCTTTTTCCACCAAGCTCACCACATCGCCCATGCCCAAAATACGGCTGGCCATCCGCTCCGGGTAAAACCGGTCGATGGCATCCATCTTCTCGCCCGAGCTGATAAACTTGATGGGTTTTTCCACCACGCGCCTGATGGAGAGCGCAGCCCCCCCGCGGGTATCGCCATCCATTTTGGTAAGCACCACGCCATTGAAATTCAACCGCTCGTTAAATGCTTTGGCGGTATTGACCGCGTCTTGCCCCGTCATGGCATCTACTACAAAAAGAGTTTCGGATGGCTTGAGTGCCTCTTTCAGCTTGGCGATTTCATCCATCATCTCTTCATCTACCGCCAGGCGGCCTGCGGTATCCACAATGACCACGCGGGCATTTACCTTCTTGGCATGCTCCATGGCCGCTTTGGCGATGTGGACAGCATTTTTGTTATCCGGCTCCGAAAACACGCTCACGCCTATTTGTTCGCCCAGCACGTTCAGTTGGTCGATGGCCGCAGGTCGATAAATGTCGCACGCCACCAACAGCACCTCGCGCCCTTGGCGTTTGATGTAGTTGGCAAGTTTGCCCGAGAAGGTGGTCTTACCCGACCCTTGCAACCCCGCGATGAGGATCACGGAAGGATTTCCTTCCAGCGAGATGTCTTCGCTTTGGCCGCCCATCAGGTGGGTTAACTCGTCATTGGTGATTTTGGTGAGCAGTTGGCCGGGCGAGAGGGACGTGAGCACGTTTTGGCCCATGGCCTTTTCCTTGATCTCGTCCGTGACCTCTTTGGCCACTTTGTAGTTGACGTCCGCGTCAATGAGTGCCTTGCGTATCTCCTTGATGGTGGAGGCTACGTTTATTTCCGTGATTTTGGACTGGCCTTTCAGGGTTTGAAAGGCTTTTTCCAGTTTGAGACTTAGGCTGTCGAACATAGGGTATGAATAAGCCCGTTAGGGGCGAAGGAGGGCAAAGGTAAGGGCAAATACCGAAAGCCGGAAGGGGTTATTTCGGGAAGGTGAACTTGAAATAAATGAGCAGAGCGCTGAGCACAGCAATGAGGCTGTTGGCGATGATGACCGGGCGAAGCCCCAACGCCAACCCGTACACCAGCCACACCAGCGCGCTCGTGAGCACGATGCACATGGTGGCCAGGCTCAGGTCGCCCACGCTCCTGGTCTGCCACGCTTTGACCACTTGCGGCACAAACGTGATGGAGGTAAGGAAGGCCCCGAATAAGCCGATGGCTTCGATCCAATCTGCAACAGTCATGGCACGAAAGTACATCGTATTTTGGCGCAAAAATTATAGATTTGCAAAAAAAATCGCTCATGCAAATCACTAAAAACATGGTGGCGTCTATCCACTACACGCTGCGCAACCTGGAAGGAACGGTACTGGATACGAGCAGTGGCCGCGATCCGCTTCACTACCTGCATGGCGCGGGCAATTTGATCATGGGCATGGAAGAGGGGCTGGAAGGAAAAAAGAAGGGCGACAAGTTGAACCTGAACATATCGCCCGAAAAGGGCTACGGACAAAAAGACGATACGCTGGTGCAAAAAGTGCCGCGCACCGCCTTTGGCGACCAGGAAGTAAAACAGGGCATGCAGTTTTCCACCAACCAGGGCGGGGTGGTTACCGTGACCCACGTAGGCTTGGATGGCGTGACCGTGGATGCCAACCACCCGCTGGCGGGCGTAACACTGTTATTCGATGTGGAAGTGATGGATGTGCGCAGCGCGACAGCCGAAGAGATCTCGCACGGCCACGTACACGGCCCGCACGGGCATCATCATTAATCCGCAACCCTCGCATCCATGAGCAACAAAACACGGAACATCCTCAAAGTAGTGGCGGTGCTGTTGGTCTTGCTGGCGGTACTCATGGCCACCCGCACCGTCATCATCCCATCCTTGGCCGGCTATAGTTTTTGGATGGTGGTCATCGCGTTTGCGATGCTGCTAATTGCTTCGAAGTAGCTTTTCCCGCAGGCGCAACACTGACCGCTCTCGCGTACCTGCTTCGAGGGTGGGTAGTGCTACCCATTGCACATCGTGCGATTCTTCGCTGACGGCCACCGGCAGTCGATCGTCCGCGACCAGCAAAAAACGAATGTCATAGTGCTCGTGCGGGGGCATGTCTTTGCGGGCCGGGATGGGGTGTATGTCAATGTCAAAAATCACGGGCGAGGTGTGCATGGGTACGGCCCCGGTTTCTTCCTGCGCTTCCTTCAAGGCCACCCGAAACAAATCCCGGTCACCATCGGCATGACCGCCCGGCTGCATCCACCGATTCAGTTTGCCATGGTGAACCAACAAGGCATGCGTGCGCTGCGGATTGACAATCCAAGCCGACCCTGTGAAGTGGCCGGGCAAGTGTGTGCGCTCAAAGGCCTGCGGATGCTGCAACAACGCCCGGCAGCGCGCCACGAAAACCTCCTCTTCCGGCAAACAGCGATAGGCCGAAAGTGCGTTGTTCAGATCAAAGGGCTGGATGGGCATACTGAGATTAAAATTCAACATTCAGGTGGGGGTGGCATTTGCGTTGCAGCGTGGATAATGAGAGTTCGCCTACATGTTGAACTTTCAGCCGTGAACTCTCGGACTTCCGGTCTTCCCAACTTTTGGACTTTTGGACTTCCGTCTTCCCGGCTTCCAGCCTTTACAACATGGCAACTTTTGAACCTCAAACCTCGAACCTTGAATCTCGAATACTGAATTTCCTATTGTATCACCACCGTGGCTTTGTTGAATTTGTTTTCCTCCAGCGGCCCCACCTTTTCGCCCCCGCCCTGGTTGTCTCTGTCGTCTTTGCGCACGATCAGGAAATATTGAATGGCCTTCATACGCTTGAATTGCACCACACCTTTGTCGTCTGTGGTGCCCTCAAACACCACGTTTTTTTCCTGGGTATAGTCGGCTTCGGTTTCGAACAGTTTCACCGAGGCCTGGCCTACGGGATTGCCCAGTTCGTCCACTACTTTTAAAATAAGTTGCGTTTTGATGAGTTGGGCCTGGGCCAAGGGTGCGGCCGCCAACAAAGCGAAAAAGACGAATACCATTTTTTTCATCACGTGTGGTGTTTGAATTGCGCTGCCAAGGTACGGGTTAATCGGCAATGGCCTGATAGGTCAGCACTTTGTACGTGTCGCCCAGGTGCCAATACGGAGTGTTGTACATGTTGGTGAACACCAGCCCGATTAATTTTTCCTTAGGATCGGCCCAATAGTGTGTGTTGAAGGCCCCGCCCCAGCTAAAGCTGCCCATCGAAAGAACCGACTGCGCATCGTTCTTTTCCGTTTCCAGCCCAAACCCCAGGCCGTTTTGCGGCTGATCAGCCGTACGCCATTCAGTTCGCCCTTGTTGAGAAAGAGTTGGAGGAAGCGTGCATAGTCTTCCACGGTGGAACTCAGCCCTGCGCCACCCGAAAAGTACGTTCCCTCCAGCGTGGGGTAGTTTGGGTTTACCCCGTCATACGCCTCGCTGGACACCGGCACCACGCGGCCCTCACGACTTTGATACAGCGTGACCAGGCGGTGATGCTTTTCCCGGGGCAGGTAGAAGTGTGTGTCATTCATACCCAGCGGTTGAAAGATGCGCTGGCGAAAAAATTGATCGAGCGAAAGCCCGGACACTACTTCCACCAAATAGCCGAGCACATCGGTATTGAGCCCATAGGTGTACTGTTCACCCGGGTGATGCTTGAGCGGAAGCGTACCGAGCCGTTTCATCTTGTTGGCCAGCACCATGGAGGCATTGCCAATGCCGCTGGGTACACCCGCCTTGGCATAAATGGCCCGAAATTCCTGGCTGCCGATGGCGGCATAGTCGATGCCCGAAGTGTGGGTGAGCAACTGGCGGATGGTGATTTCGCTTTTGGCGGGCACGGTCGCGTAGGTCGTATCACTCCAATTCAGCGTGGTGAGCACGCGCGGGTTTTTGAATTCGGGGATGTAGCGCGACACCGCATCATCCAATTGAAATTTTCCTTCTTCCCACAACATCATCACGGCCAGACTGGTGATAGCTTTCGTTTGAGAGGCAATGCGGAAGATGTCCGTTGTTTTTAGGGCCGCTTTGGTTTCGGTGTCGCGATAGCCATAGGCCTTGAGGTGAATGATTTTTCCGTTCCGCACGATGATGGCCACGGCCCCCGGTATCCACAGGTTTTGGACGTGCGTGTCCAGCAGTTGATCGATGCGTTGCAACCGTGCGGACGACATGCCGTGGTCTTCGGGCCGCCCGGCCACGCCTGTCTTTGAAGGTTGTGCCCAGGCAGGCCCCGTTGTCAGAAGCAGGGCTGCCAAACAGATCAGGTTGTGTGTCATGCCAAACTTGTTTTGTTGGGTAGGAGATCGTGCTTCCGCTTACAGCCCTTTCACCGACATGCCCCCGTCTACGCGGATGTTTTGGCCTGTGATGTAGCTGGCTTTGTCCATGGCCAGAAAGGCAATGGCAGCCGCCACCTCTTCGGGTTGTCCCACGCGCTGTAGCGGAGTGCGTTCGATGATTTTAGACATCCGCTCCGGCTGCGCCAGCACGGCCTCCGTCAGCGGTGTTTCAATGTACCAGGGCGACACGCTGTTGACGCGGATGCCGTGCTCGGCCCATTCTGTAGCCAGGTGCCGCGACAGTTGGAGGATGGCGGCCTTGGTCATGCCGTACGGAGGCCCGCTCAGCACGTCCCACTCACCGGCCACCGAGGCCACGTTGATTACGCTGGCGTGTTCAGCATTTTTCAGCATCGGAAACGCCAGCCGCGTCAGCTCCATCAGGCTGAACAGGTTGAGGTCAAACAGTTGGCGGTATTCTTCTTCGGTGTAGTCGGCAAATTTTTTACGGATGTTGCTACCCACGTTGTTCACCAGGATGTCCAGCTTGCCCCAGTTTTCTTCTACTTTGCGGATGAGGTCCTGACGAAAACCGGGTTGCGTCACATCACCCGGCATCACATAGAGGCGGGCAGAGTGGCGCAGTTTCCCTTCAATCGACTTGGTATCGCGGGCAATGACGAGTACCTCTGCGCCCAGGTCTAACAGTTCTTGCGCGGTGGCTTTGCCGATGCCTTTGGTGCCGCCCGTCACCAACGCCTTTTTGTTTGCCAATGACCAGTTCATACGGTGGATGGATAGTGCCTGAAAAGTGGCTAACTTTTTTGGGGAAACAAAATACAAGGTGGTACGCCCCTCTCCCGTGGAGAGGGGAACGATACGCGTCAAGAAGTAAGGGTGTGGATGGGGTGAGGTTAGAAAAGGTTTAGTGTCTGATGATTAACCGCGGAGGCGCGGAGGTGTCATTCCGGATTTGGCTATGCGCGGGCTGTTACCTCACCCCGGCCTGATGCCTGCCAGACGCACGAACTGTGCGCCCCTCTCCCGTGGAGAGGGGAACGATACGCGTCAAGAAGTAAGGGTGTGGATGGGGTGAGGTTAGAAAAGGTTTAGTGTCTGATGATTAACCGCGG
>JALONI010000021.1 GCA_025455015.1 Cyclobacteriaceae bacterium | reverse complement strand
AAAAAAGAAGCCGCGCAAGAAGGTGTTTTATGGCATCAAGACGCGTAAGCGTTTTTCGCGCCTCGGGTATGACGACAATGCCGTGTTGGAGCTTTTTTACGTATTGAAAAGGCCGGAAGCCCCCAACACCTTTGCCCGCGACATTTACTGGTATGAATTCAAAACGCGAAAAATACGAAAGACCACCCTGGCCGGCTTTCGGATGGACCGCGGAGTGCTGCTGCACGGCCCCTATCGGAAAATGCAAGGCGAAGTAACGTTGGAAGAGGGCATCTATTTCAAAGGCACCAAACATGCCCGGTGGGTGCGGCACAACCGCCAAGACCTGCTGGAAGACAAAGAGAAATACTTCAAGGGCTGGCCAAGGGAATCCATCGTGACTTATTACGATCCCGTGGAGAAAAAGAAAATCAAAGAGATCACGCCCATTGAATACGGAGAAAAAGAAGGGTTCTATTACCTGTTCCACGAAAACGGACAGATTGCCGTGATGGGCGAATACCGGTGGAACGAACGTGTCAACGACTGGATTGAGAACTATCCGTCAGGAAAACGCAAACGGATCATCTCCTACCCCAAAGAGTCATTCGCCAAAAACGCCAAGCCCTACATCCGTAAGGAGTGGGACGAGACCGGGGCGGAATTATTTTCGCGGTAACGCACCCTCAGGCCGCCAACGTCACTTTCAGAAACCCGCTGGTAAGTGCGGGTAACCGGAGTGCGTTCAACCGTTGGTGCGCTTCGGGGTGAATGGGCTCGATTTGCTTGACGAGCCGTGCCAGCACCGGATACAAACGAAAGAAGCTTTCAACGGGTGTACCCCCTTGCAGCAGACAGTTTTCTTCGCCCGCAGCCCGATCCGCAGCCAAATCCGTGACATCGTCCAAAAAGAGCAGTAACGGCATGATCATCTCCCACGTACGGTGAATCAGCCCGAAGTCATCGCTGGCCAGGGCGGTGGCATATAAAAACGTGTTGGCCCGTGTGAGCGCGGTGAACGCGGCCGGAACGAGGCTGAACGGGCGGCTTACCAGTTGCTGCTCCACTTCCCCTATCCGCGCGGGCGACACTCCACGGACGGCCAGCGTCTGCCGGCATGTGAGCACGTGTTCGGCAAACGACCGCTCGCCAAACTCATGGCGCGCCACGCTGTCGAGTATTTCTTCTGCGGCCGTTAGGTGTGTTTCGGCCAGTAAGGCTCCGGGCGGCACCCCCTGGCGGATCAGCAGCTCGTAAAACAGCGGCATAAAAAAGTATCCCGGATAGTCCGGGATATACTCTTTTTGGCCCCACCAGTAGGCATTGTGGGGAGGTATTGGCCTCTCTTGAAGGACATGATTTGAATGTATTCCGGTTTTTTGACCAGCTTGGCCTGGCGCGCTTGTCAAATTCTCCACCAGCCCGAAATGTCATCATCTTCACCTGTCAAAAAACTGATGCGGTGGCTTGCTACCATTTTCGTAAATCCCGCCAGAATTGCAGTCCGTTGATCAGGTGAAAGTTTGGCCAATTCGGCTATGGCCAATTCAATCTCATTACAAGTTGCTGTTTCTTTTTCCATATGAGTTAAATTTTCTTCAAACGCAAATCAACGCTATTCGAGCTATATCTTTTGAGCTTTTTTCAATAAAAACCAACTCGCTTCTTACACCCACTTGGCAAAGTGCTTTCTATCCCCGTGTTTTGCCTGACTTATGAACTTACACGATGCGTTCACCCAGCGGAAAACACTCTCGGCCATTGTGTATTGGGTAACGGGCAGTGTAGTTCTTGTCTACTATTTCCTGAGCTTGATATTCGTAGATGACTCACCGCAAGATGAGTCCTTTTCGGATTATGTGCCTGCCATTGTTGTGGCTGTTTGTGCTTTTTGTCTTTTTCTCAACACAACCCGTTTTTGGAGACCGGGGCGAGTTATTTTTTTGGCAGGTTGGATATTCTTAACAAACATCAGCCCCCCTATTTTTATTGGCGTGAGTGCGGTTTCCTTTATTATTCATCCTTTGTTCTGCCTGGCATCAAGTATGATGGTACATCTGCTTTTTTCATTTCAATCGGACAGATGGTGGTTTGTGGGGGCGCTGTCAGTCTGTTTTGTGCTCATTTTCACCTCGCCTCAATTCCTGCTATTTTTTGACACCAAAAAGACATACGCCACGTTGCCCTTTGCTCAGGATAACATGATCGTTATTTTTATTACCACCAGTATTTTTGCTAATCTCATACTCATTTACTTTTATCGAATTCTGTGGGCGGCTAATCTGGAAGTTCAGAACAAGAACGAGGAAATTCGGAATCTAAATAAGGGCCTGGAAGATATTGTTCAAGAGCGCACGCAGCAATTGCGAGAGCGCAACCAACGCCTGCAAGCCTATGCGTATACCAATGCCCATATTTTGCGCGCACCACTGAGCCGTATTTTAGGGTTGCTCAATCTGATGTACAAGTCTGAAGACCCGGAAGAGGCCAAGCGCATCAAACAGCACCTGGAGGAGTCAGCGCGGGAGTTGGACCAGGTGATTCGACAAAGTTCCGTTGAATTGGAACGAAATACCGGAGAATCGGAGCGGTAAGCCAGCGCGCGGATTACGTCACAATCAAAGAAAAAAAAGAGGCTGCCTTTTTTAAGGCAGCCTCTTTTGAAAGGAAATCCGTTGGTTACTTGGGAAGAACAACCGCATCAATCACGTGTACCACACCGTTGCTGCCCTTCAGGTCGGCCGCGATCACATAACCGGCATTGCCCGCTTCATCGGTGAGCTTCACCTTATCACCTTCCAAACTGGCCGTCAGCTTGCCGCCACTCACCGTGGTTAACACCGCTTTTCCGTTGGCGGCTTTAATGGCTTTTACCACGGCCGCGGCATCGAGGTTTCCGGCTACCACGTGGTAGGTCAAAATTTTAGCCAATTGGCTTTTACTTTCCGGCTTCAGCAAATTGGTAACGGTGCCTGCAGGCAGTTTGTCGAAGGCGGCATTGGTGGGTGCAAAAACAGTAAAGGGCCCTTTACCTTTCAGCGTGGTAACCAAGTCTGCTGCTTTTACCGCGGCTACCAGCGTGGTGTGATCAGTTGAGCCAATGGCGATGTCAACCACGTCTTTGGGTTGTGCAAAAGACGACAGCGTTGCCGCAAGGGCCGCTACAATGAGAAAATTTTTCATACTGTATATTATTGAAATTAGTGTGCTACAAGAACCCCACCCGCCACGGATTGTTTCTTGCAAAAACAGCATTTGTCAGAATGCTCAACAGAAACGGTGTGACCGGAAAACGACCCCTGGCTCGTTTGGCGAAAAAGCTGTTTTGTCCCTCGAAACACCGGCTGGAAAGACAGGATTTGTTTGCACACTCTTTATATGTTAACGATAAGTTAGCCAAAGCCACGCCTTGTTTAAGTCGCCTCGCCACGGACTGCGTTCTTTTTATTCGCCTATCAAAAGGCCTGGACGGAGAAATCGAGTACAGCAGGCATCGGTTACGGCCATCGGTCGGAGAATGGTTAAAAAAGGACTCCTTTTTCTCATCCGTTTTCCCCACCTCAATTGTCAGAGCTGTGTAAATCAACTTTTATACACATGGCAATTCCAACCAAACAAATCATTTTGCCCCAATACGGCCCGCCTGACGTATTGCAATGGGTAGAGGCAAAGCTGCCGCGGCCTCAGAAAGGCGAGGTAATCATTCGCACGCAGGCCATTGGAGTGAATTATTCCGACACCCTGCGCAGACGAAACCGATACTTTCAACCCACTCCGCTACCCTATGTGCTGGGGTCTGAAGCGGTGGGCGAAATCGTGCACGTGGGCGAAGGCGTGGAGCCCCCCTATGTCAAAGGAACCCGGGTATTGGCCATACTGCCGGCCGGGGGTGGCTATTCGGAGTATGTCACCGCCATCGCCCAGTATTGCGTGCCACTTCCGCCCAATATCTCGTCAGCGGAGGCTACGGGCATTTTTGTGCAAGGGTCAACCGCGCAACTGATGATCTCGCAAGTAGCAAAAGAGTTGAAAGGCAAGTCGGTGCTGATCACGGCCGCGGCCGGTGGGGTGGGGTCGCTGTTGGTGCAACTGGCCAAACTGAACGGAGCTACCGTATTTGCCGCCAGCAGCTCAGCCGACAAACTTCAAACCGCTAAAGCCCATGGGGCCGATGTGCTCATTAACTATTCCCAGAAGGGATGGGGCAAAAAAATCCGGGAAGCCACCAACGGCCGGGGCGCGGACATCGCCTTTGAAACGGTGGGTGGCGACATCTACCACGAGGCCGTGAAGACCCTGGCCCCGGGAGGCCACCTCATCATCTATGGATGCGCCAGCGGTGTGCAAGGAAACGTTCATCCCGAATATTTTGTGGATGAGAACCTGACGCAATCGGGGTTCAATCTTGCGCATTTCATCACCACCCAAATGCCGGTATGGCAACAGGCGTTGGGCACGGTGATAGGTCTGGTGGCGCAAGGGCAATTGAAAATCACCACCACCCAAACCTTCGCCCTGCCAGAGGCGGCCGAAGCGCACCGCCAGTTGGAAGCGCGGCAGACCACCGGAAAAATTGTATTAACCGTGTAACTAAAAAATCATCATGAAAACCATTATTCTTTTTCTCGCCATCGCGGTAGCCGCAGTGGCGACCAGCGCCTTCAAACCGGCCGATTCATTGAAAGACAAACTCGAAACATTGTCGGGTACGTATGCCGATGCCCAACCATACCCCTACGGACAAGCCTGGGGGCAACGGGTATTTACCTTTAACAAAGGCAAGTGGACGCTGGTATTTACGCTCGCGCTTGACCCGGAATTAAAAATGAAAGTGTTTGAGTTTCGCACCGTGGGCACGTACAAACTTCAGGAGAAATCTGCCGTAGTGGCCAACACCTACAACGCAGTTTTCTACGAAGACAAAAAGTTTGTCACGGTCAAAACGACCGATACAAACCTGATCAACGCCTTCGGTTTTACCCCTTGCCAGTTGACACCCCATGTAGAAAAGGACATCTCCGAAAACGGATGCTCGGCCTGGAAGTCGGTGAAGGTATGCCCGGGTGACTATGATTTGTTATCGCTCGACCGCGAAGGGAACCTGTACTTTGGCGAACGCCCGGTCGATAACGATATGTGCAGCCCGGACAAGCGCCCCACGAAACTCACGCCCCCGGTGGTCAAACAAAAATAGACAACCAAAAAAGGCGAAGGGCACCCGCCCTTTGCCTTTTTGACTTTTCACCTACCATCTACCCATATGAAAACCCTGTTTCAAAATTCGTTGCTAACGTTCTCGCTTCTCACTGAAAAACAACCGGTCTTGCTTTTTGAATGGACCGATCAAACCAAGCAGATGGATTACACCAACTTTCAATTGGCATGCAACGCCTATGCCGGTTTTGCCTGGCAGTATCAGGCTAAGCACCTGCTGGTGGACACGCGGCACTTTCATTTTCACCTGCCCAAAGAGTTTGAAGCCTGGCGCGAAACGCAACTCAATCCGCGCTACGAAAGCCTTGGAGTAAAAAAATTTGCCTACGTCACCCCGCCTGAATGGTTGTCGCTGATGAAAGACATACCGGGCCAAACCGGTAAATTCGCCACGCGCCATTTTACCTCGGCCCCAGACGCGATGCAATGGCTAAACGCTGATGATCATGAATGAGCAACAAACACTAAAAAATGCCCTGGAGGGCGACATCAAGGCCTTTCAGCAACTGTTTACGGTCTTTCAAAGCCAGTTGAAGTCATATCTCTACCGCCTGCTGGCCAGCCGCAACGATGCCGAAGACATGACGCACGATACGTTTATCAGGGCGTTCGACAAACTCTCCACGTTCAAGGGCGAATCGTCATTGAAAACATGGGTGTTTCAAATTGCCACGCACCTCGCGTACAATTACTTGCAGCGAAAGAAGCGGTGGACGCCCGATGTGAGCGAGCAGGCGAAGAAGCAGGTTTTGGAAAATGAAAGCCTTCGGCAATCGATTTCGCGTATCCATGAAACATCACCCGATGCGCGGTATGACATGAGGGAACACATTGACACCTGTTTCACGTGTATCTCAAAAAACCTGCCGATCGAAAACCAGTTGGCGTTGATGCTGAAAGATGTGTATGACTTCTCGGTAGCGGAAATTGGGCTGATTCTGGGCAAAACGGAAGGCGTGGTGAAATATCTTTTGCAGGATGGCCGCAAAACAATGACTGACATTTTTGATCACCGCTGCGCCCTGGTGAACAAAAAAGGCGTTTGCCACCAGTGCTCCGAGCTCAACGGCTGGTTCAACCCGAAGCAAAACCAGCAAGAAGAGTTGATGAAGCTTGATCTGGTGCGCGATTCCAAGAGGTACAATCGAGAAGAATTGTACCAGTTGCGCGCTAACCTGGTCAAGTCGATCGATCCATTGCGCAGCCCCGGTACAGACTTGCAGGAGGCACTGCTCACCTGCAACCGCATCGCCATGGGCGAAACAACCCGCTTAAACTAAAGAGCATTTCCAAAAACTTTAAGCCTTCTCTGCTGTCGATCCATACCGGAAAGGCGAAGGGAGTGATATTCACAGGCATGTTGGTGCCGTTGTTCAAAAAAAAGTGCAACAACCAGTCGCTGGCGGGCTTTGAGGCGATGAACAAAAAATTGAAGGTGCGGGCAAAGCGGCCGGTAACTTGAGCCAATGAATAAAAAAACCGAGAGTACCCGTAACAATCGGTGTGGGTACCCGACTAACTTCAAAAAGGGTTTATTTATGCACACAAAGAAAAGACGCCCCCGCGGGCTTTACGCAGTGGCAATCGGCATCGCAGCCGGATTTGCCTTTCTGGTCGCACTTTTTTCAACACTGGACGAAGGATTGGCGAGGTCCGAGGCCCTGACCTGGGTGGCCATTGGTACCACCGCGATTTCGATTTTCGTGGCTGCCGCGGAAGTAAAAAACCCCAGGCGCTGTCAACCCTCTCCTCCTGCGTCTTCAACCTGATGCAAAAAAAGCAAACACGCAAAAAGCATGACCCGTGGCCATGCTTTTTGCGTGGTTCTCACTTCAGCAGTTCGTTCAGCGGCACGCCCACCACCTTGAAAGGAAGTGCGGGAGGTGTATTGAGCTGTCCGTCTTTGTCGTCAATGATGTGATTGAGTTGGCTGTTTACGGTGTAGAGTTTGCCCTGGCGAATGGCCGAGGCCGTAGGGCGGTCGTAGGCCGACTGAAAGGCTTGGCGGATCGTGAGACTCGCCTCCGAATAATCCGTGTTGAATCGGGCCGTAAAAATGGCACCTGCTTGCGAGTAGACGTTGACCATAAACAATTGCCCTTGATAAAAAAACATACCATCGGAACCGGAAAAAGCGCGGGTGGCGTCATCCTCTTTCAAGCGGATTCGAGTCACTTCTTTGGTGCCCAGGTTGATTCGAACCAACGTCCCACCTCCCTGAATCGTGCGGTTCATGACCGAGGCAATTAGATATTTATGGTCGGGCGTGATGGTCAAGCCGTTCAATCCAAAGGGTTGATCGGGCGATGGATTTTTGAGCAGGTTGTTGTCTGTCACAAATGGAGCCACACCGCTGGCAGCATACGAAGTACTCCAAATGGTTGGCGCAAAAGTATCCGATACATATACGTTGCCCTTTTCGTCCAGCGAGACTTCGTTGAAAAACGCACCCTCAATAAAATTTTCAGGAAGCGTCTTCAACAGTTTGCCCGTCACAAAGTCAAATACTTTCAGGTTGCTGCCGGGTTTTCCGCTGGTAGTCTTAAAATTGAAATTGGCAACCCATAAGCGATTGTTCTTGGTGTCAAGGGCCATGCCTACGGCTATGACCATGCCATTTTCGCCCGGTTTGCTGAAGAATGATACCTTGTTGTTGTCGTCTATCCGTTGGAGGGAGCCATCGCCAAAGCCGCCTACGAGCAGGTCATTGTTAGGCAGGGTAATGATGCCTTCCGGGAAAAGTTGATTGCCTTCCAGGGCAATGGTTTCTACGGGTTGTGCGAGAAGAGTGGTGGCCCATAGCATGGTCGCCAGCACCGTGTTAATCAAAGGATTTTTCATAGGGGTAGATTTTTTTGAGTTGTGTGTATGATTGATGACCCAAAAGTGCGGGGGTTCCCGCCCACAAAAAATCAACCAGGTTAGGAAAGGAGGTTGAACTAGTTCAACTTTTTCAGCAGTGCACCGCGGTAGGCCGGTAACAATGTTCCGCCAGATCAGCCATGCACACTAGCCGTCCGGTTTCTTCATACGCTGGTTCCGCAGTTTCGAAAGGTATTCGGTGGTCATGCCCAGGTAGGAGGCCAGCGCATATTGTGGTACGCGTTGAACAACTTTTGGATAGTTCTTTTCAAATTCGCGGTAGCGTTCTTCTGCCGAGTGCGACAAGTTGGAGATCAGCCTTCGCAAATAAAATGCGAGGCCCCGTTCGGCAATCGTTCGAAAGAACGTCTCGTATTTGTGGTGGGCAGCTTTCAGCATGTTTTCCTTTTCAAAATCAATTTGCAAAACGATGCTGTCTTCCAGGGCTACTACAAACATGGTGGACGGCCGTTGAAAGATGTAGCTGTTGTAATCGGTTATCCACCAGTCGTCAATGGCAAAAGCGATTGTATGTTCGTGCCCTCCTTCCGCCACGATGTACGAACGAAAGGCCCCTCGCACCACAAAATTGCGGTGGGTGGCAACAAAGTTGGGTTGCACAAGAAACTGTCGCTTTTTTACGTGCACCAACTTAAACGCGTTTCCGATCATAACGCGATCAACATCATCCACAGGAATGATTCTTTTGAAGTAGTTGATAACCGGCTGGGCCTGATCGCTCATGCAACGGCTACGACTGGGGTTGATTTTTCACCAGACGTATGTCTACTTCACGCACGACATACGTCCACTCCGCGGTGCTGCGCAAGGCAACCAGCAAATTGTCAAAACGTTGTGTGTGCTCGGGGGCAAACTCAAACCAGGTTAAGAAATCAAACTCCTGGCCCAGGTCTCTGCTATGGTAGAGTCTGCGGGCGATGGCGGGCAGGTAGTCCATGCCGGTGGCAATATGGCGCGATTGTTCTTCAAACAGGTGTCTCCGTTCGTCTTGCGCCAGCGCCCACCAGGCATCGCTTTTTTTGATGGGAATGAGGGCTGCACACGTGGCCGCTGCGCGCCCCAAAGGCGCTTGTTGGCTGACCAGCGCTTTTGCTTCCGCTTGATGGGTGTAGCGCATGTTGCTGCGCACGCCTTTGATCAGCCAGTTGGCCGGTGGCTGCGAGGTGAGCGTACCCTCTGCGATCGTCAAAGCCGGAAATAATGCGATGGAAGCACCCACTACAGCCGATTGGCGGGTGACGTGCCATGTTCCGCGCGCGGAGCCAACGAAGTCAAAAAGAGCCATAGAAGGAGAAAGATACAGCCCGTAGCGCACGGGCGAAACAAACGCTCCGGCCAGTTCCGTAAAATCAAAAGGGATTGTCATACAGCAGACAAAACGGGTGGGCATAGTGTGCGTCCAAAATTCGTTCTTGCCACCCCCACCTGCGGTGTGAAGGACTTGTTGCACGATATCAGCGCCTGTACTCTCTGTGCCAGGCACCTTCCGCTCGGTCCTCGGCCCGTTGTGCGTGCCCACCCGCGTGCGCGTATCGTTGTCATCGGCCAGGCACCGGGTGCGCGCGTGCACGCCAGTGGCATACCGTGGGATGATGCCAGCGGCCGCGAGTTGAGGCGGTGGTTGGGCGTTGATGAAGAGCAGTTTTACAACGAGGAGCTTTTTTCGCTCATGCCCATGGGCTTTTGTTATCCCGGGAAGGGCACCTCGGGCGACTTGCCCCCACGGCCCGAGTGCGCACCGCAGTGGCATCCTTCCCTTTGGGCACGTTTGCGTGAGGTGCGCCTCACGGTGTTGATCGGGGCATATGCACAAGCACATTATCTGGGTGCGGGGGCCAAAGCGTCACTCACCGGCACTGTGCAGTCGTATG
The DNA here is from genome assembly GCA_025455015.1 of Cyclobacteriaceae bacterium. GTDB lineage: Bacteria > Bacteroidota > Bacteroidia > Cytophagales > Cyclobacteriaceae > ELB16-189. The sequence continues at coordinate 46,158 of JALONI010000021.1, read as the reverse complement.
CCGCCTACCTGCCCCGCTATTTTCCACTTCCTCATCCCTCACCGCGCAACCGTCCTTGGCAAAGCAAACATCCGTGGTTTCCACAAACGGTTTTGCCCGCGCTCCAAAAGCAGGTGCGCGCAGCCTTGGCATAAACATCGGTAACGCATTTACCCACCCGTATCCGATGGCTGGGGTTGGCCTTTTTTGAATGGAGAGAGCGGGCCGCAAAAAATGTGTGAACGAACAATGGTCTCAGAAAAGAGATCGGTTTTGGCCACGCCAATACTATCTTTGCCCCCTTATCATACGTGACAATGGCTGCCGCAGGCGCAATGGACACCCCGTTAATGAAGCAGTACAACGCCATCAAGGCGAAGTACCCGGGTGCGCTGTTGCTCTTTCGCGTGGGCGACTTTTACGAAACCTTCGGGCAGGATGCCATCACTGCCAGCCAGGTGCTGGACATCACGCTTACCAAGCGCGGCAATGGTTCTGCGTCTGAAATTGAACTGGCCGGTTTTCCGCACCATGCGCTTGACTCGTACCTGCCTAAACTCGTGCGTGCAGGTCACCGGGTGGCCATCTGCGATCAACTCGAAGACCCCCGCTTTGTCAAGGGTATTGTAAAACGCGGGGTGACCGAACTGGTGACCCCCGGGGTGTCGTTCAACGACAACGTGCTGGAGCGCAAACGCAACAACTTCCTCTGCTCGCTATATGCGGGTAAAAATTTCGGGGTGGCGTTTCTGGACATCAGCACGGGCGAATTTTACTGCGCGCAAGGAAACGAGAGTTACGCGCTGAAGCTGATCCAGAGCCTAGGGCCCGCGGAAATCATCTTTAACAAAGCCCATCGCGACAAGTGGGAGCAACACCTGGGCGATGACTATGCCACCTTTGCCCTGGACGACTGGGTGTATGCCTTTGACTACGCCCACGACAAGCTGATTCAGCAATTCAAAACGGCTACGCTCAAAGGCTTCGGTATCGATGGCATGGACGAGGCCATCATTGCCGCGGGTGCGATTTTGCATTACCTCGAGGCCACCGAGCACAAAGACACGCACCACATTGCCTCCCTTGCGCGCATGGATGAAGAGCATTATGTGTGGCTCGATAAATTCACCATCCGAAACCTGGAATTAGTCAATGCCCAACACGAAGGCGGAGTGCCGCTGTTACAGATCCTCGATCAAACCGTGACGCCTATGGGCTCGCGCCAGCTCAGGCGCTGGATGGTGCTGCCGCTGAAGGAAAAAGAAGCCATTGACGAGCGGTTGGAGATCGTGGACCATCTGTATCAACATCCCGAACTAACGGAAACCATCACCCATCAATTGAAACAGGTAGCCGATTTGGAGCGTCTGATTTCAAAAGTGGCGGTAGGGCGTGTCAATCCGCGCGAGCTATTACAACTGAAGCGATCGTTGCAGGCTATTTTGCCGGTAAAAGATTTGTTGGCGGCACAATCGTCCATTGGATTGAAGAAATTGAGCGATCAGCTTCATCGCTGCGAATTCTTGTTGGAAAAAATCGAAAAAGAATTGAAGGACGATGCGCCCATGCTGTTGCACCAAGGGGGCGTGATCAAAGATGGCGTCAATGCAGAGCTGGATGAACTAAGGCAACTGGCCTTTTCGGGTAAGGATTATTTGCTGCAGATACAAAAGCGCGAAATCGAACGAACGGGCATCAACTCGCTGAAGATTTCGTACAACAAAGTGTTTGGCTACTACCTGGAAGTGAGCAACGCCCACAAAGACAAGGTACCCACCGACTGGATTCGCAAGCAAACGCTGGTGAATGCCGAGCGCTACATCACCGAAGAACTGAAAGTGTATGAGGAGAAAATCCTGCATGCAGAGGAAAAGCTAAGTGTCATCGAACAACGCCTGTTTCAGGAGCTGGTTCGTCATACAGGCGAATTCATCACGCAAATCCAGCAAAACGCCAGAACGGTGGCAGTACTCGATTGCCTTCTTTCCTTTGCGCTCACCGCCCGTGCCAATCGCTACGCCAAACCCGACATCAGCGACTCCACACGCCTCGCCATCAAAGCCGGCCGCCACCCGGTAATTGAAAAGCAACTGCCCGTAGGCGAAAGCTATGTGCCCAACGACATTTTTCTGGATACGGAAACGCAACAGATACTGGTCATCACCGGTCCCAACATGGCAGGTAAGTCGGCCTTACTACGGCAAACTGCCTTGATTGTACTGATGGCGCAGATGGGCAGCTTTGTGCCGGCCGAAACAGCGGTGATCGGATTGGTGGATAAAGTATTTACCCGCGTGGGTGCCAGCGACAACCTCTCGCGGGGTGAGTCCACGTTTATGGTGGAGATGACCGAAACGGCCAGCATCCTCAACAACCTGAGCAACCGCAGTTTGATTTTGATGGATGAAATCGGGCGCGGCACGTCAACCTACGATGGCGTTTCCATTGCCTGGGCCATTGTGGAATATCTACACAACCACAAAGACGTTCGGCCCAAAACATTGTTTGCCACCCATTACCATGAATTAAATCAACTGGCGGAAGATTTGCCGCGTGTGAAAAACTTCAACGTGAGTGTAAAGGAAGTGGGCGACAAAATCATCTTCATGCGCAAACTGAAGGAAGGCGGTAGCGAGCATAGCTTTGGTATTCACGTGGCCCAGTTGGCGGGCATGCCCAACCCGGTGGTGCTGCGCGCCAACGACATCCTGCATTTTCTGGAAAAAGACAAGCGCAAAGAAAGCCGCAGAAAAAATCTGGAAGAGCTGCCCAAGCCCCAGTTTCAGATGAGCCTATTCGAGGCCGACCCGAAGATGAAGGCCGTGCACGATTTGCTCAGCAACATCGACATCAACACCATCAGCCCGGTGGAGGCGTTGCTGAAGTTGAACGAGGTGCTGGGGGCGCTGAAGAAGTGAAAGTCCTTCCAACAGGCCCAAAATCGGCCTCATCAATGACAAGATTGTGCCTTACGCTGATGTAAGTCAGGCAAGCCATTTCAACGGCTGCATAACAACCTCACATGGTCATGACCTCTTCGACTCGCGGGATACATGACCATTTGTTACAATCTGTGACAAACCTTGCGGGAACACAGGCGTTCTTAAGGGCAAACAAACGCAAACCCATGAAAACAAAGTTACTAGTTCTCGTTGCCATCCTCTTTTGGCTGTCGGGCTGTACGTCACTCACATCGGTCACCAACATTGGCGCGAACAACAGTTTTGTGCTGGGTAATAACCCTCATGGTTATTTTCGTGCCACCGTCAAAAACGTTTCAGGGCACCCGCTGAAGCTCTACCAAAAGACCCTAACCGACAGTGTTCATTCAATGGTCATACTTAAGCCAAATGAGACCCTCCACGTATATGCCGACAAAAACACCGCGCTGATCGTGGAAAACAATGCTAACCGGCAAGCCCAGGTAAAACTGGATATAGGCGGAGACACCAACTTATCCATGGGATATAAGAACTAGGTATTGGTGCTCAGTACCTTTTTTAAGCAAAGAGGCTGACCTCTAATTTTCGAGGTAAAAACGAGGTGCACGTGCGCGGAAGTTCTAGGGTGTTTCTAACCGCTGGCCACGACCGGGCCGCTGGCGTATTTTTTCAACCGCCCTTCGCTTGGCTCGGCTTGTTGTTTGATTTTTGTGGCCGCTTTCCGGGTATTTCTGTATATCTTTATTGCCCGTTGTTAACCTAAAAATTATGGCAGCATTCACCCTCACCGTAAACGGCAAAAAGCAGGAAGTAAATGTAGATGCGCAAACGCCCGTGCTGTGGGTACTGCGCGATCACCTGAACCTGGTGGGCACCAAGTTCGGCTGCGGCATGGCCCAATGCGGGGCCTGCACCATTCACCTGGATGGCACGGCCACCCGCTCATGCTCGCTGCCGGTATCAGCCGTGGGCAAAATGGAAATCACTACCATCGAGGGCCTTTCGGAGCGCGGAGATCACCCCGTGCAGCAGGCGTGGCTGGAGCACGATGTGCCGCAGTGCGGCTATTGCCAGGCAGGCCAGATCATGAGCGCAGCCGCCTTGCTCAACGAAAATCCCAACCCTACCGATGAGCAGATTGAAGCCGCCATGAACGGCAACATCTGCCGCTGCGGTACTTACGTGCGCATCAAGGCAGCCATCAAAACAGCAGCCCAACTGATAAACGAATAGCATTATGGCAACGATAAAAACATCCATCGGCAGAAGGGAATTTTTAAAGTCTTCGGCACTGGCAGGCGGGGGCCTGATGCTGAGCTTCAGTTGGCTGGCCGGCTGTCTGCCCAAAGCGGCCGATGAGCTCGCGATGCCCAACGAATGGTTTGAGCTGAACGGATATTTGAAAATTGGCGACAACGGGGTGGTCACCATTCTGTCGCCCAACCCCGAGATCGGGCAGAACGTGAAAACCTCCATGCCCATGCTGGTGGCCGAGGAGTTGGATGTGGACTGGAAAAATGTGATCGTGGAGCAAGCGCCCCTGAACACCGCGGTGTTTGCGCGCCAGTTGGCGGGCGGCAGCCAATCCATACGGCAAGGTTGGAAAAGTTTGCGCATGGCGGGCGCCACTGCACGCACCATGCTGCGCGAGGCCGCGGCCAAAACCTGGAACGTGCCCGTGGGCGAGGTCACCACCGAGGCCAGCGTGCTGCACCACAAACCCAGCGGCAAAACAGCTACCTATGGCCAGATGGCATCTGCCGCAGCCAAAATAGAAGTGCCCAAAGAAGTAGAATTGAAGAACAACAGCGACTTTACGATCATTGGCACCTCGCGCAAGAATGTAGATGGCAAAAAGATTGTGACGGGCCAGCCGCTGTATGGATTGGACTACCGCACAGAAGGAATGCTGATAGCCATGATTGCGCACCCGCCTGCCTTCGGCCTGAAGTTGAAGAGCGTGGATGACACACAGGCGCGCAGCATGCCCGGCATCAAAGATGTGTTCACCATTCGCACGTTTCCCGAAGACTATGCCCAGCAGTGGAGTGACGTCACGTCATTTCCTGACCTGGTGGTGGTAGTCGGTAACTCCACCTGGGAGGTGATGAATGCGCGCAAGGCGCTGAAACTGGAGTGGGAAAATTTTGACGACCACAGCATTGCCTCCACCACTTTTTGGGGCACGAAGGAAAGCATTAAAGTGCCGGGCGGTTTGGAGAACTCCACGCAACACAGCCAGGTGATGGCACAACTTTCGGCCAAGCCGGGCACGGTGGTGCGCCAGGACGGCAACCCGCAGGCGGCCTTCAAAAAAGCCGCGAAAGTAATCGAGCGTACCTACACCGCTCCGTTTCTCGCGCACAACACCATGGAGCCGATGAACTTTTTCGCCCATGTTACCGATGAAAAGGCCGAACTGGTAGGGCCGATTCAAACACCCGAGTACATGGAGAAAAGCGTGGCCGCCCGATTGGGGTTCCCGCTGGAGAAAATCGACATACAGATGACGCGCCAGGGCGGTGGCTTTGGCAGGCGGTTGTATGGACACTTCCTGGTGGAGGCTGCGTTGATTTCACAAAAAGTAAAAGCACCCATCAAACTGGTGTACACCCGCGAAGATGACATGACGTTTGGCATATACCGCCCCGCGTATCACGCGTTGTACCGGGCCGCGCTGGATGCGGACAACAACCTGATTGGTTTTCATGTGAAGGCCGGAGGCATTCCGGAGAGTCCGCTGTTTGCCAACCGCTTCCCGGCCGGTGCGGTGGAAAATTATTTGGCTGAAGAGTGGTCGGCTCCGTCCAACATCAGCATCGGGGCGTTTCGTGCACCGAGTTCCAACTTCATTGCCGGTGCCGAGCAGGCGTTTTTAGATGAGGTGGCCGAAGCAGCAGGCAAAGACCCCATCCAGTTCCGTCTGGATTTGCTCGATCGCGCAGCCAATAACCCTGTGGGCGAAAAGAATCAGTACGAAGCCAAGCGATTGGCGGGCGTGTTAGAATTGGTGAGGGAAAAATCGAATTGGGTACAAGGGCAGCCGGGCATGCACCGTGGCGTGTCGGCCTACTTTTGCCACGACAGTTACGTGGCCAACGTGGTGGACATTGTGATGGAGAGCAACACGCCCCGCGTGGAAAAAGTCTATTGCGCAGTAGACTGCGGTATCGTTGTCAATCCGATTGCGGCTACTAACCTGGTGGAAGGCGGCACGGTAGATGGCATCGGCCATGCGCTGTACAGCGGCCTCACGTTTACCAACGGCACACCCGACCAGAACAACTTCAACAAGTACCGGCTCATTCGCCAGCGCGAGGCGCCCCGCGCCATTGACGTGAGCTTTGTGCCCAGCACCGTTGATCCCACCGGCTTAGGCGAGCCGCCCTTTCCGCCCGTCATCGGTGCGCTGGCCAACGCACTCTACAAAGCCACCGGCAAGCGCTACTACCAGCAGCCGTTTTTGAGGGAAGAGATCAACATGCTTTAAACGCCTTCTCTCGCACGCGTGGTCGGTCGCGCGGTGCGGCCGTAGACGATCTGCGGACATGGCGATAAAAAATCTCATGTCCCGTAATTTTTTGCGGCTCGCGGCTACTAACCCGGTGAAAACTGGAGTTTTAAAACCATGACAACGGAAAGCAAACCCATCGGCAACACCGACCGGACAAAAATCTTCAACCGTGTTTTGTATACCGCGTTCGTGCTCGTGGCGATCTATCTGTTGGCCATCCAACACCAGGTTGCCGAGGCGATGAGCAGCCTGGGCCTTGCCCTGATTTTCGATCCGTTTGTCCCGTTGGCGTGGGAGCAGCGGCCCCGTTATCAGAAGATATGGCTACTGGTGCACGTTACTGCGGTATTTGTTTTGCTGGGGTGGATGGTATTCGGATGATGCGTGTTAGTCCGGACGGTCGCTCATGCGTTTGCGTATGCGGCTGAGGGCTTCGGGCGTAATGCCGAGATATGAGGCAATATACTTGAGCGGAATCTGGGCAATAACTTTAGGCCGGTCTTTCATCAATTTCAGATAGCGCTCTTCGGGCGATAAATACAGCAAACTGCGGTTGCGGTCTACGGTAAAGAGCAAGATGTATTCGGCAATCAGACGACCAAACTTCTGCCATACCGGGAAGCGGTCATAGGCTGCTTGCATATCGGCAAATGCCAACTGGAGGATTTCCACGTCTTCCATGGCCACGATGTAGTCCACGGTCGGCCGCCGCGAAATAAAGCTGGAATAGTCGGTAATGTAGTTGCCCTCAAAACCAAAATTGACAGTCAGCTCCTCTCCGTTCACCAGGTTGTACACGCGCACGGTGCCCTTGTTCAAAAAGGTGACGTGGTTGCAAACCTCGCCTCCGCGCAAAACAAATTCCCCCTTCTTTAAGAACCTGCGCCTGAGCAGGGCTTGGTGGGCCTGCCATTCGTCTTCGGTAAACGTCAAAAACCTCGATACGTACTGGCGCAGTTGGGTAAATTCGTCCATCCGCGAAAAATACAAAAACCTTCCCATGCGGGAAGGTTTTGTTACCCAAGCCAGCCAGTGGGGCAGCACGGCCGCACCGGCTAAAACGTATAGCGCACAAAGGGCACCGGAAAGAACCCCTGCTGGTATTGCGTTACGACCTGATTGGTGAGAGGGTTATAATTTTGCGCAAAGATGTTCTCATTGGCTGTTACGTTTTGCAAGTCAAGGGCGATCTCCAGCGAGCTGCGTCTGTATTCTTTGCGATAGGCCAATTTGATGTCGGTGCGGAAGTAAGGTGTCTGCTGTTCGCTAAAAGCTTCTGATTCGCGGAAGATGGCCCGGCCTGCCTGCTGTGAGGCAATCAGGTCAATAGGTGTCAGGTACTTGCCGCCAATCGTGGTGAGCCGGATGTTGGCGGAAAAGAAGTTTTTGTTTTTGCCCACGCGCCACTCTTTGCCAAACAGCGCATTGGCCACATAGCGGGTGTTGTAAGCGGTATTACGCTCGATGCCGTCACTGCCTTCATAGCGCGAGTCAAACAGGGAGGTGGTAACCAGAAAGTAAAAACCGCGGTGGAAAAACCGCTCCAACGTCAGCTCAAGGCCGTAGTTGGTGCCCGTGCCGTTGTTCACTAAACTGTCGGCATCAGCCGGGGCAAAGCTGGCCCCCGTGTTGATGGCCGAATAAGGCGAGGCCCTTTGTTCAACCGGCACATTGCGCAGCGCTTGGTAGTAGGCCTCGGCCTTAAGCCGTAAGTGATCGCTGATATTCCAATCGTAGGTAAGCACGGTATGTTGGCTAGTGGTAAAATCCAGATCAGTATTTGTGAGTGCATAGGTACCATCCGGTTGTTTGGTCTGCACAAAACTGGTGTAGATGCTTTGGATCTGGTTGTGCAGGCCGTAGCCCACGCTAAGGGATTGATTGCCGTTGATCAGGTAACGCACGCTGGCGCGCGGTTCAATCACCGTTTGCTCGTTGAGGTCATAGTATTGCGCATGCATCCCGGCTTGCACCGTGAACCGCTCATTGAGACGATGCTTCCACATGGCATAACCTTGCAACAGAAGCGTTTGATCCGTCACGTTTACCCGCACGGAGTCGCGCCCCAGCCCGGCATAAATGTCGCGGTTGAACAACGCAATGTCGCTGGCATCGGCATAGAAACCATACGACAAACTATTTTTGGCGTTGAGCTTGGTGCGGAACGAGCCAACCAGCGAGTACCTTGGTGCGGAACGAGCCAACCAGCGAGTACTTGCTCGTTTCAAACTCCGCTTCCGCCCGCTGAAAGCGCCCGACTACTTCCTCGGAAGGATTGCGTACCAGCGAGTCGGACGTGAATCGCTCGCGCGTGGTGCTCACCCCGGCTGTCAACCGCATAAACGATTTGGGCGAGATATTTTTTTCGTACGAAGTGCCAAAAATACCCGTGCGATACCGCGGAAAGGCGTCCTCGTTTTCGCTGCCGTACAAATCCGAATTGGCGCCTAAGTCTGCTTCGCTGCCCAGCAGGTCAATTTCGCTGATGCCACCCAGGCCGAAGAACGACCATTTGCCGTTACCCTTGGTGGGCACGGTCACTTTGAAGTTCAGGTCTTGGTACAACGGCACGTTGGCCCCAGTGCCAAACTCAATGCCCAGCGCATCGAATACACCCAACGTGGAATATCGGTAGTTAACGATGTAGGAGGCTTTTGATTTTTTCGACAGCGCCCCCTCTGCGCCTAATTCAAATCCGTTAAACCCGATTTGGGCGAGGTACTCCGATTTCTGGTTATTGCCATCGCGCAGGCGAATGTCAAAGACGCCCGCCACGGCATTGCCATACTGGGCCGGAAATGCGCTGGTCATAAAGTCAGACTTGTCCAGGTTGTTGTTGTTGAGCATGCTCACGGGCCCGCCCGTGCTGGTGAGGGCGCCAAAGTGGTTGGGGTTGGGGATGTTCAGCCCCTCCAGTTGCCACAGCATGCCGGTGGGCGAATTTCCACGCACGACAATGTCGTTACGCGAATCATCGCCACCGATCACACCGGCAAAGTTGGCCGCCATGCGCGAGGGATCGCCCAGTGCACCCGCATAGCGTTTGGTGTCGTCCACATTAAACGAGCGGGCGCTCACGATCGCCAGGTCGTTGTTGGTGGCGGTTTTGTCATCGCGCGTGTTGGCGGTAATCACAATTTCGTTGAGCTGGCTGACGCTTTCGGTCAGCGCCAGGTTCAGGATTACCTCCTTGCCGGCCGTGACCACTACGTTGGGAATGGTTTGCTCTTCATAGCCGATGTAGGAAACCTTGATAGTATGCCGGCCGAGCGGCACCCCTTCGATGCGAAAGGTACCCTCGGCATCCGAGGCACTGCCCAGGATGGGGTCGGTACCCAACACGGACACATTTACGCCAATCAAAGGCGTTTTAGTTACGTCATCGACAATTCGTCCGCGCAGTGTTTGCGTGGTTTGCGCCTTAACCGCTAAGGCGAGGCTCAGCAGGATAAAAAGCATACCGGCCCGGTAGGTGTTTGTTGTTTTCATGATCGGTGGTGAAAATTTTGATGGCTCAAAGGTCAGAGGCGCGAGCCGTTGCCGCCCTTGATGACAATCAAGAAAACCGATACCCCCGCTTGATCGGGGTTAAGAAAAGAGGAAAAAAAGCTCGGGCGCAGTTTTACTTCTGGCTACTTTGGTCGTATCAGAGCTAAGAACCGTCCATGCCCCAACCTATTGAAGCTGGAATCATTGCCAACGCCCAAGCAGGCGATCGGCAAGCCTTTCGCAGCATCGTGGAACAATACCAAGGCTTCCTGTATGCAGTGGCCTATCGTTACTTCGGGCATGCCGAAGAAGCCGAGGATGCCGTTCAAGAGACATTTATTAAAGTATGGAAAAACCTTTCCCGGTATCGACCCGAGGTGAAACTGAGCACCTGGCTGTACAAAATACTGGTAAACCATTGCATGGACATGTTCAAATCAACCGCGCAGCGGGGCTGGCGGAGTCAGCAAGAATTGAGCGCAGCCCGGCATCTGCCAGCGTACGAGGCCAAAGAGTGGGAATATCGCGAAGCGATGGACTTAGTCACCGAGGCGGCAAGCCATTTGCCCGAAAAACAGAAATGGGTATTTGTGCTGCGCGACTTACAAGGTCTGAACGTACGCGAAGTAGGGGGCATCATGGACCTGGGCGAAGACCGCGTAAAAAGCAATCTGTACCATGCCCGAAAAAAAGTGAGTGAGTATGTACAACGACATTGATAAAACAGAAAACTGCACCTGTCAGCCGGACGTGTGGGTGTTTGATGAACTGCCACCAGACAGGCAAGTGGCCGTGGCAGCGCACGTACGCGCATGTTCTGCCTGCCAGAGCGTTTGGCGTCAGGCCGAAGCACTTAAAGCCACGCTGAGGCTGATGGAACCCGCAATGCCCGGGCACTCAGCCGCTCTCACGCATCGCGTCATGCAAGCGTTGCCCCCACCGCGCGCACGCACGGGGGCGTGGGCGAGAGTTGGATTTTCAACCGTAAGGTATGCCATACACTCGGCTGCCATTGTTTTGATCTGCTGGTTTGCCTGGGAGTATCCCTTGCCTCAAACACCCGTGGCCATGCGTCCGTTGCCTCCGCAGCCTGTTATCTTGAACACACATGCCTTTGTCACTAAATATTATGAACGAAGAAGACAAACCAAGCGCAGCCCTTGGTATGCGCGCTATCAACACCTCAAAAAGGCAAAACCTTTCGACTATGCTCAGCTTCGTTAGAACCGCGACTGTGCTGGGTGCAGCATTCGTTTTGTTTTCCTGCGAACACCGGATGGAGGTGAACACAAAAGTGTATCCCAACGGGGCGTTGGACCGCACGTTGACGTTGATTTCGTCCGATTCGCTGCCATACCCAGCAGCCCGCTACCTGGGCGTTCATCCCGATTCGGGCTGGGCGGTTGTGCGCGAAACAGTCTACCCGCGCCCGACTATTAAAGCCGAAGCAACCGAGGCAGACTCGTCCGATGAGCTGCGCCCGAAGTTCCGGTATGTGTTCCAAAAAACGTTCGCGTCCGCTGCGGCATCTAATCGGAGCCTGGGGCGCGCATCCGATTCGCTCTTTCGCATCACCGGCACCTTTCAAAAAAGATTTCGTTGGTTTTACACCTATGTCCGATACACCGATACGTATCACGCGGTCAACCGCTTTTCCATACCGGTTGAGCACTACCTGACGGAGCAAGACTTTGCCTTTATTGATGGCCTACCGGCCGAGGGAAAAAGCATTTCGCACGCAGACAGTCTTTTTTTAGATGCCCTTCATGACCGGATCTATGACGAGTATGCGAGCCGCGGCTATTTTGACGAGTACTTTGCTTTATTGTTGAAGGCAGATATATCCGAGGAAAAACGAAAGCAGCTTCGAGGCGAACAAAATAAAATATTTGAATCGTTAAAAAACAACAAAGAGACGGAAGACGATTTTTTGCCCGCGTTGGCAGATAGTTTGGGAGTGGTACTAGAAGCCACCTCACCCCGCCACCAGGAAGAAAGGAAGCGAATCGAGTCGAAACTCAAATTTATGTTTTGGGCTTCGGAGGGGCACTATCGGCATACCATTGAAATGCCTGGCCAAGTACTAACACACAATGCCGATTCTATCAGCGGCAATAGACTCATGTGGTCGCCCCCCGCGTTGAAGTTTATGGTACGCGACTACTCGTTTCAGGCCGAGTCGCGCATTTCCAACCTATGGGCGTGGGTCTTGTCCGCGGCTGTGGTGGTTGCCAGCGTGTTGCTTTGGCTCTTTCGCCAACGAACATGACAACCTCTCTTACCTTCGGTGGGCGGAGGGTTTTCCTTTTGAAAAGTTGCGCTTGCCGTTAAAGCGTGTGTTGTCTTTGCGTTTGGCTTCGGGCGTGTACTCGGGCCCTGCACCCACGGCCTCGGGCAGCGGCAGCTTGGGCAGCGTGTCGCCAATCAAACTTTCGATCGAAAAAAACTTGCGTTGGTCGGCCTCGTTGATAAAAGTGATGGCCGTGCCCGTGGTTTCGGCTCGTGCCGTACGGCCGATACGATGGACATAATCTTCCGGGTCCGGGGGCACATCCCAGTTGATGACCATGCTGATGCCCTCCACGTCAATGCCGCGCGACAGCACATCGGTGCCGATCAGCAGCCGGAGTTGTTTGTTCTTGAAGGCCCGCATGATCTCTTCGCGCTCGGGCTGTTCCAAGTCTGAATGAAAGGCTTTCGCCTCAATGTTACTCTTGCGGAACAAGACATCCAGCTTTTTGACCGTTTCCTTTCGGGAGGCAAAAAGAATGGCGCTCTTCCACGGGTAGGTCGTCAAAATGTGCTTCAGCAGGGCTTCCTTTTGCGAGTCGTACACCACAAATGCTTCCTGGCGTATGCCCGCTGCCGGCTTGGCTATCGCGATGTTGATTTCGGCCGGGTTACTCAAGATTTTATTGGCCAACTGACGGATCTTCGGAGGCATAGTGGCCGAGAACAACAACGTCTGCCGCTCTTTGGGCAGGTAGCTGATGATGCGTACGATGTCGTCAAAGAAGCCCATATCCAGCATGCGGTCGGCTTCGTCCAACACCAGATGTTTTAAGTGGCGAAGGTTTACGGTGTCACCCGCCAGCAAGGCAATTAACCGCCCGGGTGTGGCAATGACAATGTCGGCCCCTTGTTCCAAGGCCTTGCGCTGCTGGTCCCAGGTGGCGCCATCGCCCCCGCCATACACGGGGATGGAACTTACGCCCGTGAAATAGCCAAAGCCCTCAATCTGTTGGTCGATCTGCTGCGCCAGTTCGCGGGTGGGTACGATCACCAGCGTATTCAAATGGCGGTGGTCGGTGTGCATGATGCGATGCATGATGGGCAGCAGGTAGGCGGCCGTTTTGCCCGTGCCCGTTTGGGCGCAGGCAATCAAATCGTTTCCCTGTAAAATGACGGGGATGGCCTGTTGTTGAATGGGGGTTGGCTTGGTGAAGCCCATCGAGTCCAGTCCGTCTTGGAGCTTGGGTTCAAAGTGAAAGTCAGCGAAGGTCAAAAAAAGAGCGTGTTAAAAATGAGTGATGTCACAAAGATACAAAACTTTGATGTGGAGCTGATCGGCTATATTTAGCGTATGAAACAGCATGCCTTGGTTTGGTTCATGGTTTTGACGAGTGTCTGCGTGTGGGCGCAGCCCGACCGGTACGAACTTTTCGTGGATCGGTTGGTGGCCCACTACAACGAAAGTCAGTTTGAGCAAATCTATGCGCAAACCGCACCCGGGTTTCAACAGAAGGTGACACGCGATGCCTTCGTGTCGATTTTTCGCTCCGTGCAGCAAACCAGCGGACGGGTTACCCACTATCGCCTCGCCACGGAAAATGGAGCACAGCGAAAGTATTTCCTGATTGGCGAGCGGCAGACGTATGCCCTTACCGTGGTCGTGGATGACCAGGGTTTGGCCAGCACGCTCTTCATCCGACCGGAGTCGGTACCCTCCGCAAACACAGCCGAAGCAGACCAACGCATTTCCAGGATGGTGGAAGCGTGGAAGGGCGATGCCCGCAGCAAAGGGCTGGTCATCGGTGTCTATCGCCAGGGTGTCTATGACGTGGCCTATTGGGGCAAAATAGAGAAAGGCAAGCCCGTGGCTCCGGACGAAAACACCATTTTCGAAATTGGCTCCATCAGCAAGCCCATCACAGGATTGATGCTGCAAGCTATGATTGTGGAGGGTAAACTCGCGTTGTCGGATCCCGTGAACCAGTTCTTGCCGCGGGAAGCACAACTGCCCCTGGTGCGCGGCCAGCCGATTATCCTTCGGCATTTGGTTACCCACACGTCCTGCCTGCCGCGCCTGCCGGCCGATCTGGCCTCTACCATGAAGGGGTTTGACAACCCTTATCGCTATTATACCCCCGAAAATCTGTTGCGTTATTTGCCCACGCTAGCGCTGGACTGTGAGCTCGGCATGCAGAGTGAATATTCCAACCTGGGTGCGGGGCTGCTCGGCTATGTGCTTACGCGTGTTTCCGGCAAAAGCTATGCGCAGTTGGTGCAGCAGTATATAGTGTCGCCCTTGCGGGTCAGCGGGTTAGGCGTGCTTCCACCCAGCGAAGCGTGGGCCACAGGTTATAATCAGTTTGATCAGGCACAAGCCAACTGGGAATTTACCGATGCGCTGGTGGGTGCCGGGGGGATTGATGCCTCCGCCAGCGGCATGAAAACACTGCTGGCATTTCTGCTGCAACCCGATCAGTCGGTTTTGGGTAAGGCCGTTACCGCCTCAGTGGCCACGCAATGGAAGAAGCAACAGGAACTCGGCACGTTTTGGGTCACGCAACCCATGGGGGCAAAAACAGCGCATTGGCACAATGGGCAAACAGGTGGCTTTAATGCCTTTCTGGGTTGGATCGAGGGGGCACAATCGGGCGTGTTTGTCCTCTCTAACGAATCCAACGACATCGCCACGCGGTTGGGCATGGCACACCTGGAGCGGCTGAGCATCGGCCAATAAAAAAGCCACCGGTTCCGGTGGCTTTTCAGGAAAGTCAAATAGAGGGTTAGGCCGCTTTTTTTACCTCTTCCAGGTGCACCTCCCGCTGTCTGGCCAAGGTGATGATGCCGAGTTTATTCAGCAACCGGATAACTTGGTAGGTGGGGTCGATCTCGTGCCAGCGAATGCCACCAAAGTTGGCCCGCGAGCCATGCTTATGGTGGTTGTTATGATAGCTCTCGCCCATCATCAAGAAATCCACCGGCAGGAAATTTTTGGACGTATCGCGCACGTCAAAGTTGCGATAGCCGTACTTGTGGGCAAACCAGTTGATGATGGCTCCGTGGATCGGGCTCATCAAAAATTGGAGCGGCAACAACAGCCACAGCCACCACACGGTGGCAAACTGCCAATACACCAACACATACAGCGCTCCCCAAAAAAGCCGTGACGGCCAGGAGCGTGCGATTTTGTCAAAGGCCTCCCACTGAGGCACGCCCTCCGTAAAACGCGAGTCCGGTATGACGCGTTTGCTGGCGATGTCCGAATAGATGGTTTTGGTTTTCCACATCATGTTCCAGATGGTCTCATCGTAGGTGGGCGAATGCGGGTCGTTTTCCGTATCCGCGAACGCGTGGTGCATGCGGTGCATGACCCCATAGCCGTACGGACTCAGGTAGTTGGAGCCCTGAAAAATCCACGTCAGCACAAAAAAGATCTTTTCGGTGGTTTTGTTCATCGTAAACGCCTTGTGCGAGGCATAACGATGGAGAAAAAACGTTTGAAAGAATAGCGACAAATACCAATGCGCCACAAAAAAGCCAAGGATAACCCACATAGCTGTTACAAAAGTTAAATGTGAAACTCGGGCCGGCTGTTCCGAAGGATTGACCGAACGGAAACTTCCCGCCCTCACCCTGCAAGACTGGGCCGGGAAGTTTTTGTGACAGAAAACAGGAAAAAATTAGAATTTCTTTTTCAGCGCGGTCTGAATGTCGTTTTTCACCGCTTGGATGTAGTCGGCCGCCTGGCCAAAATCGCATGCTTGCCGAAACGATTTCAGCATGTGGGAGGCATCGGGCATGTCAAAATGCAACTTCCGGGTTTCTTCGTTCATCTTTTTGCGCGCCCGCGACAGCAACTGGCGGCAATGCTCCTTCTTTTTGTTGAGCGTTTGTTGCAACTCTTCGTAGTCAAAATCAAATCCCTCTTTCAGCACGTATACCGCGCGCTCCAGCGGCTCCAACTTGGTGTGCAACAGCTTAAAGGCCGCTTGCAGATTCACGTCCAAATCCAAATGCGCCAGGTTGGTTTCTTTGAACTTGGCAAAAAGCTGCCCCATGTTAATTGAATCAAAATACTGCTCTTTCTTTTTGCGCAACGACTGGAGGTGGGTCAGGCAGTTGTTGGTTACCGCCTTGATCAAATAGGCCTTCGTGTTCTCAATTTTTTGATGATCGATGGTGAGCCACTTGGCAAACGTTTCCTGAACGATGTCTTCCGCATCGTGCTTGCACCGCACAAAATTATAGGCGATGGTCTGCAACATCGGCTGGTAGAGCGTAATGGTTTGAGCGTGTGTCACGGGCAAATAAAACAATGGGTACAAAGGTCGGTGAAAAAGTTGATTTTGACGCAGATTTCTTTAACGCACACTAACAACTGTTTGCATGCGCGCGGGGTAAAATAACCGGGTGATAACAGCCGTTTGAATTTTTACCCCGACCTTTGCGTTGGTACCTTTTAATCATGGAAGCATCGCTCACACCCGAAGCAAGACGTAAACCGATTCTCCGGCAGGAGATCGCGTTTTTGATCGTGCATTTGATTCCGTTGGCCGCCCTGTGGACGGGGGCCACTCTTTTTGACTGGCTTGTTTGCGTGGCCCTCTATATTATCCGCATGTTTTGGGTCACGGGCGGCTACCACCGCTACTTTGCACACAAGTCGTACAAGACCTCGCGCTGGTTTCAGTTTGTGATTGCCTTTATGGCGCAAACATCAGCCCAAAAAGGCGCACTGTGGTGGGCCGCCCACCACCGGCATCATCATCGCCACAGCGATACCCCGGCCGACCCGCATTCGATGAAAATCTATGGGTTTTGGTATTCGCACATCGGCTGGATTGTGGGCCCCGACTTCAAAGAAACGGACTACAAGACCATTGGCGACTACGCTAAGTACCCGGAGTTGGTGTGGCTGAACAAGCACTACCTGGTGGCACCCACGCTTTTGGCGCTGACCATCACAGCCCTGGGGGCGTACGTCAACGGGGGCAGCGTGTGGTTGATGTTCACCCACCACGGCCTTTCTACCTTATTGATCGGTTTCTTTTTGAGCACCGTGCTCTTGTACCATGGCACTTTTTCCATCAACAGCATCATGCACAAGTTTGGCACTCAGCGCTATGAATCGCACGATGAAAGCCGCAACAGCTTGTGGCTCGCATTGCTCACCTTGGGCGAAGGGTGGCACAACAACCACCACTATTATGAAACAGCCGGGCGGCAGGGCTTTTTCTGGTGGGAGATCGACATCACCTATTATGTGTTGCGCGGATTTCAAGCCATAGGCCTGATCTGGGATTTGAAAGAGGTGCCCAAGCACATTAAGTATTCAAAAAACAAGGACGAGGCCAAGGAGCTGCGCAAAAAGATGGAACTTGAAAGCGCGGCATAAAAAAGTCGCTGGTCTCTTGGACCAGCGGCTTTTTTATGGAGTCAATCGCTAAGAAATCCTAGTTGAGCACGAGACCCTCGTTAGCCGGCTGATGGCGGCCTGAGAAGAACCCACCGGCTTCCGGTTTTTGTGCCAAGTCCGTCACCCGATAGCGGTACATGGCCACCGTAACGGCAGCGCCCGCAGGGAATTGGCCAAGCTGATCGGCACCCAGCACGATGGCGGTGGCCGCAGGTTGTGCCTGGGTAAAAATCCTGACCAACGGGGAAGAGCCCGCGCTCGTCAGTACTACGTCCACCCGTTCGCCCGTGGCCAGGGCATCGCCCACCCACGTAATCGTAAAGGCGTTGGCCCTTGAAATGGACGTGGGGAAATCAGCGGGGAAGGCGATGGGTTTTAGCACGCCCACCTGATTGGTAAAGGTCTCGTTATCGTTGTTGGTGTAGCGGAAGGTGCCCTGGGTTCGGAAGCCGGTGTATTCCTTTTCGTAGGCACCAATGATGGCGTTAAAGCTCAAGACGTCATTATCAAAACGGGCCTCGGCCGGGGAACTGAGTTCCAGGTTGGTGCCCACGGCACTGCCAAACCGGAACGTAGCCCGGGCGGTTGTTTTGCCGGTGTTGGCGTCATAATAGAGTTCATACGTAGTAAATATGCGGTCTTGGTTCACCGAGGCGCTGTCTTCCGTTTGGCAGGAGAACAGCGATAGGCCAAGCAGACACGCGATGGCAGGAACAAGGAGGTTTTTCATGGAATTTAGGGTTTGCTGCCGAGAGCTCAAATGTCGTGCCGAAGCCGACAAAGGCGGCCCTGCGGCCCTTCGAATGGCCGAATGTTGCCATGAATGAATTTGGCGGCAGGTATTTGGAAATTATGAAGTCAGCATTAAATTTGCAGTCCCTTTTAAGTAGGGGCCAGGGCTTCAAAATCTTGAATGGTTATGGTTCAGGCTTTGAATGTCCGTTAAGCGGGAGTAGCTCAGTTGGTAGAGCACGACCTTGCCAAGGTCGGGGTCGCGAGTTCGAGTCTCGTTTCCCGCTCAATAGGGATGGTTTGAGGATTAGATGATTTTTTGATTTGATTGCCGGATAACGAAAGCATCGAACCAAAAACTTCAGTCTTCAAATCATTCTTTTTTTCAGGCCCCTCCGAAAAGCACCGAGGCTCAGATTTTGGGGAACAACGGCTGAGATAGGCGACTCCAGTAGCCCCCAACCATCAGGCTGCCAGTCGTGGCAAGTCGAGGGCACCGGGGGTTGCCAAACGTTCTATCGAGAGGGCTGACGAACGGCTACACTGGCTGGCTTTGTGGGCAGCGGCAGCGCTGACGAAAGTGGATGAGCCGGAGGGAAGCGACTGAGATTTGTTTGATATGTCAGCTTCGCGCGATCAGCGCAAGGCCCGAATAATCAGTAAATCAAAAATGGAGAAGTTCTTTCAATAAAAGTCCGCCCGGGTGGTGGAACTGGTAGACACGCAGGACTTAAAATCCTGTGGCTAGTAATAGCTGTACGGGTTCAATTCCCGTCCCGGGTACATGCAGGTTATCATCCATGATAACCCTTTAAAACAGGCTGTAATCCAGCCTTTTTTCATTTGATTTCAGGTGGCATCGGTGAAAATCTGCATTAACAGGATTTCTTGCCACTATTCTTGCCATTAAAATGAATATCTCATTCTATCTCAACACGCAGTTAAAGACCAGACATGGTGACCATCCGGTTGTGATTTAACCATTCCAAATTATGGATATGGCCGGTAGGGAAATTGGTTTAAAACTTCTTCGTATTCCAAATTGTTCAGCAACTGCATAGGGCAAAAGTCTCAACCCTGATTCAATTCCTGAAAATTCTCTACCTAATTTTGCAAATTTTTGTAACGCTTCGAGTTGTAAATCAGGCCCTTTATTTTCTCCATTTCTTAGTGGGTCCATTTCACAATCAACAGGAGATAGTTTTACATAATGGGTTCTGCATACTAAAGGTCTGGCTTTATAAATATAACATTCATTATCAAGGGCACCTCAAAAAAACCTTACCTCTGATGACCTCAACCCGTCACCCTTCTCCAAAAGAAAAAGGTATATGGAGTTTTTAGAGATGCCCTTAATTAAAAAAGGGCAAGGTGTTCGCTTGGCTGCTGCAATTGGTGAAAATTCCTTGATATCCTCTTCTTTCAAAAGTCAGTTGGGGGTATTGGTATCAAAAAAGTTAAGCCAGTCCTGAATATTCTCTTTTAGTTTAATCAAGTTCCAAATAAATCTCTTTTACTCGTTTATCTATTAAGCCTTATGACTTTTTTGAAAATTAGAGACTGAAATAGAGTTATTTCTGATTCTGATGATAATGCCGCTGCTACTTATAAGCCGGCTCCCTTCTGCTAGCAACGGGAATATGTACTTTCCCTTTCACAAGCTCCAATTCATAGCCATGGGCCCGCGCAATCTTCAAAAACGAAGTCAATTTAATATCTGTAGTCTTGCCAGAGCGTAAATTTTGAACGGCATTCGGATGTAACCCGGCTTCCTTTGCTAAAGCGCGTACGGATTTCTCATCGTTCTCGGACATGCTCGCAAGCAGTTCTTGCAACGCAAGCTCTTGATACTCTTTTTCGAAAGCCGCCTTGAATTTGGCATCCTTCATTTCCCTTTCGAATGTGCTAAGTTGTTTACTTTTCTTTTTCATAGTAGGTTCCTTCTTTTATTCTTTGCCTGTACGAATTCATACTGTTTACCGCTCTGTCCTTTTCTCCTTGTGGTAGCTTGTCCTGTTTCTTCCAGAAAGCGCTGGTGACAATGATTTTTCTCCCTTCCACAAAGAAGCTAAGGAAACGATGCGGCTGTGGTTTAAAAGCAAAAATTTTATCGCCTTCATTCTTAAATTTAGTTTCATCTCGGATTTTGCCTATGTCACCCATCATCTTGAACAACTTAAGAACTTTTATCCGGTCGCTTGCATCAAGTTCAAGGTAATATTCTAACGCCTGGCTTTCCCCTTTGGATGAGTAATACCATTCTATCGTAAACTCTTGTCCTGCATAGGCAACGTACTCTTTAGGCATATAAACGAATGTAACAGTACAATGTTACAGAAGAATTACGGATTTTCAGTACTATTCTCTAGATTTGTTTTCAGGCTCTAAGAAGCCTCGAGAGATTGATTGCATATGAGCGTTACCAAAACATTTGATGCCGTAGCATTTCAGCGCAAGAGGCGCGAGGAAATCGATGTTCAATCCGGCAACAAATCCTTTCAAGAAAGAAAGAGCCTAATTAAGGCAGCAGCTGAGAAGTTCCGCATTCGCATTAAAAGCATCAAAGCAAAGAAAAGCACTTAAGAATATTTGCCATTATTTTTGCCACTATTACTTTTATAAAGCATTAATAATCAATTAATTAAATATATAGTAATGTACTCCCGTCCCGGGTACATGCAGGTTATCATTCATGATAACCCTTTAAAACAGGCTGTAATCCAGCCTTTTTTATTTGATTTCAGGTGGCATCGGTGAAATTCTCAGCTAAGTCGGGCAGATTTCAAAAGTGTTTCATTTTCATCATCAGTGGACTGTTTCGATATAGAAGCGACCGGTCACCAATCGAAAACAACCTGAGTTTTTTGCCTCATAAATTACTCTAATTAACGCAAATTTGGCTGAAACAGACTGTGTTAATGGGAAAAATTCCCCCTTCTATGGTACGTTGAAGAACGGGGTCGAATGGTACAGTCCCTTACAGAGTCCGTTTGCGAAGGCAGTGGACATGACGTTTTTGGTGAGCGAGGTTCATCTATTCCTGGATGGAAACGGCCGCATTGCCAGGGTAATGACGAATGCGGAGCTTTCATCAAAGGGTTTTTCCAAAATCATTGTCCCAATTGACTGCAGTTGAAACGTTGTATCGTTTGTAAAACTCAATTCGCAAAGGGTTCTCCGTACGCATTTGTTCTGACTTTCTTTCGACCGCTTCCGGCAAATCGAATACGATTGTGTTTTTCTTATCCGTCCTGGCCAATGCCGCTTTGAGCTTGTTTAAAGTCTCCGATCCAATGGCTTTGAAAAGGAAAGCGGCACCATTGACCAACTAATCACTTGGCCACGCGAGTAATCATTGGCGGTGGTTTCGATGGCAAGTGCCTGCGGTTCGGGGTTCCGGTACAGATGACTATTTTTACACGTATCGCACCTTGATTGGGGAGCGATGACGCCCCATGCTCAACAAAACTAAACTTTACTACGGACTGCAACTGGGTGGCTGGCTGGCGTACGCCATTATCCAGATCGTGTCGAGCAGTTTGCTCAGCGCGCGGGCTGTCAGTAATCAGCGGATCGTATTTTTTTTCTGCGAAGCCTTGATTTGCCTGTTGCTCACGCATGGCTTCCGCCACCTCATCACGCAGCGGCAGTGGCTGTCGCACGGCTTTCCGCGGTTGATACCACAGGTCATTTTGGCGGTTTTGTTGATGGGCGTGCTGGTGTATCTGTTACGGCTGCCCGTGGCGGCTTTGGTGGGTATTTACAATGCCGCGTTGGCATTTGACCCCACCACGCTGTTGGGCCAGGCACTTTTTTACGCCATCGTGTTCTTCATCTGGTCGGTGTTGTATTTTATCTACAACTACTTCGAGCGTTACAACAAATCGCTTAAAATGGAGGCCTCGCTGCGCGAGGTGGAATTAAACAACCTCAAGTCGCAACTCAACCCCCATTTCATCTTCAATGCACTTAACAGCATCCGGGCGTTGGTGGATGAAAACCCAGGCAAGTCCAAACAGGCCATCAACCAGTTGTCCAACATTTTGCGCAACTCCCTGATCAAAGAGAAAAGTGCGCTCGCCTCGTTTGATGACGAGCTGCGCATGGTGCGCGACTACCTGAGCTTGGAGAGCATTCGCTTTGAAGAGCGTCTCCAAATCGAATACGACATCGACCCGGAATCCTATACGTTTCAGGTGCCCCCGCTCATGGTACAAACGCTGGCCGAAAACGGCATCAAACACGGCATCTCTCGCCTCACGCAGGGGGGTGTTATCCAACTCAAAACCAAGGTCGAGGACGACCATCTGAAAATCTACATCCGCAACAGCGGCCACTTTGACTTCAAACCCGCCTCCCCAAACTCTACCGGCCTGGGCATTGAAAACACCCGCCAGCGGCTGCGGCTCATCTATGGCGATGACGCTTCTTTTAGGATAATTACCGAAAACAATAATTTTGTTGTGGCAGAACTGATCCTGCCGCATATTTACCGCAAATAATCCCGCTGAATGAAGGCTTTGATTGTCGATGATGAACGCTTGGCGCGAAAGGAGCTGATGAAGCTGTTGGAAGAACACCCCTCGATCGAGATCGTGGGGGAAGCCGGCAATGCCGATGAAGCGGAAAAGATGATCGAAGAGACCAATCCCGACCTCCTTTTTTTGGATATTCAGATGCCCGGGCGCACCGGATTTCAACTGTTGGAGTCGCTGGATTCGGCCCCCATGGTGGTGTTCACCACGGCCTACGATCAGTTTGCCATCAAGGCTTTTGAAATCAGCGCGCTGGACTACCTGCTGAAGCCCATCACGGCCGAGCGCCTGGCCGATGCCGTGCACAAGGTCATGGAGAAAGACAAAACCAAAAACGGGCGCGCGCGCGACAAAAAACTGGGGCTTGACGACCAAGTATTTGTCAAAGATGGCGACCGCTGCTGGTTTGTGGGCCTCGCCAATGTGCGCCTCTTCGAGTCAGACGGCAACTATATCAAAGTGTATTTTGATGCCAACCGTCCGATGATCCATAAATCGTTGAATGCGTTGGATGAAAAACTGGACGAACGAGCCTTCTTTCGCGCCAGCCGCAAACACATCATCAACCTGAGTTGGGTGGAGGGCATTGAGCCGTGGTTCAACGGAGGGCTGATGGTAAAGCTGCGCGGAGGCGACAAAGTGGAAGTGAGCCGCAGGCAGGCCGCCAAGTTCAAAGACATGATGAGTTTGTAGCCGCTGTGCGGCAGCGCCCTGCACCATCTTCACCGCATCACCAAGTCGATCAGCTCTTTTTCCACGTTCCAGTCGCGGGCAAGTTTGAGCATGGCCGTGGCTTCCATTTCGGTCACATATCCTTTCAGGTTGTTGGATTGCCACGCCATGTTGATCAGGTCTATCCGCTTAGGCTTGGGGTAGTCGCCAATGATGTCGTTGAGGTATGTGCGCGCACGGTCGAATGCCGTAATGTAGTCTTCGGCCACAAAGTCCAGGGCCCATTGCAGTTCACGGTGGGCGTCCAGGTGGCGGGAGGTTTGCTCCAGGTCCACCCGTTCGGTTTCGTCCAGGCCGTGGTAGTGATAGATCACGGACTTCAACAGCAGGCGTACCTTCTTCTCGGTGGAATCCATAGCAAGTGGCGAAGTTCACATTTTTCCGTGAGCAGCGCGCTCATCCGGCAAAAAAATTGGCGGCAATGGCATCGGCCAGCAACTTGCCTTGGCGCGTCAGCGTCACCACGGTGCCGTGCTGCTGTAGCCATCCGGCCTGCCATGCCTGCTGCCAGGCGGTCGGCTGCTGCTCGGGCAGGTGATAATGCCAGCGCGAAGCCAACTCGTGCAGATCCACGCCCCACTGGGTGCGCAGGCGCGTGAAAAGATATTCGTTGATTTGGTTTTCACGTGTGAGGATTTCCACCGTGGCCGGGATTTCATTTTGCTGCAGGGCTTTTTCATACTGCGCGTTGTGCGCCACGTTGTGCTGGCGCGTGGTGCCGTTGAAACTGTGCGCACTCGGGCCGATGCCCAGGTAGGGTTCGCCCGTCCAATAGCGGCTATTGTGCGTTGAGTGATAACCCGGTTGCGCAAAGTTGGAGATCTCATACTGTTCATACCCCGCTTCGGGCAGCCGATCCATCAATAACTCAAACTGGGCCGCCTCTTCTCCCTCGGCCACCGTTTTGAGCTGTCCTTTCTGATGCCACCGGCCAAAGGCGGTTTTTTCTTCAATGGTCAGGCCATAAATGGAGATGTGCTGCGGCCCCAGGGCTACCGCCTGATCGATGTCGCGTGCCAGCGAAGCCACCGTGCTGCCGGGCAAGGCATACATCAAGTCCAAACTGATGTTGCGAAAGCCCGCTGCGCGCGCAAGCGGAATGCATTGCAGCGCTTGGGCCCGGCTGTGCGCACGGTTTAATTGGTGCAGCAAAGGTTCTTGAAACGTTTGGATGCCGATGCTCAGCCGATTGACGCCAAGCTGTCTCCAGCGGCTCAGGCTGTCCGGGGTAATGTCGTCCGGGTTTGCCTCCAGGGTAATTTCACGTGCGGGAGGCACGAGGTAATGTTCGTGGATGGTCGTTAGCAGCAGGGCAAGTTCCGGCTGCGACAGTAAGGAAGGGGTACCTCCGCCAAAGTACACCGTATGCACTTCGCGGCCAGGCAGGTACGCCTGTTGCAGCCGCAACTCGTTCCGCATGGCCTCCACCAGGCGGCCTCGGTGCTGCCACGCGGTGCTGAAATGAAAGTCGCAATAGTGGCACGCTTGCTTGCAAAAAGGAACGTGGATGTAGAGGCCTGCCATAGCGTGAAGCGCGGAATATCTTTTGCAATAGTACAACCCCCAACACGATTCGTCTTAATTTTGACGCGTATGGTGCGCCTTTTTTGGATGGCCTCTTGGCTTTTTCTTTCGTGGCTTGGGGTGCGGGCGGAGGTAACACGGGCCGACTTGCGCACGCGCTGGCACGTGCAAGCGGGCAGCGGTTACCAAGCGTACGATGCCCGCCAGTCGGTAACCACGATTTCTTTTGAATTGGACGGCCGCAGCGCCTCGGGCCTGCATTTGGCCATCACCGATGGACGGCCGCACCATTTGTTCATCAACGGCCAGTTGGCGGCATCTTGGCCGGCCGGCACGCGCTATCTATCCGTAGACAGCCTCGCGACACACTTTGGGTATGTGATGTGGGTAAGTGTACACCAGCCCGGAGGCATTCACCTGCTGGCCACCACCCTGGTAGATCGCCAGGCGGACGATGCGCAGGCCTTGCTGCCCCGGCCGGGGCGTTTTTTCTCGGACTTCGCCATCTTGTGCTCGCTTTTGTTAATGGCGGCTTTTGTTGCGCTCTTTCGGGCCAGCCCGCAACTGGCTTGGGATTATTTTAACTTTACTAAATTGTTTTCACTGCAAGACCGCGAGAGCAATTTGCTGGCCGGCCGCCTTACAACCAGCATCAACATACTGTATTTTTTGTTTAGCAGCGGGTTGGCTGCGCTCATCATCTTAGTGCTGGTGCGCCTGGTGCCCTCGGTGGTGGCCCATCACCACTGGCTGTTATTCCGGCACACCGGCCACGGCTTTTTGATTTGGTTAGCGCTGACGGCCAGCATCTTTGGGTTGCTGCTGGTGCGGCTGGTGCTGGTGAATATGACGGCCGCGCTATTTCAAGTGCCCGAGGCGCACGTCCAATTCTTTCAGGCTGTGCGCGCCATTTTGTTCAACGCCCTCATCTGGATGCTGCTGTGTGTGAGTTATGCCGTCTTTGGCTTGGGGGCGTCTCTGTTGGCTCACGCACCCACGCTCATCACCACCACCTTTGCCCTGACCATCGTATTTGTGTTTATCAAGTTGGCGGGCCGGGGTGGGTTCCCGGTTTCGTATTTATTTTTCTACCTTTGCATCACAGAAATGCTTCCGTTGATGATTTTGTCTTCGGTGTTTTTTGGATGATGGATAAGTTGCAGCCGAACCCGACTCGTGTTGATATGCCTGAAACGGTTAACGACCGAATGCGAAAAGTAAAAAGCATTCTGGTCACCCAAGAAGCCCCCACCGACCCCGCCTCACCCTACTTCAAACTGGCCGAAAAGTATAGCCTGAAGATCGACTTCCGGCCGTTCATACAAGTGGAGCCCGTGCCGATCAAAGAGTTTCGCAAGCAAAAGATCGAGATACTCAACTACACGGCCATTATTTTCACGAGCCGCCACGCAGTCGATCACTTCTTCCACATTTGCCGCGAACTAAAGGTGGATATGCCCCCCGAGATGAAGTACTTTTGCATCTCGGACCAAACGTCCAACTACCTGCAGAAGTACATTGTCATCCGCAAGCGTAAGATTTTTACCGGTCTTAAAGACACCAAAGACCTGCTTGACATCATCAAAAAACACAAAAACGAAAAGTTTTTGTTTCCCTGCTCCGATATCCGCAAAAGCGACATCCCGGATTTTTTGCGCCAGCACAACTTTCATTTTGCCGAAGCGGTGATTTACCACACCGTGGCGGCCAACCTGAGCGATTTGAAGAACGTGTACTATGACATCCTGGCTTTCTTCAGCCCGTCCGGCATCAATTCGTTGTTTGTCAATTTCCCTGACTTCAAACAGAACCACACGCGGCTGGCGGCCTTTGGCCCCACCACAGCCAAAGCGGTGTTGGATGCGGGGTTGATTTTGGACATTGAAGCTCCGATGCCCAACGCGCCTTCCATGACCGGGGCCCTTGAGTTGTACATTAAAAAGGCTAACGGTATTAAGTAGACGGGCAGCCGAGCCGTCAAAAAAGCGAAATATTCACGCTTTCATTACATGGGCGTTGATTGAATCACGCGAAAACCCGTATCTTGTCGTTCGTTTCAAAAAGCACCATGTCTGTAAAACGGCTTTTGGTAGGAGTGTTTAGCCTGGTAGTGGGTACGGCTTGGGGTCAGCAAGATCCGCAGTTTACCCAATACATGTTTAACACGATCTATTACAACCCGGCCGCGGCTGGCATGGATGGCATCACTCGCTTTACTGCCCTGCACCGCAGCCAGTGGCTAGGGTATCAATCTTCGTTTGATGAGGGCGGGGCGCCCACCACCCAACTGATCACCGCATCGGCACCGATTCACAAAATCAACAGCGGGGTGGGTGGGTACATTTTGCGCGATGCAGCCGGACCGTTCAACACCTTGGAGGCGCAAGTCACGTATGCTTACCACCGCGTAATCCGAGGCACCAAAATCAGTGCAGGATTAAAAGTTGGCATGTATGCCCAAACATTGGACTATGGCGAATACCGCGTTATCCAACCGGGCGATCCGCTGGTTCCCGAAGGGAAACTCGGAAAGGAATCGCAAGTAAAGCCGGATATGGCTGCGGGCATCATGGTGCAACGCGATAAGTTCTATGTGGGCATGAGCCTTAACCACCTGACCCGCGCGCAGTTCGACTTCAACATCACCGAACAGCGGGGCCGCTTGGAGCCACACCTGTACGTGACGGGCGGCTATTTTTACGACATCAACCTAGACGTGAGGCTCCAGTTTGTAACGCTGGTCAAAAGCGACTTGGTCAAGACATCGTTTGACGTGGGCGCACTGGCTTATTTAAGAGACGCGATGTGGGGCGGAATTTCCGTTCGGCAAGGCGAGGGCCCCACCGTGTTGTTGGGATATAGCTTCCTCAAAGACAAAACCCTGCGGGCAGGATATGCCATGGATGTGGTGGTGGCCGGACGCGAAGCGAAAGCCGCCACGTCACATGAATTTATGGTTTCTTATGCCCTTCCTGCCAGCCCGGTGGCGGGCAAAAAGATCATCCGCACACCGCGCTATCGCCACTAAAAACCGAAAAATTTTGGATTTTTTAAGATTTTGTAGACTTTTGATTCCTATCGTTTTCAACAAAAACGCGAAAAAGAATAACTTTCGGGTCTGATTAGTAGAGAATAAACCAAACGAGCAGGCGTTAATACCCCACGTATGAATAGAAAAGTGTTTTTGAGAAGTCTTTGTTATGCTTTGATTCTCCTTTCGTTCACCACCCTCACCGGTTGCAAGCAAATAAAAGGTTTGTTTGGGGGCGGCAGTGGGCAAGCCAATGGCGACTTGGTGGGGCAGTCCAACCTGGAACCTCAGCGGCAGTTCACGTTTAGCGTGCCTTACGGGATGGCCCCCATTCCGGCTGGTACCTTCCACATGGGCCAAACCGATGAAGACCCGGCCTCCTCGCAAATTAACTATAACAAGCAGGTAACCATTGGTCCATTCTTCATGGACGAAACCGAAATCTCCAATGACGAATACCGCCAGTTTGTGACGTACTGCATGGGCGACAAAACCTCATTCGAAGCGGAATACCAGGGTCCTGCCCAACCCACCAATCCGGTGCTGGCTGCCATCGTCACGGAATTTACGGCCAACGTAGGTAAATACTTGCCCGACACTACTGTCTGGACGAAAGACTTTTCGCACCACATGGGCGATCCACTGCTGCACGAATATTGGGACAACGTGGCGTTCCGCGATTACCCCGTAGTGGGCGTTAGCTGGGAAGCAGCCACGTTCTTTGGACGCTGGCGCACAGCCTTTTTGAACGACTTCCGGGCCAGCGAAGATGGAGGCCAGAGCCCGCCCATGCCGCAGTTCCGTTTGCCCTCCGAGGCCGAATGGGAATACGCTGCCCGTGGAGGGCGTGACATGGCCAAGTACCCCTGGGGTGGCCCGTACCTGCGCAACTCCAAAGGCTGTATGCTGGCCAACTTTAAACCCGGTCGCGGCAACTTCTATGACGATGGGTATGCCTACACGGCCCCGGTTGACTTTTACTTCCCCAATGACTACATGCTGTGGAACATGGCCGGCAACGTATCCGAATGGTGCCTGGATGACTTCAGCAAAATATCCGTGCCCACCGTGTGGGATTTGAACCCCCAGTTCATCGACCCGAATGCCTATCAGTCGGAGATTTACACAGACAAAACGGGAGAACAGCGCAGACGCCTCAAGTACGATGCGCAAGGCAACCTGGCATCCAACCTGAACTACAACGCGAAAAAAGTTATTCGTGGTGGATCGTGGAAAGATGTGGCTTTTTTCCTGGAAACAGGCACACGCACGTATGAGTACCGCGATTCCACCCGCGCCTACATCGGATTCCGCTGCGCCATGACCAACCTGAGCCGCTCGTCCGGAACCGAGTTCAATCCCTAGTCAGTCGTCACAACGAAACCAGTAATCTCACACATACTAACTAACACTAACCTCTAACTTAAACTATCATGGCAAAGAAAAAAGGCGGATTCAAAGCGTTATTCTACAGTGACATAATGCCCAAGATTTACGGTATCGGTGCGGCAGTCGTTATCGTGGGGGCGTTGTTCAAAATTCAGCACTGGCAAGGTGCCAACTTCATGCTTATCATCGGGTTGGGTACCGAAGCATTGATTTTTGCGTTCAGTGCCTTTGAACCGAAAGCACATGAAGTAGACTGGTCAAAAGTATATCCTGAACTGGCCGAAGAAGAAGTAGACATGAGCACCCGCACAGCTACGCGCATCAGCAACAAGCCGGCCGCGGGCGAGTCTCCGCTCTTGAAAATTGATGAGATGTTGAAAAC
The DNA here is from genome assembly GCA_025455015.1 of Cyclobacteriaceae bacterium. Lineage (GTDB taxonomy): Bacteria > Bacteroidota > Bacteroidia > Cytophagales > Cyclobacteriaceae > ELB16-189. The sequence continues at coordinate 16,264 of JALONI010000021.1, read as the reverse complement.
CGCCAAGGTAGACCAAAACCTGCTTGACAACCTGGGCAAAGGGTTGACCAACCTGGCCACTTCGGCCTCCCAAATGAACAATTTGGCCAACGCAGCCGTGGCCACCAAGGAATATGCCGACAACGTACAGAAAGCGTCTGCCTCGTTGAAAGACATGAACGCCTCGTATGGCACTGCCATGAAAGCTGTATCTGCGATGGCCGATGCCTCCAAAGACTCCAGCGAGTACCATGCCGCGGTGCAGAAGGTAACCAAGAACCTCACCGCCCTCAACACCATCTATGAAATGGAATTGAAGGATGCCGATTCGCACGTGAAGAACATGAACAAGTTCTACGAAAGCTTGACAGGAGCCATGACAGGCCTTACCAAAGTGGGTGAAAACACAGGCAAATTCACCAGCGAATTGAGCAAACTGACCGATAACCTCACTGCGTTGAACAATGTGTACGGCAGCATGCTGACCGCCATGAAGGGCTCTGGCAAATAGGCCAAAGCACGGTAGGAAAATAACTGATTACCTAAATCATAAAAGAAACAGAACATGGCAGGTGGTAAGGAAACACCCAGGCAGCGAATGATCGGGATGATGTACTTGGTACTCACCGCACTCCTCGCCTTGAATATTAGCAATGCTGTTTTGGAGAAATTCGTGATCGTTGACTCATCACTAAAGAGGTTAGTGACCAGCGATTCGGAGTTTAACCAAAACCTGTTGGATCGCATCAAAGGATCGCCCAGCGCGGCACCGGAAGTGAAAAAGGCACAGGAAATTGCCATGAAGGTGCGTGACTTGTCAAAGACAACGGTGGAGGGCTTGGAAAAGACCAAAACGGCTCTGATGACCAAGGAAGGCAAAATCATGGAAAAGGAAGAGATGGTGCTGGACACCAACACGCCCGAAGAATTTTTTGGCGATGGTCCTTCCGGCAAGAAAAATCAAGAAGAGTTGGTAAGGCTGTTGAAGGAATACACGGACGGCTTAGCCGCATTGGGCATCAAAGCACCCAAAATGGATAAGACGGTAACCGACTATGAAGAATTCAAAGACGCCCCCAAAATCATTGACGAACACAAGTCGAAAGGCTTTATTGCCTTTACGTTTCACGGCACACCCATGATGCCTGCGTTGGCCACGCTTACGCAGTTCCAAACGGAAGTATTGGAAGAAGAGAAGAAAATTCTGGATTCACTGAATCAGATTGCCCGTGGCGAGATTGTGGAAGTGGATCAATTGATTCCCTTGGTGCAGGCCGAGTCGAACACCCTGGTGGCAGGTCAAAAATACGAAGGCAATTTGTTTTTGGCCGGTTCTGCTTCGGGCGTGAAGCCTGAAATGTTCAAAGACGGAAAGGCCCTGCCGATGGAAGAAGTAAACTTTGACGGCATCAAGGTAATGTCGGGCAAAATTACGTTTACGGCCGGTGGCGGAAACTTTAACGCACAGGGTGTTTCGGAACAGTCTTACAAAACCAAGATCAACTACCAAGGCAAGACGGTTGAAAAGGATATCAAATTCCGCGTGTTGCGCCCCGTGGCCACCTTTGGTTCGGCCGCAGCCGCTACGTTGTATAAAGATTGCGGGAATGAGACGAACGTGAGCATTCAAGGGTTGACGGATTTATCGGGCTTGAATTTGGGCGTACCGGGCGATCAAGGGTCGGTTCAGAAACTCGGCCCTGGCAAGTTCGCCATCATTCCTTCGCGCGGGCAGTGCAACGTAAGCGTGACCTTAAACGGTCAATCTATCGGAACACAGAAGTTTGAAACGCAAGATGTGCCGCTTCCGATCGCGAAGATTATGGTGGGCCCTCAGGCAGTGGATTTGGCCAAGGGCATCCCCGCAGGAACGGGTACCGTCCGCATCGAGCCCGAGATTTTGGATCCTATTTTTGTCAAGAACAACCCGAAAGACAACAAGTACTTTGTGACGGGGCTTACGCTCCAGATCAACGGGGGCTCGCCCATTCGGGTAAACTCGGGAACCATCCAGTTGGCACAGTACAATTTGCGCAGGGGTGACAACATCCAGATATCACAAGTTCAGGTTCAGCGTCCGAAATACTCCGGTGGTAACGCACAGGTGAACGGATCGAAGATGAACGTGCAATGCAGAATTAACTAAACAGCGAAATGAAATACGTTTTTGGTATTTGTCTAGGGTTGGTAGTAACAGGCTCATCTGCGTTGGCGCAGGGCACGGGCACCGACACCATTTTTAACAAAAATGGGATGGAGCGCATTGCCTACTATGAGCAGTTTTTCAAGTACCGGGTCAACCGCATGATCGATCTGAACGAGAAGCAGAACACCGGCTTGAATTCGCGGAAAGGCTCCTTGGCAAGGCTCATCCTTGATTTGGTGGCCGAAGGCAAGCTGAAAACGTATGGTACCAACATTGGTGACCCCGGTGATTTCGAGGAAGAAATTGCCGATACCGTGGCCACGGTGTTGGGTTCAAACTTTGTGCGTTCGCAAACCCGTGGCGACTGGAGCCCGAACGAAAGCTACTACGCGGGTGACTACGTGATCTATCAGGGCAAAGTATATCAGGCCCGGCAGGAGGTTCGCCCTCCGGCCGCTCCGCGCAAAGGACAGCCGGCTGGCCCTGCCCCCAAAGACCCGAAGTCGGATGATTTTACGTGGGCTGACCAAGGCGATCTGAACAACACGCTCAAGGAGAGCAACGTGGCAGGTTTTGAGCTGATCGAAGATGTGATTTTCGACAAGCGCAGGTCGCGGTTGTACTACGATGTGTTGGCCATCGGCATAGCGCTGGAAGATCCTGCTTCGGGCCGCCTGACAAGCCGCTTCATCATTTCCTACAAGCAGTTGGTGCGTGAAATAGAACGACTGGCGCGCAGCAAAAACATGGCCGACCGCAGACGTGTAACGTGGCAAAACCAATACAACCCCTCGGAAAGCAAGACATTCCTGGAGGCCTTCAAGTTGCGCTCGTTCCACGGGATCATTCTCAAAGTGGAAAATCCTGAAAACATGACCATTCAACAGATGTACGAGGCCAATGGCCAGCCGTACGACATCATTGCCTTTGCCCGTTGGGAGGAGGAGATGAAGTTGATGGAGAAAGAGCACAACCTGTGGGAATATTAATGATAGTCCTCTGTACCAACGAGCAAAAGCCCCTACCGGGGCTTTTGCGTTTTTAGCCGTTTTTGCCATGCTGATTCGCGAGGGAACGGAAGCCGATTTGCCACGGGCCTTGGAGTTGATCAAAGAACTGGCCGCGTATGAACGGGCCCTGCCGGAGGTAACTAACACGGTGGAACAGATGCGCGCGGACGGATTTGGGCCGCAGCCGATCTATGCATTTTTTGTGGCCGAGGCGGAGGGCCTGCTCGTGGGGCTGTCGCTGTATTATTTTCGCTATTCAACATGGAAGGGCAAACGACTATACCTGGAAGACATCATTGTGACCGAGGCTTACCGCGGTCGGGGTGTGGGCAAAGCGTTGTTTGACCGCACCCTGGAGCAGGCCTTGCGCGATGGCTGCACGGGCATGATGTGGCAAGTGCTCGACTGGAATGCGCCATCCATCAAATTTTATGAACGATACGGCACCCGGTTTGATCATGCGTGGATCAACTGCCACCTGGAGGCGGACCAAATAGAGAGGCTGCTTTCCGGCAACCGTTAGAGGGCCTCCAGCAGCGTGCGAAACGCTACGTGTTTGTCTTTGAATCGCGCTTGCAGCTCCTGGTTGAGCAGCGGTGCTTTTTGCTCCAGGTAGGTGACGATTTCTTCGATGGAAACGGCCCGGTATTGAACGCAGTAGGAAGCACTCTGGGGGTCGTCATGCGTAACGATGCGGAAGAACTGGAAGTCGAGAAAGTGACCCGTTTGCATCACCAGGGGTATGTGCGTGTCTCGCATCCACGCCAGCCACTCGTCTTCGGCCTCTTTGTCGATACCCACGGTTTCATTAAAAATGAACATGGGCGAAAGGTAGAGGCAAAAAGCCAACCGTAACAAATCGGTAACGATGTTTTTCGAACCAAAATAGTTACCTTCATCGCTCACTTTAACCCTCCCGGATATGAGCTATTACAAGACGATCAACGGAAAAAAAATGGATGGCAACCTGCTGGACTTGGCTGAAAAGGCCGTGAAAGGCGGTGGCGATGGGCGCATCTCCAAGGCGGATGCTCAAACGCTGCTAGATGCCGTAAAAGATGGCGGTAGCTACACCGACATTGAGAAAGACACGATGGAGTACATACGCCACAACTTCCAGTGGACAGACGGGGCCGATGAGTGGTTCCGCTCGCAAATAGCCAGTTGGGCGTCTACCAAGTGATCAGTTTGGTTCGTCCACATAGTCTTGCAGATAACGGAAGTGCTCGGTGAGCGCTCCGTTTTCTGCCAGCGTGGCCCGCGCGATCAGGCCGTCCGGATCATTGCCCAGCAACGGCCCCAGCACCCGATCGATTAGATCACGGCCAAATTCTTCCGAAGCACTTCGGGGTAACTCGCATGGCAAGTTGTCAATGGACATGACCGTGGTATAACCCTGGCCTTGAAAAATCGGATGAATGCTATCCGAAGCCGCGTGGTAATCGTACAGCGGCTCGTGGATGGTGGTTGCTTTTTTAGTGCTGGGGATGGAGCCGCCAATGTCGCAGGTGATGTCGGCAATGACCTTGATGGCGAAAGCGGGATTCAACATGTCTTGTCGTGTAAACAAGACCGGGGCGGCCGGATTCCAGTAGGCACCGGCCAGCAGTAAATCCGTTTGGTGCGCAAACGACAAAAAGGTGGAGCGGTAGCGCTCGGGGTGTTTGTGAAATTCTTCGCGATTGAAATGCCCCCCTTCCTTGCGCACGTGGTAGTCGCCACTGCCTAATTGCACGTACACAGGTTCTTCAAACGTTTTGGTCAGGTAGTCGCTGGGGCTTACTTTTCGTATGCCTGCGGTGTCCAGTGTTTCCATCGCGCCCTTGGCCACGCGCCCGCTTCCGGTTAGGATGATTTTGATGGCAGGCAGGCTGATCTTGCGCAGTTCTAGTTTCAAATCGTTCACATCAAAACATGCGAAGGCCCTGCGCAGGTCAAACAACCGGTATCGCTTTCCGTAGGCCCACAAGCCGTTGTAGGCGCCTACCATGCCGGCAAATCGCCCAAAGGCAACCAGGCGGTTGCCCTGTTTGTCCTTCAGGGCTTCATAATCCACGAGCCTGATTTTTTTTTGCAACACAGCTTGCAACAGCGCACGGTTGTGGGGTTGTTTTTTGATTGTGTGCGAGAAGAACAGGTAGGTTTTGCCCGGTATCAGGTTGGCAATGGGCACTTCTTTGATGCCCATCAGAATGTCGCAGTCTGTTAGATCATCTTGCACGCGAATGTCCAGCGCTTCGTATTCGTGGTCGTGAAAACAGCGAACGTCACTTTTTTGACAGACCACGGTGGCCTGCGGAAAGCGCTGTTGAATCTCCTCGGTTTGCAGCGGGGTAAAAGCAACCCGTTTGTCGGGAGGTACTTTTCCTTCGCGTATAAGGGCAATGCGGGTCACGGATTTTTTACGGTACCCAAGGTAGTTTTTTTGTGCGAGAAGGTCGTGTTGGGTGCTACTTTTTGCGCTTGTCGCCAGTTTTTTGCTTTTTCAGTCGCAGTGTCTCTTCGCGCTCCAGCAGTTTCTTGTCATCGACATTTTTGTCCAAAAATGCGTTGATCTTTTCGATGTTCATACTGGATTTGATTTCGCCAAACTGATCGACCGTCAGTTCCAAGCCACTGAGTTCCTTGTGTACACGGGGCTTGCCTTTTTTGGGGCTCGGTTTTTCTTTTTTTGCCATCAGCTTTTGACGGTTAGTGTTTTCAAGGCGTGCTCCAGCCGCGCTACCACGCCTTCGCGGCCGATGATCTCCATGGCGATCATCAGATCGGGGCCTGTGCCCCGGCCGGTAAGGGCGAGGCGAAGGGCTTGCAGGATTTTGCCGGTACCGATGTGGAGTGCTTGCGTAGTTTTTTCCAACACATCTTTGACCGCGGGGGCGGTAAAAGGCTCGGTAGCGATCAGCGCGTCTTTGTAGGCACGGATCACGGCCACGGCTTCGGCATTCCATTTTTTAGCCGCCACGCTTTCGTCAAACGTGGTGGGCGCCACAAACAGGAATTCCCCTTCGCTCCATAACTCGTGCGGAAAGGTGATGCGCTCTTTAAGGATGGTGATGGCCAGCGCCACGGTCGTTTCACTCACGGAGCGGTCACGGGCGGTTAGTTCAGCGGTCAAGAACGGGGCCAGGTCGGCCACGGATTTTTGCTTTAGGTATTGCTGGTTGAACCATTTGGCTTTCTGGATGTCGAAACGCGCACCTGCTTTGCCGATGCGCTCCAGTTGAAATGCGTTGATCAGCTCGGGCAAGGTGAACAGCTCTTGCTCGGTGCCGGGGTTCCAACCTAAAAACGCTAAAAAGTTGAGCAGCGCTTCGGGCAAATAGCCGCTTTCGCGAAAGCCTTTGACCAACTCATTCGTTTTCGGGTCGGTCCAGTTTAACGGAAAAATGGGAAAGCCCATCTGGTCGGCATCGCGCTTGCTGAGTTTGCCGTGGCCATCGGGTTTGAGCAACAACGGCAAGTGGGCAAATTGCGGCATGGTATCGGCCCAGCCCAGAGAGCGGTACAGCAAGACGTGCAACGGTGCCGAAGGCAGCCACTCTTCGCCCCGGATCACGTGTGAAATCTGCATGAGGTGATCGTCCACCACGTTGGCCAGGTGATAGGTGGGCATGCCATCGGATTTCATCAGCACCTTGTCATCTATTTGCGATGAGTGGACGTACACATCGCCCCGGATCAAATCATGGAGGTGGATCGTTTCATCAGCCGGCACCTTCAAGCGGATGACGTACTCATCCCCCCGTTGCAGACGAAGGCTGGTTTCTGCGGATGGCAGTGTCAGCGAGTTGGCCATCTGCGCCCGGGTTTGGCTGCCATATGGCAGGGTGGAGCCACCGGCCGCCAGAAGGCTTTTGCGCATCGTTTCCAACTCTGCCTCGGTATCAAACGCGTAGTAGGCATGACCTTCGGCCACCAGCTTTTCGGCAAATTGCCGGTATAACTGTTTGCGTTCGGATTGCCGGTAGGGCGCGTGCGGGCCTCCCACCCCCACGCCTTCGTCAATGTGAATGCCGGCCCATGCCAGCGATTCGAGAATGTATTCTTCGGCCCCGGGTACATAGCGCGATTGGTCGGTATCTTCAATGCGCAAAATCATGGTGCCGCCCGTTTGGCGGGCAAGCAGGAAGTTATACAACGCTGTTCGCACCCCACCGATGTGAAGCGCCCCGGTGGGGCTGGGCGCAAAGCGTACACGTACTGGGCTCATAGCAAGGAAACCCCAAAGGTACGAAATGCAGAGCCATGCCAGACGGATTACTCTTTCCTTTGGCGCACCTTTCGGGGCCCGTACCATAGCCAAAAGCCGGTGAGCGAAAGCACCAGCAACCCCCACCCGAGATAGTTGGTGTAAAACAGCTTGAACCCATCGCTGATGAGCGAACCATCGTGTACGCGCTCAATCCAATCGGAATGCCGCTTGGCTACGGATAGTGTCTTTCCGGTTTGACCGTCCACTTGCACCTCCCAGTGGTTTAAGTAAATCACCTTGACAATTCCTTTGTCTGCGCGCACGTCAAACTTCTCGAGTTCGCTTCGCGCGATAGTCAGCGAGTCCATGGCCCGGTTGGCACTTGCCATCACGTGAGCGAAGCTGACCCAGGTAGCCAAGTCAGACGAGCGGCCCGGCTGGGTGGAGGGTTGAAGGGCTTCGACATTCTTTTTCCAGCCCAGGAGCAGGCCCGTGACTGCGGTAATCAGCATAAACAACACCAGGCTGAGGCCGATCCAGCGGTGCACGCTGCGGAACTGACGCAAACTGCGAATGAGGGAAGAAAGCTTCATGCCGGAAAAGAAAGCCGGACGGCAGAGGGGCGATCCGGCCACGGATTAAATTTTTGCACGCAACGCAAAGATAAGGTTTCGGCCGGGTGCGGTGATGCCCGAAGCGTAAGGCCGGTACCGCTTGTCAAAAATGTTTTCGATGCCCGCATCCACGGTCAGGTGCGGCCCCAGTGTATAGGAGGCCTTGAGGTTCCACGTAGTCCACGCAGGCACGTGCGGATTGCCGTTGGCATCCGGGGCGTAGAGGTGCGCATCGGCACGCTCGCTCAAGGCTAAATCTTCAAAGCGCACGCGGCCTTGGCACGTAACATAGGCCACGGCCCGCAGTTTTTTGCCTTGGTAGCTGAGGTGGGTTGAACCAAACGCAGGAGCGATGTGCGTGGGCGAGTACATGTTATTGGTGACCGGGTCGCGTTCCTCCCCTTCTTGGATGTTGAGGCTCGACTCCACCCGCACGCGGGAGGTGAAATCATACCGCGCGCTGATTTGTGCGCCCATCACCTTTACGCGATTGATGTTTTGCAACGCCAGCACTTGGCTCAACTGTCCATCGTAGTCGATGGAGTCTTGGCCATTGAACTGAAAAACGCTTCGCACGATGGCGTTGTCCAAAAGGGTGTAGTAGGTAGCAAAATCAACCGACAGGCGAGGGGTGAGTTGCCCGGTGAAACCAACCTCGGCCGTGTAGGCCGTTTCCGGTGTTAGCCCCGGGTTGGGTACCACCACGCTGCCCGGTTGGGAGTCAAATACCCGGCCGATGTCGTCTATGTTGGGTGCGCGAAATCCGGAAGACAGATTGAAATAGACTTTCAACACATCCGTGGGGTTGAAGGCCACCCCCACGCTGCCGTTGGCGGCACCCGTGTTGAGCTTGGCGCGCGTAAACGGAAATGGAAAAAAGGTTGTGTCAAACGGGGCAGATAGATACACCTGCGTGTAGCGCGCGCTGGCATTGACCGAAGTGCGCTCATTTACGGCATGGCGAACGCTGGCATAGACGGCCACCGAGCGCCAGTCCGATCCGTTGGGATATCGGGTGGAGACGGGGCTGGCCACATGGGTGGTGATGTCTTTGCGCTGTGCGGTGGAGGCAACCGCGTTGGTCACGTATTCCGCTCCGTAAAACAGCGAGGTCCGTTCAGAAAGCAGCTTGTCCACGTCCAGGTTGACAGACAGGGCTTTTACGTTTTCAAAGCGCTCGGTCAGCCGGTTTCGGTTGGGGCCGCTGAAGTTCCGGTTGTGTCGGCTTTCGTGGTAATCCTGAAAGGCCGCGGTAAACCGGAGGTTGTTTGAGAGTGGCGTGACAGCGGAATGGGTCAGGCTCACCACATGCATCAACCACTTTTGCGGGCCATAGTACCATTCGGCATTGGCAAAAACACCCGAGGCGTTTTTCAAGATCAAGCGATCATACCGGGGCACGTTGGAAGTTTTGGAGTAGTGAAAGGCATACACGAGCGTCATGTCGTGGCGGGGCTTCACCAGCAGCTTGCCCATGCCGTTCAGTTGGTCGTAGCCACTGTTAACCTGTACGTTGGGGTCGGGGTTTGGCACGATGATGTCATCCGCCCCTTGCCGTTTTTGGTAGGTGGGCCGCTGATAGGCAGCCGGGCCGCGCGATCCCATGCGCAAGTCATCGTACACCGATTTCGTTACGCTGCCCAACAACGCTACTTTTTTGGTGCCGATGTTGATGTTTACATGACCGGTGTTTTCATTGTTGGCCGTGGCATAGCGAGTCAGCGCCTGGCCCGATAACGTGAGCCGCTGTGACGACAGCTCAGGCCGGAGGGTGTGGAAGTCCATCACGCCCCCGATGGCATCACTTCCGTAGATGACGGAGCCAGGGCCAAAAATCACTTCCGTTTCGCGAATAACGTTGGCATCCAGCGAAATGACATTTTGCACGTTTCCCCCCCGGAAAATGGCATTGTTCATGCGCACGCCATCCACCACCAACAGCACGCGGTTAGTGGCAAAACCCCGGATGATGGGGCTGCCGCCCCCCAACTGACTTTTTTGGATAAACACCTGATTGGAAAGGCCCAACAAGTCGGCCGCGGTTTGCGGATTTTGCAAACGGATAGACGCGCTGGTGACCGTAGCAATGCGGGCCGAAACCTCGCGGAGGTTTTGTTCCCATTTGTTGGCCGATATGACCACTTCGTCCAAATACGAAGGTGTCAGTGTATCGCTCTCGGTGCCTTGGGCAGCGCCTGTCAACGACAAGCAAAGCCACAGTACACCCATCGGTACTGAATACTTCATGTGGTAGGATGGTTGATGCAAAAGACAAGACCGGGTTTTTCGCGCAGCGAGAAAACCCCTGGCTGTGCGCTACACCTTGGGCGGGGGCGTGTCCTGTGCATCTACCCAAAGGGGCGGTCGGCTGGCAACCCACCCGGTTGGCTCCATCCTGTGTGCGGAGGGAGCGGACAACTCGACCCGGCAACCGATCAGGTAATGGACGAAAAGCCACTTGATGAAATGGGGCGGAAGAGGTTTGTCATCCGCGGAAGCGATCTCAAAAACTTTGTTGACGAATGCGAGGAGGTTGTCTTCGGCCTCGTCATGTTCGGCATAGAGAATGACGCGCCCGTGTACCCGTTCCAGGCGGGCGATGTCGTACATTTTTCCCTCCAGTTTTACTTCGCGCGGGTTGACGCGGGCTTGGCGGTACTGGTGTTCGGAAAGCTCCAGCCGCTGCAGAAGTTCGATAGGCTTATCTTTTAACTGCGCTCTGCTTTGTTCATGCAGGTACGCCAGTCGGCCGGCCAGAAAAAGGTAGAACCCGGCAATCTGCACCAGCAGGACACACGTGAGCAGATAGGCAACCACCCGTTTCATAGCGTTGGCCAAGGTAGGTGAAAAGGGAATAATCGAAAATGGAAATTTTGGGAGCGGTGGTTACAAACGCACGTACACCTTTTTTTGATCCATCCACCAGCCCACCGCCCAGCATAGGAGCATGATCAGCACGCCAAAAAAACCTGAGCCGTGGTACACCCCCCACCACGAAGCCACCCCGTTCTTGAAGGTCCATGCGTACAGCGATTGATCGCCCACGCGCACCAGCAGCATCACCTTTACTACTATGCCCGAAAGCACGTAAATCGCCAATGTATTTTTGCCAAACACTTCAAAAAAGTACGTCCACCGCGTGTATTTGACATGGTCGATGACGTAGCTCAGAAAAGCCAAGGCCCACAGGCCGATGCCGACCGTTAACAAGACGTAACTGCTGCTCCATAATTTTTTATTAAACGGAAAAACCAGATTCCACGCCAGGGCGGCCATCAACAGCAGGCCTCCGGCCAGCACCAGTTGCAAGAGGCTCTCGATCGAAAACGATTTCTTCACCAACCACGCTACCGCCCAATAACCAGCCAACACATTGACGATGGCGGGTAACGTGCTGAGCAATCCTTCGGGATCAAACGGGATGCCCTCTCCCTTGTACAAATGCGAGTCGCCCACCAGCCAACGGTCAAGGGCCGCCACGGCATTGCCTTCCAGCGTCAGGTCGCCAAACGCCAACAACACGCCCCAGTATCCCAGCAGTGCCACTGCGGCAAACCACCGCACCGCCACCGGCTTTAAAAACAAAATGAGCAAGGCGGCCAGCCCATACCCTAACGCAATGCGCTGCAGCACGCCAAACACGCGAATGTTTTCGAGCGCCTTGAACGTGAGTTCACCGGCCTCGGTATACCGCACAAACGGAAACCAGCCCAGCAGAACCCCGATGAGAAAAATGCCGGCTGTCCGCTGGGCGATTTTTTTTACCGCCAGGTGGGTGCCCAGCGCTTGATACCTGGGTAACGTGAGTGCCAACGAATTGCCCACCACAAACAAAAACGTGGGGAAGACAAGATCGGTGAGCGTGAAGCCATGCCACGAAGCGTGTAACAACGGACTGTAAGCCAACGCATGACTGCCCAACGAGTTGACCACAATCATCAGGGCCACATCCAAGCCGCGAAAAACATCGATGGACAGGTAGCGCGCAGGGGTTTGCATGGGCAGCGGGTTAGCCTGTTGAAAGGTACAGATTAAAACCATACTGCGCCCCGCGGGGCGGGCGCAGGGGCAATGCGGGAGTGGCGATGGCAGACCGCTAAAAACGAATTCCGATGTTGATCAGATACCGAAAGCCAACGGTGGTTTTGCGCAGCGACCCCCGGTCGCGGAATTCGGCCTCGTTCAAGACCAGGTTATAGCCGGGGATCTGGTCGGCCAAATAGTCATTGAGCTCCTGGAAGAACACGCTTTTTTCGTCTGGGTCGAGGTTGGTGTTGAGCGATGCCTTGATGGAATAAGACCCTACCCCCGGACCGATCAAGATCAAATCCAATGTTACCCGATTGGCAAACACGAACTGGTAGCCGAGCTCTATCCCCACCAGGTGAACGGCCAAGTCAAGATCGGTGTTTACCTCGCCATTGAAATCGGGGGAGATAAATGACCACGTGTTACTCCGCGAGAACCGATTGTAGGAATAGTAGGGGCCTACGTACACCCCCCTTGGGGCTTCGTGTTTGTTTTCGTTGCGCAGGTAAAAACGGTACTCGGTAGAAAGGTGAAACCCACGATCGGAGGCGTTGTTGTTGAGCGTCAGCGAATCCGAAAGGATACCCAAGTCAAAGGAGGGAAGCGCCATTCGGCCTATGTTGAGCGAAAGGGTTTGGTGGCTGGATAGCTTGCGTTCATACCCCAAAATGATGGCTTTGCTTCCAAACAGTAGCGGGTTGGTCACATTCATGCGCACCGTGTTTTTCCTCTCTTCCGGCTGAGCTGCTCCTTTTGACACAAGCCCGAGCATGAAAAGGCAAAGGACGATGGCGGAATAGGTAGTGGAACGGGGCATGGCGGGCAGGGAAAAGGTTGCGGAGTGAATTCAATACTGGCTGAAGTAATTTTCAAACATGACGATAAACACACCCAGGAAGGCGGCCACCACACCGATCAAAAACAACCGGAGTGTGTGTTGGTAGTACCGGATGGCTTTGTCTTCGGGCTGGTTAATACGAAGGATGCGGTAGATGACTGCGATGAGGCAAACCGTGCCAATCAACATCCCCAGCCCAATCACGAGGTTGTCAGGGCTGTGATAGTCAAAAGGCCGGGTGATCCATTCGCTGGCAAAATTGAGGATCAAGGCGAGCAGCAACGCGCTGGCCGTCACCATCGGTTGGCGATAGGGTTGTATTTTGTCGTTCATTTGCGCCCGGGAAAGTATCTTACTTTTTGGGAGGGAATCGCTTCAGGATTTTTTCAATGCCTGCCTCCAGTTTGTGTTGCTGGGTCGTTTTTTCCGTTACCGTGGAGGTACCCTGGCCTACCCACACGAGTGCCTGGGTGGCGGCATCGACCAGGCTGATGACCAGCGTGCCCTCGGTGTAATCGGTGGTGTTGAATTGCGTGGAGCTAAATCCGGTACCTACACTCCACCGCCTTCCATAAAAGCCGCTGAAGTTGGCACTGGTGGCGGTGGTCTGTTGTTTGGTTTCTGTTTTGATGCCCAAGTCCACGAGCAAGTCGGGGTTATCGGATTCACGAAGACCCTTGCCTTCCATGCTTTTGCGGATGCCGCTGAGAACGCGTTTGCTGACCAGTTCGTTCACCGGAATGGCGCGCGCTTCCTGCGTAAAGCCGTAGGTCTTGTAGCGAACAAAATCAACGGCCCGATCATAGTCATACGTGGTCTTGATGGACGAGCACGACAAGGCAATCGTTCCAAGCACCAGCACTGAGAGTTTTTTCAGAAGGTTCATAAACACATGTTTTGGATTTGATTTGTATTCGTTGGGTGGCTTTGGCCGGTTGGTTTTATGGGTGGGGTGCAAGAAATCAAAAGAGGATGCCGCGGGCCGCGCCCGGGGCATCCTGAAAGATACATCCATTTATTCAATGGGTGGCCCAACTACAGTTTCGGAACCATGGGCCGGGGCACGTTCGCGGCTTGTTCAAATGCATACGCCAATTGCAATACGCCCAGGTCATTGTTTCTGCGCCCAATTATTTGCAATCCCACGGGCATGCCATCGGGCGTGAAAGCGCAGGGCACGCTAATGGCGGGCAGCCCCGTCAAGGTAAAGGCATACACAATTTCCATCCACTCCAAATACGACTGCATTTTCTTGCCATTTATTTCAGTGGGATATTGCTGCTCCACCGGAAACGGGGCCACTTGCGTTACGGGCAGTACCAGAAACTCGTACTTTTCCAGAAACTTATTGATGTTTGCACAAATTCGGGCGCGCCTTGTCTCGGCTATGGCCACGTCCATCGCGTTCAGCTTTTCGCCTTCTGCGGCTTCCCACTGAACGCTTTCTTTTACCATTTTTCGTTGTTCGGGTGTAAACTGAGAAAGCTGGTAGGTAAATATCAAACTGCGCAGCGCCTTGTTTGTGGCAAACACCTCCGGCAAGTCGGGGTGTGCATTTTCCACCTGGCAACCGATGCTTCGCAGGACGGGCAATGCTTTGGCTGTCGCATCTTGAATTTCTTGGGCCACCTCCAGGTATCCCAGGTTGGGTGTCCACGCCACGGTGGTTCCTTTGAAGCTGCGATCGAGAGGCTGTGCAAAGATGTTGGGGTCTTCGAGGTTTGAAACGGGATCGCGGTAGTCGGGACCGGCCATTACCGAAAGTAAGTAGGCGGTGTCTTTCACGTTACGGCCCATGGGTCCCTCGGTGGGCAGGCGCAGAAAAAACCCGGTTGGAAAATCGGCTGGTACGCGGCCTACCGAAGGCCGAAAGCCAACGACATTGTTCCAGGAACCGGGGTTGCGAAGAGAGCCACCCGTGTCGGAGCCATCACAAATCGGTAGCATGCCGGTAACAATGGCGACTGCGCCCCCTCCCGTGGAGCCGCCACACGTGAGCGCAAGATTGAATGGATTGAGGGTGGGGCCGTACACGGGATTGAACGTATTTGAGCCGGCTCCAAACTCGGGCACGTTGGTCTTTCCGATGAAGAGCGCCCCCGCGGCACGCAACCGCGCGGCCAATAGTCCATCCTCTTGAGGATAATTGTCTTTGTATAAAAGCGAACCCTTGGTTGTGGGAAACCCTTTTACGTCCTCCATGTCTTTGAGGGCCCACGGCATACCGTGTAACTTGCCTACGGGTTTTCCGGCCGCCAGGTCTTCATCGGCTTGTTGGGCGAGTGCCAGCGCCTCGTTGCGTGGCAACAGGGCCACAATGGCATTGACCTTTGGGTTTACCAGTTCAATGCGGTCATAGAAGGCATTCATCACATCCACCGCAGATACCCGTTTGTTTCGGATGGCGGCCGCCAAGTCGGTAGCGTTCATGAAGCAAATGTCGGTAAGCGGGGTTTCGGGGGTGCTCTCGGCACAACTCGTCACGTGCATGGCGGAGGCGCCCACGGCCAATACGGCACTTGCCAGGCTGGTCAGTTTTACAAAGTCGCGTCTGCCCAGCAGTGGTTTGTTTGAATTTGAATCGTCCATTGTGTGTGTTTGTTAAGTGTGTGTAATCATTCGAGGCCAACGTTATTCGCCATCCATTTCAGTGTTTATTTCGCGAGGTGATTTTTTCCAAACAAATGCGTGTGTGATCCAGACAACCGCCATGTGATTTTGTACGAAGCGATCGACCCCGGTTTTGACGAACCGATTCATATACCCAAGTTGCAGTTGGATGCCCTCGCGCTGGGCGCCCACCATCAGTAAAACCCTGTTCTGATCGAATCTTGAGGCGCGCGGGCCAACGTTGAGCAACACCTCATTACTCAAGGCTACGAAGGGCTTCCAATCACGGTTCTTGTCCGCAAAAAGAAATTTTCGGCAAGTGACCATCCACCGCAGCCGATGCGTGAGCGAGTAGGACTTGAGCAATTCGCTCTGGCGTACCTCTTGCCGGAAGCGTGCATCGTATCGAACGCGGGTCACAAACACCAGCGACCGGGCCAGTGGCATCACCGCCTGCGCTTGTGCCCAAGGGCGGTGTTCGGTTCGCGGCAGGCCGTGGGTGATGGTGGAAACGGGCAGACGACCATACGCATAACCTGCCGTAAACTGCCAAGGGCGCACCAGCCGCGTCAATCCCGTGCGGCCTAAGAAAAATCCGCCCGGCACCCAATGCACATCGTTCCACCAAGAGTAGGCTCCGTTCAGTTTCAACGAGGTCATATAGCCCATCCAAAACTGATGTTGGGACGTGATGCTTCGTTGGGCGTGGCTACCCAGGCAGGCAAAAGAAAGTAAAATCAATATGCGAATGCCCACGGGATTATTGCGTTTGGAAGTTGTCGCTAGTAATGGTTAATTTTTGAATGCCTCCAATACCGCGGCTGCGCCCAACTTGGTACCAAAAGG
>JALONI010000094.1 GCA_025455015.1 Cyclobacteriaceae bacterium | reverse complement strand
TATGCCATGTCGCAAGGTGGCAACTTGGGCCGCTTTGACTTGGAAACAGGCTACACCCAATTTATCAAACCTACGCACCCCAACCCCAACCAGCGGCTTCGGTTCAATTGGAACTCGGCTTTGGCGCAAGATCCGTTTAACAACAGCACGATTTATTACGGCAGCCAGTTCGTTCACAAATCCACCAACAAGGGCAACACGTGGGAGATCATTTCCGGTGACCTGACCACCAACAACCCCGACAAGCAAAAGCAGGGCGAAAGTGGAGGCATTACCATGGATGCCACCGGTGCCGAAAACCATTGTACCATTCTGGCCATTGCGCCCAGCCCCGTCAAAGAAGGCGTGATCTGGGTGGGAACGGACGATGGCAACGTGCAAGTGACACAAGATGGCGGCAAGAGTTGGAGCAACGTAGCCGCCACGCTGGCTGCGGCTCCGAAAAACGGGTGGATACCGCAGATACAAGCCAGCCGCTACAACGCGGGCGAAGCCTTTGTGGTGTTAAACAACTACCGACAGTTTGACTACAAACCTTACTTGTTTCGTACCAAAGACTTCGGCAAAACGTGGGAGAGCCTGGTGGCACCCACGCACGTTGGCGAGAGCAACTACACGCTGTGCGTAGTGCAAGATCCGGTGGAGCCGAAGTTGTTGTTTTTGGGAACCGAAAACGGGCTGTGGGTAAGTGTTGACGAAGGTAAAAACTGGACGCGCTGGACCCATGAGTTTCCGGCCGGGGTGCCCGTGATGGACTTGGTCATCCACCCGCGCGAACACGACTTGGTCATCGGCACCTTTGGCCGCGCTATTTGGGTGTTGGATGACATACGGCCGCTGCGCGACATCGCGAAAGCCGGCACCTCTGTGCTGAGTGCCAAGGCCAAAATCTTTTCGGCCCCGGAGGCCTACCTGGCTTCGTTGCAACAGCCTTCGGGCCCCCGTTTCAATGCTGATGCCATCTACGAAGCGCAAAACCGGCCCACGGGCGCGCGCATTACCTATTTGATCAACAAGCCTCAGGAAAAGAAGGAAGAAAAGCCTGTGGCTGAGGTCAAGCCCTCCGCCAAAGGCAAGGCCGTGACCAAACCCGAAACCAAGCCCGAAGAAAAGAAAGACGACAAAAAAGTAAAGTACGACTCGGTGAAGATTGAGATATTCAACGGCAAGAACGAGTTGGTGAACACGATCCGGCAAAAGACCCCCGAGGAAAATGGCGTTCACCGGATGAACTGGTTTTTGAACCAGCGAAGCGAACGCGGCCCCTCGCGCGAGAAGCCCCGCGAAGGTGCCGGTGGAGGCTTTGGTGGGATTACCGTGTTGCCGGGCACGTACAAACTGCGGCTGATTTTTGGCGATGTCAAAGACTCAACGATGGTTACGGTGAAGGCAGATCCGCGCATAGACGCCCCCGTGGCCGTGCTGGAGGCACGCCACGCCATGGTCAAAGACCTGCAAAAACTGACCAAGGCAGCCGCCCAAGCCACCGAGCGCCTGCGCGAGTCAAAAGAATTAGTCGAGGACTATGAAAAGCGCATGAAAGAGAGCAAGCGCACCGACTTAAAGGAAGCCATGGATAAGTCGAAGGCCATGAAAGACTCGATCAACGCACTGTTTGACTACATCCTTGGCAAAGAAGACAAGCGCCAGGGCATTGTGCGCAGCCCTGAGCCCAGCCGCTATTCGTACGTGGGCCAGGCCCAGGGGTATATTGGCCGCTCGCGCGAGCCGATCAACGACACCGATCGCAGGGTGTTTAAACATGCCGAGGATAAGATGAATGAAGTGGTGAACAAAGTGAATGCCTTCTACACCCATCAATGGCCCACTTACCGAGCGCTGATGGAGAAGGTGCAAATCAATCCGTTCAAGGACTATCAGCCCATCCAGAAAGAGTAACACCACACCGGAGTTGGGTAAAACGAAGAAGGCCACAGTGAAACCGTGGCCTTCTTCGTTTTTTTATTGTCTGTCATCCACCAGGAACGGCTTTTGTCTTTGCCCCGCGGGTACACTCATGGTGTTTGATGCCAGGCCGAGGCATTTACTCCAACCCGATCATCATAAACGCGCCCCAATAAATCGGGTCCGGGTAGTCCACGCGCAGCTCTTTTTTCGCTTCGATGAAGCTTTGGCGTTGGTTGCCCGTGGTGATCCACTTGCGGTAGAAGCTGCTGATCAGTTTTTGGGTAGCTTCATCATCCACCTTAAACATACTCATGATGAGCACTTTGGCACCGGCCACCAGGAAGGCGCGTTGCAAGCCGTACACGCCTTCGCCATTGGCGATTTCGCCCAGGCCGGTCTCGCAGGCGCTCAGCACCACCAGGTCGGTTTTGTCCAAGTTCAAGCTCATGGCCTCATAGGCCGTCAGAATTCCGTTTTCGACATTGTAGTTGAATTTGGTTTTGTTGAGGATGTCGCCTGCCCCCGTCAGGAGCAACCCGGTTTTCAGGAGAGGATTTTGCGTCATCTCGGCTTCGTTTTCGCTCAGGCCCTCGGTATCTGCCTCCACCTCGGGTGAATAGAACCCGTGCGTGGCAATGTGCAAAATACTCGGGCTGTCCAGCCCTTTGATTTTATCTTCGCTGGCGGATTTTTCCACGTGTTCGCTCGTGCCCCATCCGTTTTGCTTGAGCAGGCGTTGTAATTCGATCACTTCTTTTTGCGTGCCGGGCAACTGGGCCACATCGCCACCCACCGTGCTCACATAAAACGTAGGGTTACCAAACATGGTGGCCGATTTGAGCGAGGGTGCCTGCTTGGGTTTTAGCTTCTTCAGGTAGAGGTCTTTGGTGTTGTTCACCAGCACGATATTGGAGTTGTCGATCACGTATTTTCCTGCGGTGCCGGGCACGGGGATGGCCTCCAGGTTGATTTGGTTGTACACGCCATCGGGCGAAAAATACAGCGTGGTGTATAGCCCCACGCCCGTTTCAATCGGCTCCCAGAATATCTTGTACGAGCGTTCATCTTCGATTTTGCTGATGATGCAATTGCGGTAGTATTTAAACGCGCCTCCTTCCATGCGGTGCCCTTGCGGCAGTTCAATCACCTTAGGCCGGCCGTTATCGTTGCGCACGTACAGGGCCACGTAAATGATGGAGTCGGTAAAGCTGTGGTCAAAGTGGCGATAGCGCACCATCTCCACGGCTACTTCGTTTTTTGCCAGCGACTTTTGTACGTTCTCATACGTGATTCGTTTATTTTCAAAATTCTGGCCAAACAATTCTGATTTTTGGCTTAGTTCACGTTCCAGTTTTTCAATCTCGTTGGCCAGCGCGTTCAGGTCAATGCCGTTGTCGGCCAGTTGTTGCGCACTCATCGACTGGGCGTTGGTCAGAAATTCTTTGTCTTGTACCCATTTGGTGTAGGCGTCAATGAGCGGTTGGTTTTTACTGTTGAGGATGCGCTCGCGTATTTTGATGGACGAGCTCAGCAGCAAGGCTTTGGTGAGCAGTTGGTAGTTGTACACCTTGCCGCTCAGGTCGCGGCCGCCCTCATCCACCCGGCCAAAGGCCAGTGTGTTGTAAAACTCAAAATCGGGCCGTATGGTATTCCAATACTTCGCTTTTTCGCGTTCGCTCAGCGCAGGGAAAAATTGCTTGATAAACGATTCATAGGTGTTGAGCGCCTGTTCGATGTTCTTCATCGATCGTTTGTAGTCCCGCTGCATGAAATCAACCCGCGCTTCTTTCGAAAGAATTTTTACATACTCGGGATGGGTGGCGCTGAAATACGTTTCATAAATCTCTTTGGCCTGCACATAAAATTTTTCGGCCTGCGTGTAGTTCTTTTGTTGATAATACACATCGCCCGTCAGGGTAAAGATGGCGGCTGCGTTGATGTTATTCTTGCTGCCCGTTTTGGCGCGCCAGATGCCCTCGGCCTGGGTGAGCACGCCAAAGGCGTCCGGATAGCGCTTTTGCGAGATGTAGAGCACCGCCAGGTTTTTCAGGATGTCGGCATACGTGGGGTTATCAGTGCCCAGTTTTTTGCCGATGGTCTCCCGCGCTTCGGTCATGAGTTTCTCAACCTCCTTTTTGTTGTCGTTTTTGTAGAACTTTATCAGCGACAGTTGGGAAAGCGCCCGGGCGGTCTCCACATGCTGGCGGCCAAACTGGGTTTCAAATGCCTTGGCCGCCTTTGCGATGTTGCGCTCGGCATTGTCATAGTCGCCAATGGCGTAGTCAATGTCGCTCAGCAGTTTTTGGGTAGGAGCGGTTTTAGTGGAGCTTTCTTTGTACACCGTCACGGCAATTTGGTTGGCGCGTTGAGCCAGGCGTTCGGCTTCGGTGTAGTCGCCCTTGGCCAGCATCAGTTTGCCTTTGTTGACCAGTGGTTCTATGAGGCGCAGTGAGGTTTTTCCATAAAGCCGCTCATAGTCGGCAATGAGGGTGTTGAGTATTAGCTCTGTACGTGTGTATTTGCCCAGTTGAATAAGCAGGCTGGATAGCTCGCGGGCAGTGGCCTGTTCGTCAATATTAATCAGCCGATCGGCTTTGCGAATGATGCGCTTCGACCTATCCAGTTCATCTTCCGCCTCGCTGAACTGGCCTTTGATGCCGTACAGCACCGCTTGTGTTTCAATGACCCCGATCAGGATTTCTTTGTATTCATCATTTTTTTTGAGATCCATGATCCGGGCCGCCAGTTTTAGTTTTTCTTCGGCTTTTTCATACTCACCAATTTTGATGAACAGCCGGGCATTGTTGGTCAGCTCTTCGGCAAAAAGACGGTCTTCGTTATCGTACTTGGCACGGGCCACATTTTCGGCTTGTTCGAGTACGCGTACGGCTTGTTGGTAGTTGTCGGTAAGTTCGTACATCACGGCCATGTGGTTGAGGATATCCAAGTGGTCATTTTGCCACGGCCCTATCTGAGCGGCTAGTACGTTGGTGTAGCTGTCTGCATAAATCTTAACAGCTTCGGCTATTTTATTGGTGTAGTCAAGGTAGTAATTGGCCAAGAGCGCTCGCGCCAAATGCGTCAGCGGAGCCTCTTCGCCATACAGGTTTTTCTTCACGTCAATAACGTCATTCAGGTACTTTTCGGCATTGACGTAGTTTTTGCTGTAGAGCGACAGGCCATACAAAAACTTGAGCAGCTCAATGGTGGTGGGGTTATTCCGCGGGAGACCCGGGGCGCTCATGAGCGCAATGGCCTCGCCCTCCAGTTTTTTGGTTTTGGCTTTGTCCAGACGAGCGTCAAACTCGGCTGCTTTTAGCCGAATGCGGTGGATGCTATTTTCCTGGTAGGCCTTTTTTACCACTTTCTCAAATTCGAGTTTTACATTTTGATATTTGGCGGAGCTGGCTTCCTCTCGAATCAATTGCTTCATATAGCCCGTGTAAATCTCCATACCCAGGAAATGGGCTGGCGCGTGTCGCGCTTTTAGTGAGTTGAGTAGCTTGCCATAGTCTGTATCCCGTGCGTTGGTCACTCCGTATTCCACCAACGAGTTGGCCAGGTACAAACGGTTTTTGATAGCGGCCGTACTGGTGCTGCCCAGGTTCTTTTCGATCCAGTCATTGGCCCGACTAAAGTACTCATCGGATTTCTGCTGGTCTCCGCGATCGCCCAATGTTTTGCCCAGCAGTGTGAGCACCCGCGCATATTCATTGAAGCGTTGTAGCTGTTCGGGCTCGGTGAGCCTGCGGGTTTTCAAGGCACCTTTGTCGTCCACATAGCTCTCTTGCTTTACGGCCCTGCGCACGTAGTACTCTTCGCGGGCGTTGAGCAGTTCCAATGCTTCGTTGTAGTAGCCTTGGCCCGCCAAGATCTCGGCTTTGTCTACGTCATACCGCGCCTTCAGTTCTTCGGTGACCAGTGCGTTGTCCACCAATATCTTTTGGCCTTCTTCCAGCAGTTCGGCTGCTTGTTTGTACGATTGGTTGCGGGCGTGCAGGTGAGCCAAATCCATCAGCACAATGGCGTGCTTCTGACTGGTCGGTTTGTTTACCGTGGCACTGCTGGTGATGGCCATCTGTGCATTGGATTCAAACTCCTGGATGTAGCCCGAACTCAACTGGTACTTGGCCAAATACACGTAGTACACGGGCGTGTACGGGTTCATCTGCCCCAGCTTCTTAAAGGTTTTTTTCTTAAACTTCTCCAGGGCTTTGATCGCCCCGGGGTAGTTACCTGCCTCGTATTTTTCTTCCACGCTCATCAGGGCTTTGTCGTTTTTGCTTTGCGCGGAGGCAGGAAACGCGAAGACGGTCAACATCAACCAAAGAAAGACACGCTGCTTCATGGGGTGGGGGTTTTGAAGAAGGCTAAAGTTAGGGAAAATTGACGTGCGGTGCGCGCCCACGGGCCCTGGGCTAGCGGTTTGATCGCGCGGTCATGCGGGGGGAGTGGCGCTTATGCTGCCGTTGCCATCAGGGCATGAGTTTCTTCAAGATCGCTTTCGCGGAGGTGGTTACCGGAGTGCCGGGGCCAAAAACATCGGCCACGCCATGCGCAAACAGAAAATCATAGTCCTGCCTGGGCACCACGCCACCGGCCACCACCATGATGTCGGATCGGCCCAGGGCATTGAGTTCCTCTACTAGTTGCGGTATCAACGTCTTGTGGCCGCCTGCCAAACTGGAAGCGCCAATCACATGCACATCGTTTTCCACGGCTTGCTTGGCTACTTCGGCCGGAGTCTGGAACAGCGGCCCGATGTCCACATCGAACCCCAGGTCGGCAAAACCGGTGGCGATTACTTTCGCCCCGCGGTCGTGGCCATCCTGTCCCATCTTGGCAATCAAGATGCGCGGCCTGCGTCCATCCCATGCAGCAAAGGCATCGGACAGGGTGCGCACTTCGGCAACTTCTTTTGACTGCTTCATTGCACCCGAATATACGCCTGAAATGGATTTGATCGTAGCCTGATATCGGCCAAAGGCTTTTTCCATGGCATCCGAAATTTCGCCCAACGTGGCCCGTACCCGGGCGGCCTCCACCGCCAAGGCGAGTAAATTTCCCTGGCCGCTGCGGGCGGCTTGTGTCAGGGCATCCAGTGCTTGGGTTACTCGGCCTGTGTCGCGGCTGTGTTTCAGTTGTGCCAATCGCTCCATCTGTTCGTGGCGCACCGCGGCATTGTCCACCTCCAGCAACTCCAGGGTGGTTTCGTCTGTGGCGCGGTAGCGGTTCACACCCACAATCACATCTTCGCTGGAGTCGATGCGGGCTTGTTTGGCCGCAGCGGCTTCTTCGATGCGCATTTTGGGGATGCCCGCTTCAATGGCTTTTGTCATACCGCCCAGTTGCTCCACCTCGTGCATCAAGACGGATGCTTTTTCAATCAGTTGGGCGGTCAGGTATTCGACATAGTACGAACCCCCGAGCGGGTCAACCACCGAGGTGATGCCCGTTTCTTTTTGAAGATACAGTTGTGTGTTGCGCGCAATGCGTGCGGAGTAGTCGGTGGGCAGCGCAATGGCCTCATCCAGCGAGTTGGTGTGCAGCGATTGCGTACCTCCGAGTGCGGCTGCCATCGCTTCCAGGCATGTGCGCATCACGTTGGTGTAAGGATCTTGTTCGGTCAGGCTCCAACCCGATGTTTGGCAGTGTGTGCGCAAGGCCATCGACTTTGGATTTGTTGGCTCAAAGCGCTCTACCAGTTGGGCCCACAGCACACGTGCTGCCCGCATCTTGGCTACTTCCATAAACAGATTCATGCCAATGCCCCAGAAAAACGATAAGCGGGGGGCAAAATCGTCAATAGCGATGCCGGCAGCCACGCCTGCTTTTAAATACTCCAAACCATCGGCCAGCGTGTAGGCCAGCTCGATATGTGCAGGTGCGCCCGCTTCGTGCATGTGATAGCCGCTGATGCTGATGCTGTTGAACCTGGGCATGTGGCGCGCGCAGTACGCGAAGATATCCGCCACAATGCGCATGGAAGGGCCGGGTGGATAGATGTACGTATTGCGCACCATAAATTCTTTCAGGATATCGTTTTGAATGGTGCCCGTCAGTTGCTGTGGTTTTACGCCACTTTCTTCTGCGGCCACAATGTAAAACGCCATGATGGGAATGACGGCCCCGTTCATGGTCATCGATACCGACATCTGATCCAGCGGTATTTGGTCAAACAGCGCCTTCATATCCAGCACCGAGTCGATGGCCACCCCGGCCTTGCCCACATCGCCCGTCACGCGTGGGTGGTCGGAGTCATAGCCGCGGTGCGTGGCCAAATCAAATGCCACCGACAAGCCCTTTTGTCCGGCTGCCAGGTTGCGCCTGTAAAAAGCGTTGGATTCTTGGGCGGTGGAGAAGCCCGCATATTGGCGGATCGTCCATGGCCGCACGGTGTACATGGTCGCATAAGGCCCGCGCAAGAACGGGGTTACACCGGCTGAGAATTTTTCCAACCCGAAGCGCTGTGGCTCCAGTTGGGGCGGGATCAGAATCCCTTCCGGGGATTTCCACGACTCCCCCGCGCTCGCGGATGCCGCCACACCCAAGCCGGCCGCAACGTCAAGGCCGAGTTTTTGCGCCACGGCATCGGCCAGTTTTTGTACATACGTTTCCACGAAGTATGAACCGGCCAGTGGGTCGGCCGTGCGGTGAAGGTGCGCTTCCTCGCGCAGCAGCAGCGAAGTGTTGATGGCCATGCGCTGTTCGAGGGCTGTGGGGTGTGCCGGCTCGATGGTCAGCACATCGCAGCCGCCCACGATGGCGGCCAAAGCGGTGGTGGTGCCCTTGAGCAAGTTGCCGTGCGGCTCGTACTTTTCATGTACCCACGCAGGCGAACAGGCGTGAATCACGGGGTCGGCAGCAAGGGCTGCCCGCGCCACCAGCCGCCACGCGCGCACCCGCGCCACAGACGAAAAAAAATCGGCACCCAACGAAAGCGAAAAAGCGAACTGACGGGCGACTGTTTTTTTTTCAGCGGCCGGTACCGACTCAAGCACCTGCCGGCACGCTTGCAAGGTGGAGGCTGCGCCCTCCGCGAAAGCGCCCGGTGGCAGCGCCAGCCCCACGGTTTTGAGGTTAGGATAATCAGCAAAAAGCTGCGCCAGGGAAGCCGCTTGGGCGGGTAGTGCTGGCCAGAAAAATGCCCCCGTGATTTGTGCGGGCGCAGCGGGCAACGCTTTCAAATAAGCGGCCAGCCGCTCGGCAAAAGCCACAGACGTGGTTTTAAACTCAAAATAGATCGCACAATACGGCCATTGAATGTCTTGTAACAGCACTGCGGGCTCCACGGCCGCAGGCACTTCAAAAAAAATGGCATCGGCACCGGCTTGCAGCCAGGCGAGCGCCTGGGCATTGGCCGTGCGCGCGTCTGTTACTAAAATGCGGGGCGCGTAGTACCAGGCGCGCGCGCCCAAAAAGGTGTTGCCCGAAGGCGATAACAATGGGAGGATGGCCGCGGGAACATCGTGTGCCGCGTAAAAAGGCTCAAGGGCCACGCCATCGCGGTCAAAATCAAGCGATTTCAACTCATTGCCTTGGCCCAGTTCGGCCTGGGCTGCAGTTTGCCAGTCAGCTTTGGTGGCAGCGGAAAAAAAAGAATTAGCGGTCATGGATGGCGGCAAAGGTAGCGTACCGAAAACGGTTCAAATTCAACCTTCATGAGCATTTATACAACCTCTGCCAGGCAACTTTTGTCTTGAAACCGCACAAAACCAACGAGCAGGGCCTTGCGGGGTTGATTGACCCGCGTACTTTTTTCGCCCGTCAGTGGCCGCGTCACGCCATTTAGTTATGTTGACTTGCCAAGACGATGCATGCGCGTGCACCCTTTCCTTGCCCCCGGCCCAATGCCTGCAAAAGCACTATCTATGCGCCCGCTCCAACGAATCGGGGATCGATGACCCACAAAAAAGCATTCTTTTCGGAGGGGGTGAAGCAGCGCGTCACTTGGGTCGAGGCCCGGTTCTGATGGTTTTCGTTATAGTGAAAAAAATGAACAGGCCGAAATGCTTCTTTTGCTTGCCTCGTTAAAATGCAAGGGCTGAAAAAAATTTTTAAAAAATTTTCATTCGTCCCGTTTCTTTTTCTTTTCCTGAATTTTTACACCTTTGTCTCCCCCTCAAAAAAACGGAGGGCTTTTACGGTCGACTTAGCTTCTTTTTTGGAATGGATATAAACGCATCTACTGTTTGGGACCGCTGTCTGGAGGTAATAAGACAAAATGTAGACGAGCAAAATTTCATCACGTGGTTTAAACCGATTGTTCCCGTTCGTGCCGAGGGCGATGTACTCACGATACAAGTACCATCGCAATTTTTTTACGAATGGCTGGAAGAACACTACGTGCCGGTGCTCAAAAAAGCCATTGTGCAAGTGCTGGGCGAGAACGGCCGGTTGGAATACTCGGTGATTGTGGACAGCGGCAACCAGCGCAACCCCCCGCTCATGGTGAACTACCCAAACGGCACCGGGTTTAAACGCAACAATTTGCAGCACGTGGCCGGAGGGGGCGATGAGTATTCACCCTTTTCATTCAAAGCACTCAACCCGCTAACGGTCAACTCGCGGCTGAACCCGGCTTATCGGTTCGATAATTTTGTGGAGGGCGATTGCAATCGGCTGGCACGCTCGGCCGGCTTGGCGGTGTCCAAGAAGCCGGGTGTCACGTCCTTTAATCCCCTCATGCTGTACGGAGGCGTGGGCGTAGGCAAGACGCACCTGGTGCAAGCCATCGGCAACGAGATCAAAAAGAGCTTACCCGAGAAAATCGTTTTGTACGTAGACCAAAACGACTTCACCAGCCAGTTCTTGAACGCTCTTCAGAACAACAAGATTCAGGAGTTCCAGAACTACTACCTGCAAGTGGACTTGCTCATCCTGGACGATGTGCAGTTTTTGGCCGGCCGCGAGAAAACACAGGAGATGTTCTTTCACATCTTTAACCAGTTGCACCAGTCGGGTAAGCAGATCATCATGACCAGCGATTGCCCCCCGCGTGACCTGAAGGGATTTCAGGAGCGGCTGCTGTCGCGCTTCAAGTGGGGTCTGACGGCCGATTTACAGGAACCTGACTTTGAAACCAAGCTGGCCATCATCCACAACAAGATGAAGTCAGACGGCATTGACATCCCCACCGATGTAGCCGAATACCTGGCGCTGAGCGTAGACACGAATTTGCGCGACATGGAAGGCGTGCTCAACTCGCTCATCTTCCACGCCACGCTGTTGAAAAAAGAAATTGACCTCGATTTGGCCAAAGAGGTGTTGAAAAACATTGTGAAAGAAATCCAGTCGGACGTAAGCGTGGATTTTATTCAGAAAACAGTGGCCGATTTTTTTAAGGTAGAATTGGAGGCCATGAAGGGCAAAATCAAGAAACGCGAGATTGTGATACCGCGGCAGGTGGCCATGTATTTCTGCAAGCGCTACACGCAGTTGACGTTGGCGCTGATTGGATCCAACTTTGGCGGGCGCGACCACAGCACGGTGATCCACGCCCTGGAAAGTGTGGAGGACATGATGAAGACGGATCCCAACTTCAAAAACTCCGTGGAGGAACTAACCAAGAAATTGAAGCTGCGCGTGGCGGGTTAAACGAGTGCCCGGTGCCGATGATATTCAAAAAGAACCCGCGGAGGCGAATGTCTCTACCCATGTGGCACTCCTCCGGAGCTATGCCAATGCCGTTAGGCATGTGGTACCACACCCAATATGCTGCCATGCATGGCGCGTCAGGCGGTGCATGCTTTGGTCGTCAACATCTTTTTGTGATGCCTTGGGGAATGCGATGGGGTCACATTCCATCCCTACGGGATTGGATTCGGTTGCGCGAATGTTTCTACCCATGTGGCGCTCCTCCAATGCCGTTAGGCATGTGGGTACCACACCCAAATTACTGCCACGCATGGCGCGTCAGGCGGTGCATGCTTTGGTCGTCAACATCTTTTTTGTGATGCCTTTGCGAATTCCATCCCTACGGGATTAGATTCGGTTGCGCGAATGTCTCTACCCATGTGGCGCTCCTCCGGAGC
>JALONI010000147.1 GCA_025455015.1 Cyclobacteriaceae bacterium | reverse complement strand
CTGATAGTCATGCATTTGAAAGCCAATCAGATGTAAAGCGCGCCCTGCCTACACAAAAAAGCCCCGCGGGTGCGGGGCTTTTGGTGGCTCCTCCTCTTGGGCTTGAACCAAGGACCCCCTGATTAACAGTCAGGTGCTCTAACCAGCTGAGCTAAGGAGGATTGTAATCCGGAACGAAATGGGCTGCAATATTAGTGCATCTGCCTAAATCGGCCAACTTCTTATCTGCGATTTTGGAAAAAGAAGAAAAAAAGCAACTCGCAGGGACGTTCATACGTTTTACTTTTAAATTAAAAGTACTTTTGCAACATGCAAAATCAAACGATTCAAGACGATCTGGCTTCGGTGCGCAACCTGATGGAGCGTTCCACCAAATTTATCTCGCTCAGCGGCCTGTCGGGCATTTTGGCGGGCGTCTATGCCTTGGCCGGTGCGGCCTACGCGTATCAGCAAATCTACCAAGGCGATTTTTCGCGCACGGTTGCTTTTTACATCCAACATCCCTCGGCTGTGTACCACCTGGCGGGCGTAGCCGTGCTGGTGCTCGGCCTCTCGCTGTCCACCGGTTTGTACCTGAGTTGGCGTAAAGCCAAGCGCTCGGGCGAGACGCTGTGGAACAACGCGACCAAAAAACTACTCGTCAACCTGCTGATCCCCCTGGTGGCGGGTGGCTTGTTCACCGCTATTTTGCTCTCCCGCGGGTACTATGGCATCATTTCCTCCTCGCTGCTGCTCTTTTATGGGTTGGCCCTGATGAATGCCAGTGCCAACCTCTTTGACGAAATACGCTACCTGGCGTATTGCGAATTGGTTTTGGGCTTGCTATCCGCGTTGCTTCCGGGCTACGGCCTGCTGTTTTGGGCCATCGGCTTTGGGGCCTTGCATATTTTTTATGGCCTGCTCATGTACCGCAAGTACGACCGATGAAGAATCCCTTCGACCAACTGGACAAACTGCTGGAACACCGAACGCGCTTGCAGATCATGGGTGTACTGGTGGCCAATGACTCGTACGACTTTACTGAGTTGCGTGCGTTGTTGCAGACCACCGATGGCAACCTGGCTACCCACCTCAAGGCGCTGGAGCGTGAGAAGTACATTGGCATTCACAAGAGCTTTATCGACCGAAAGCCCAACACGCGCTACAAGGCCACCGACAAGGGGCGCAACGCCTTCAAAAAGCATTTGGATGCCCTGGAAGAAGTCGTAAAAACACAACGAAAATAACCCTGCTTATGGACCCTTCACCTTCTTTGGTTGATCGATTTAACACCTGGCTCAAAGAGTCGGTCATGATCAAGCTGCTATCCATCGGTTTCTTGATCTTACTGCTGTTGATCCCGTCTGCCTGGATACAGTCGTTGATGGAAGAACGCCAAGCCCGCTCACGCGAGGTCGTCAGCGAGATATCATCCAAATGGGCGCACAGCCAAACGTTGGTGGGGCCGGTGCTGGTAGTGCCCTTTACCCACATTGAGAAAACCAAGCGGTGGGAAAAAGGGATATTGGTGGAGGAGGTGTCCGAAACGGTGCAGCGCGCCTACTTCCTCCCGGAGTGGCTGCTGGTTTCAAGTTCGCTTCAGCCACACGTACGCCACCGCGGCATTTTTGATGCCGTGGTCTATGATGCGCAGGTGGAAATGAAAGCCACTTTTGGCACGCCCGACTTTAGCCGTTGGAACATACCGGACGGCCAAGTGCACTGGAAAGAGGCTGCGCTGGTCACGGGCATCAGCGATTTACGCGGCATCAGTGAAAACCCCGTTATTGAAAGTGCTGCCAAAACGTATCCCTCCGAACCCATCAACAGTATTGGCGTAACCCTGTATTCGTCACAGGCTGACGGGCAGCATTCATCGATGCAGGGGGTGAGCACTGCGCTGGGGTGGCAGTCGAAAAGCGATGTATTTGACACACTTACGATGCAACTGCAGTTGAAAGGCAGCGAAACACTCTACTTCGTGCCCGTGGGCAAAACCACTGAAGTGCAGATGACCGGGAAATGGTCATCGCCCAGTTTTGAGGGGTCGTTGCTTCCCGCGCAAGAGCCCGAGATCACAGACACGGATTTCTCCGCCCGCTGGAAGGTGCTCTCGTTCAATCGGCCGTTTGCGCAGCAATGGCTAAACCAGGAACAACATTTGGGTGGCTCCTCGTTTGGCGTGCGGTTGGATCTGCCTGCCGATCAGTACCAGAAAAGCATCCGAACTGCCAAGTATGGTCAGTTGATTATTATTCTGGCCTTCACTGCGCTGTTTTTGGTTGAGATAGCCGGCAAGGTGCGCATCCATCCGTTCCAATACATTTTGATCGGCTTCGCGCTGATCATCTACTACACGCTTCTTCTTTCCATTTCCGAACATTTCGGGTTTGACCGCGCCTACGCCATCGCTTCCGTGAGCACGATTACGTTGGTGGGGTTGTATGCGGTTACGTTCTTGCAGAAGCGCCCCTTGGTGGTGCTTTTCTCCGCCTTGATGTGCGTGTTTTATGGGTTTATTTTTGTGATTGTGCAGGCGCAGGACTACTCGTTGCTCATCGGCAGTGTGGGGTTGTTTCTGATCGTGGCCGCCATGATGTATTTTTCACGCTCCATCAAATGGTATCGCGATTGACGGCCACGCCTTCCGTCAGATGGGTACGTGGTAAACATCCCGTTCGTTACGGTGGATGTTTCGTACTTCAAAACCACCCGGCTGTGGTATTTGCT
This sequence comes from Cyclobacteriaceae bacterium, assembly GCA_025455015.1. Taxonomy (GTDB): domain Bacteria; phylum Bacteroidota; class Bacteroidia; order Cytophagales; family Cyclobacteriaceae; genus ELB16-189. The sequence continues at coordinate 494 of JALONI010000147.1, read as the reverse complement.
CGATCAGGTCAAACACGGTGCATGATTTTGGCAGCGAAGTGAAAATCAACAGAAACCGAAACGGCTTGTTGTCCGGTATCCATGTCCACACGGGCGCATACGAAATATTTTCGGCATGCACCAGGTGCGCGCGGGCGTTGGAGTGTTGGTCGAACAGGTAGGTGGTGCGCCAAATCCGGATGAGCATGTCACGCTGCGCATCTGCATAGTGGCAATGCACGTAGATGTAGCCATCCTCCAGCGACTGTGGGTCGATCGAGGCCAGCACGTCCGTGTCCACCGCAGGTTTGGGAGCAACCAACGGTTCCTCAAGGGCCGCCATGGATCAGCAGCCGCTTAGCTTTTTGTCACTTCGGCAATGCATTCGATTTCCACCAATGCCTCTTTGGGCAGGCGGCTTACTTCCACGGTGGATCGGGCCGGTTTGTGGTCGCCAAAAAATGCCTCGTAGGCCTTGTTCATCCGCTCGAAGTCGGCAAAGTTTTTCAGGAACA
>JALONI010000146.1 GCA_025455015.1 Cyclobacteriaceae bacterium | reverse complement strand
CCACCTTCTCCGCTAATTTAGTCGGCTTCACTTTGAACTTGGCCACTTCGTTTTCGGCCTTGTAGCCATCCGTATTGCCACCGATGGACAAATCCTTGTACAGTGCCAAGGTCCACTCGGTAGCACCTGGCCACGAAAAGATCAGGTATTCTCCCTTCGGCACCTTCGTGCCTTCCACGGTCACCTCATCCGAAAAGGAAATGCGCGTGCCCGAGTTGGCACCCGTGCGCCAGATTTGGCCATGCGGATGCATCACATCTTTTTCTCCAAATACCTTCCGGCCGCGCACACGCGGACGAAAATAATCAACCTTCACATCCGTTAAGCCTACCACGGTAGAGACCGAAGCAGCCGGACTGGGTTGGGGCGTTTGTACTTGTGCTTCCGCCATACCGACAGCGGCTACGAAAAGCACGACCAGCATTTTTTTGATCATATGTGTATTATTTAGTTGGTTTGGTTTTCAATCGAGTGCGGCAAAAATAGAAGAGTTTTATCCGTTTAAAAACCTACAAGATCAGTAGACAAAAAAACCTGACAACCACCGCGGGCAACCGGCTGCCCATTTATATGAAGCTTCCCGTTGAATATTATCAGAATGAGAACGTTACGGACATTGCCCGCCACCTGGTGGGAAAGCGATTGGTAACGGGCCTTAACAAACAATTAACAAGCGGCATCATCGTGGAAACGGAGGCTTATTCGTACCGCGAGCGGGGATGCCACGCCTACCGCGGCATGACCCCGCGAAATGAGGTGATGTTTGGCCAAGGCGGGGTGGCCTACATCTATCTCTGCTACGGCATTCATCACCTGTTCAACGTGGTCACCCACCGTGCGGGCTATGCCGAGGCCGTGCTTATCCGTGCGTTGGAGCCCTGCGCGGGCGAAGACGTAATGATGGCCCGAACCGGCAGCCCGCTCGACCGCATTACCTCGGGGCCGGGCAAGCTGACCAAAGCCATGGGCCTTACCACCGCGCTCAACGGCATCGCGCTCACCGCAAACACCGTATGGCTCGAAGACGATGGGTGGCACGGACAAACGCTGGCCCGCAAGCGCATCGGCATCGACTATGCCGGCCACGATGCGCATCTGCCCTGGCGGTTTGTGATGAAGGCAAACAGATGGGTGAGTCGATGAATGTACACGCGCAAATAGCCGCCAGTCTGTATCTTTGAACGATGAAATGGTTGATTGCCCTCGCCTTGTGTTTGATTGGCGCCCGCTTGTCCGCTCAAAAAGTCGATCCGTACGCTTCTGTCAATTCCGAATATGATGAGCAGGCTCCACTGCTGGCCCCCGATGGCAGGGTCTTATACTTTACGATTGCGAATCATCCCCTTAACGTGGGGGGCAAAAAAGATCCCGGTGATATCTGGTTTTGTGTGCGCATGGGCGACCAGTGGTCGGCTCCCGTGCACGGTGGCTCCGTCATCAACGACCGGGGTTACAACGCAGCAGGCGCTTTGAGTGCCGATGGCGAAAGTCTTTATTTGCTGGGGCACTATGGCGCAGCCGGGGCAGCGGCCTCCAGCCAAGGCATAGCCGTGTCGAAGCGCGCGGGCGAAGGGTGGGGGAGGCCCGTGAACATTACGATACCCTACTTTTTAAACCGCGAAGCGATGTTGAGCGGCTCATTCAATGCAGACCAAACTGTTTTTGTCTTTGCGGCCGAGTCGTATGCCACGGTGGGGGCCGAAGACCTGTATGTCACCTTTTTTCAAAATGGCCGCTGGAGCGAACCCCGAAGTTTGGGCCGGCAAATCAACACACCGTTTCAAGAGCTCTCACCCTCGCTGAGTGCCGACACCAAGATGCTCTATTTTGCCACCAACGGCCGCAGGGGCTATGGCAGTTTTGACGTGTACTATGCCGAGCGGCTGGACGACTCCTGGGTCCGGTGGAGCGCGCCCGTAAACATGGGGTCGCGCATCAACAGCGAAGCGCGTGAGTTGTACTATCAAACCTATCCGTTACGCGGATTTTCGCTCTACACCTCTACCCGCAACAGCGATGGCTATGGCGATATCAAAAGCTACTATGATTCGCTTCCGCCAATGGCCTCGCAGCCACCCGATACCGCCATCCGCATGATGGAGATCACGCGCGAGCCGGGACAAACAAACAAGGTCGTTCGGCTTTCGGGCCGCGTGCAAAGCACGGCCACAGCCGAACCGCTCATGGCCACCATCGTATTCAAGTCGTCAAAAGTGTATAGTGTCACCACCAACAAAGAAGGCCAGTATGCCCTCACGGTACCTTCCACCGATGTTTATTCCATTCAGGTTTCGGCCCCCGGCCATGTCAACACCCTGGAGCAGCTGGACATCCACACGTATGAGATGGAAGCCCTGGAACTCAACTTCCGGCTACAGCCCATTGCGGTGGGCACTACGGTGAACCTGAAGAGCCTGCTTTTCAAAATCAGCACCACGGAGTTGTTGCCCGAGTCATACCCTGAGTTGGACGTGGTGGCGGAGTTCTTGAAAACCAATCCAAAAGTGGAGATTGAATTGCATGGCCACACGGACAACCGGGGCGACCCCAGGAAAAACCTGCAGCTCTCCAAAGACCGCGTGGAAACCGTGAAACGCTACCTCACGTCCAAGGGCATCGGTGCCAGGCGCATCCGGGGCAAAGGTTATGGCGGCAGCAAGCCCATAGCCAGTGGCGATTCGGAAGAGTCGCGCAGGCTAAACAGGCGCGTAGAGTTTACGATACTCAAAAACTGAGCGCGGCTATGCCCCCAGTGCCAGCCGTTGCTCCATGTCGGGTGTGATGCGCTTCGGTTTCCCGGAATTTGCATCCAGCAAACACCACCAGGTTTTGGCTTCGGCCACCAACACCTCTTTTTTGAAGAGGTGTACAAACCGTTCGAAGCGGGCGCCTTCAGCCTTGCCCACCCATGTTTGCCCGTGCAGGGCATCGCCCAGGTACACGGGAGCGCGATAGTCGATCTCATGGCGAAGAACCACCCACGCAAATTGGCTGCGCAGCGCAGGGGTGGAATTGGCCAGCCAGTGGGCGGTGGCCACCTCTTGCACCCAGCGCACATACACCACATTGTTCACATGGCCCAAGTCATCAATGTCTGCGGGGTGCACACGTAGCCGGTGGGTAAAAGGCGCGGCCATGTTCAGGGCTTGCCTATTCGGCTTTTAGCAGGTAGTAGTTTTTCTTGCCCTTTTGGGCCAACAAGTACTTGCCGTAT